>NZ_NEDJ01000050.1 GCF_002114285.1 Halorubrum ezzemoulense DSM 17463
GGCTCGACGACGACGACGCCAAACAGATGATCGTCTCCGGGTTCATCGAGCCGATCACGGAGGAACTGCCGATCGAGTACGCCGTCGAGCTGAACCGCCTCGTCGAACTCGAGATGGAGGGCTCGCTCGGATAACATGAGCACGCAAGCAATCGAGAGCCTCTCGGAGGACACGGTACGACGCATCGCCGACGAACGCGACGAGCCCGAGTGGCTCTTGGAGACCCGTCTGAACGCGCTGGCCGCGCTGGAGACCGCGGAGCTGCCCGACGTCATCCAGACGCCGGGCCGCCGCTGGACCGACCTCGAGGCGCTGGACTTCGAGTCGCTCGTCGACCCGCTGAACCAGGCGGACGAGACCGAGCGGACCGCGGGCGACGACGAGGTCGTCGTGCTGCCGTTCACCGAGGCGCTCGCCGAGTACGGCGACGTCATCGAGGCGAACTTCGGCTCCGTCCTCGACCCCGAACACAACTATCTCACGGCGCTTTCGGTCGCGCTGTTCACCACCGGTACGTTCGTCTACGTCCCCGAGGGCGTCGACGTCGAGGACGTGACGGTGCGCGCGGAGATGAACTCCCGTTCGCTGTTCAGCCAGACGCTCGTCGTCGCCGAGGAGTCGTCGTCGGTGACGATCCTCGAGTCGATCACGTCGGGCGACGCCGACGTGAGCGGCGACCGGTACTTCTCGAACCTCGTCGAGGTCGTCGCGGGCGAGAACTCGAACGTCCAGTTCGGCTCGCTCCAGAACCTCGACGACGACGCCTACACCTACTCGCTGAAGCGCGGCGTGACCGACACGTACGCGACGGTCGACTGGATCGAGAGCAACTTCGGCTCGAAGCTCACCCGCTCCGACATCGAAACCGAGCTCGAGGGCGACGGCTCCGAGAGCCAGATCGTCGGGACGTTCTTCGGCACGGACGACCAGCACTTCGACATCAACGCCCGCGTGTGGCACCAGGCGGAGCAGACGACCGCCGACCTCGTCACCCGCGGCGTGCTCGACGACGTGGCGCGCTCCGTCTACGAGGGCGTTCAGGACGTCGGCGAGGACGCGTGGAACACCTCCAGCTACCAGCGCGAAAACACGCTGATGCTGTCGGACGACGCCGAGGCCGACGCGTCGCCGAAGCTGATCATCCACAACCACGACACCGAGGCGTCCCACTCCGCGACGGTCGGACAGGTCGACGCCGAGGACCTGTTCTACCTCGAGAGCCGCTCGATCGACTCGCGGACGGCCCGGAACATGCTCGTCGAGGGCTTCTTCGTGCCCGTCCTAGAGGAAATCGCGGTCGACGAGTTCCGCGACGACGTCGAGGAGCTCGTCTTCGAGCGGCTCCAGTAAGCCGCCGGCGCCGAACGGATTTTTTCAGCCCCGCCCGGAGTCCCGGAGCGACCGGCGAGCGAGGGGAACCGCTTAAGACCGACGACGCCCGAGTTGTTTGTATGCGAACCCGCGTATCGTGCCGTCTCGGGTGGTCGCGGTGAGCGTGAGCCAGCGGGTCGCCTCCGACGACCAACTCGCGCGGCTGCTCCAGATCGGAATCGTGCTTGAGGAGGTCGTCGAAGCGCGAGCGCATCGCCACTACCAGCAGTTGGACGCCGAACTCGACGCGGAGGTGGAGACGCTCCTCGCGGACGCGGCCGAGGAGTCGGCGGACCACCGCGAGCGGCTGGAGTCGCTCATCGACGGGCTCGGCGTCGACAGCGTCCCGTTCGACGAGATCGAGTCGCTCGTCGACGCCCGCTACGGGCGGACGCGGCCGGAGGACTTCGACGACGTGCGGTACGACCAGCTGTGCAACGAGGAGACGGCGTACAAGTTCTACGACGACCGCATCGGGGCGATCGAGGGGTCCGACGGGTCGTTCTCGGTCGACCGCGAGGAGCTGATCGCGACCCTGGCGGCGATCCGCGACGAGGAGGCCGAGGGCGTACGCGAGGTCACGGAGGTCATGGAGCGCCGATGAACCGGACAGACGAGTCGCCGACGAGCGCCGACGGAGGACAGCCGTGAACACCGCAGATCAGTACCTCAAGACGATATACGTCGTACAGGACAGCGAAGACGGACCCGCCTCGACCGGGTCGATCGCCGATGCGCTCGGCGTCAGCCCGGCCAGCGCCAACGAGATGATCGGCAAGCTCGAAGAGCGCGGGCTCGCCGAACACGAGAAGTACAAGGGCGTCAAGCTGACCGACGACGGCATCGTCCGGGCCAGGGACGCCCTCCAGACCTACTGTATCATCGAGCGGTTCCTCGCGAACGTCCTCGCGGTCGAGGACTATCAGGCCGAGGCCCGGGAGCTCGAGGCCGTCATCGACGACACGGTCGCCGAGCGGCTCGACACGATCATCGACCGGCAGCCGGAGTGTCCGGACTGCTTCGACCCGGAGTCCGACGCCTGCGCGTGTTTGGAGATCGCGCCGGGGCCGGTCGAGCCGGAACAGCAGTAAAACGGCCGCAGAAACTTCTTCAGAGGCCCTTAGACTCCGGTCGAGTACCGCAGGATACCGGCGATGCCGCCGAACGCGTCGAGCAGCTGTTCGCCCTTCTCGAAGTCCGTGGAGATGAACTTCGTGTCCGTCCCGCGCTGTTCGGCGATGGCCATCAGGTGTTCGATGACGTCCTCTCGCTCCTCGACCTCGGCCGCCTCGCCGCACTCGCTACATTCGTGGTCCGGCGTCGAGTGGCGGGCGTCGACAACCTCGTACTCCTCGTGGCCGTCGGGGCACTCGTAGACGACGACGTCGGAGCGAAGGTCCTCGGAGATGAGCAGGCGGTCCACCGATCCCATGATCAGGTTGCGGCGGGTCTGCTCGAACCCGTAGGTCGCCTCCTGCCCGGTGTTGAGCTTCTCGAAGAACTCTTCCATGTTGCGTTTGTCCTCGACGATCTCCTGGTCGGCGAGCGCCTCGCTGGCGTTGTCGACGAGGTCTTTCAGGCCGGACTCATCGGTGTAGGCCACGTCGAACTTGCCGAGCACCTTGTCCTGAAGCTCGTGGTGGAGGTAGTCGCCGTCGAGGAACTCGTCTTTGGTCGGCGAGGGACCGCCGACGAGGATGCCGTCGAGCTCGTGGCGCTTGTCGACGAACAGGTCGTTGGCCATCCCAGCGACCTCCTGATAGAAGTTGTCGATCGCTTCGAGGCGCAGGCGGGCGAATCGCTGTGCGGACTGACCCCCCTTCCGCTGTTTGCCGGGGACGAGCGAGGAGGCGGACTTGACCGCCTCGACGCGTTTCCCCTTCAGCCAGCCGACGTTCGCCTCGCGGCGGTCCAAGACGATGAGCCCGAACAGCCCGGAGTCCTCGAGCATGTGTTCGAGCGGCTCGGTGAGGAACTCCGAGTCGCAGTGGTAGCGGAACGACTCGACGGGCTGCGGGGGCGACTCCAGCGTCCGGGTGACCATGTCGGTCTGGCCGCCGCCGCTGTCGATGGCGCCCGAGAATATCACGATCCCGTTGTCCGGCGGGAAGGTGTCGTAGTAGCGCAGCCGGTCCTTGATCGACGTCAACGCGTCCTGAACGGCCGTCCGCGTCTGCTTGGACTTGATGTTGGACGCCTCGCTGTGCTCTTGGGTGACGTGCGCCACCACGTCGGAGATCTGCCTGTCCTCGGGGATGTAGATGGTGACGAGCTGGGTGCCGGAGCCCTCGTACTGCTTGAGTTCCTCGATGACCTTGCGGAACTCGTACTTCCGGCGGTCCGCGTTCGCCTCCTGTGCGTCGCTACTCATTACTCCGAATACGGTCGCGTGCGTGTAAGTAATCTTTGACCTGTCGATACGGGCGGAAGCGTCCGTCTCGGCCGCGTTTGGCGGTGGATCGCTCGGAGCCCCGCTCCGGGCGACGGAGGGCGGGATACCCTCGATTTACATCGACTCCGGCGCCTCGACGCCCAGCACGTCGAGCGCGTTCGCCATCGTGTGCTTCGCGGCCGCGACGAGCGCGAGCCGGGCGTCCCGCAGGGCCTCGGTCTCGGCGGTCACGACGGGGCACTCGCGGTAGAAGGCGTTGTACGCGTCCGCGAACTCGCGGGTGAACGTCGCGATCGTGTGCGGCTCCAAGTCGTCCGCGGCGGCCTCGATTGCGGCGGGGAAGCGCGCGACCTCGCGGAGGAGCTCGCGGGCCGCGTCGGTTTCGAGCGCGCCCGCGTCGACGTCCAAGGCGTCGGGGTCGACCTCGCCGTCGGCGTCCGCCGTCACGCCCGGCACGTCGATCCCGGCGGCGGCCGCCTCGCCGAGGATGCCGGCGCAGCGCGCGTGGACGTACTGGACGAACGGCGCCGACTGCGCCTCGAAGTCGAGCGCGTCCTCCCACTCGAAGGTGATCGCCTTCGCGGGCTGTTTGGAGACGATGTCGTACCGGACCGCGCCGATCCCGACCTGGTGGGCGATGCGCTCGACGTCCTCGTCGGTGAGGTCGTCGTCGCGGATGCGGTCGTCCATGCGCGACTCGACGGCGTCGCGAGCGCGGTCGATCGCCTCGTCCAGCAGGTCGTCGAGCATCACGCCGGTCCCCTGCCGGGTCGACATCTTCCCCTCGGGCAGGTTGACGTACGAGTAGATGACGTGGCCGAGGCGGTCGGTGTCGTTGCCGAGCAGTTCGAGGGTCGCGTCGAGCTGGTCGGCCTGGAGCTTGTGGTCCTCGCCGAGGACGGTGACGGCGCGGTCGTAGTTCGCGAACTTCCACTCGTGGTGCGCCAGGTCGCGGGTCGTGTAGAGGCTCGTGTCGTCCGAGCGGAGGAAGACGAGGTTCTTGTCGATCCCCCACTCGTCGAGCTCCAGCTGCCAGGCGTCCTCCTCGTAGACGGCGTGGTCGGTCTCTTTCAGCCGGCCCGCGATGTCGTCGGTGGATCCGTCGCGCATGAACCGCGTCTCCTTGACGAACTCGTCGAACTCCGCGGGGAGGCGGCCGAGGCACGCCTTCATTCCACCGAGGACGGCGTCGACGACCTCGCCGACGCGCTCGTACGTCTCCTCGTCGCCCGCCTCGAGCCCCTGGAGGATCGACTGGATCTCCGCCTCCGCGGCCTCGACCGCGTCGTCGTCCGCCTCCTCTAAGAAGGCGTTCCCCTTCCGGTAGTAGCGCACGAGGTCGTACTCGGCGCGGTCGCGGGCGGGCTCCGCGTCGAGGTCTGGCTCGTCGAACCGCTCGTACGCCCAGGTGAACACCGCCATCTGCCGGCCCGCGTCGTTGACGTAGTAGTGGCGGTCCACGTCGTAGCCGGCGTACGCGAGGAGGTTCGCGACCGCGTCGCCGACGATGGGGTTGCGCGCGCGGCCGACGTGGACGGGGCCGGTCGGGTTCGCGCTGGTGTGTTCGACCACGACGCTCGTGTCGCGGTCGGGGAGCGCGCCGTAGTCGGCGTCGACCGCGGCCGCGTCGAGCGTGTCGGCGAGGTAGCGCTCGTTCGCGTGGAAGTTGACGTACGGCCCCGCGGTGTCGACGCTCGCGACGTAGTCCGCGTTCCCGACCGACACCGCCTCGGCGACAGTCGCCGCGACGTTCGGCGGCGCGTCGCCGACCTCGCCCGCGAGTCGGAAGGCGACGCTGGAGGCGAGCGTCGCGTCCATGTCGTCGGGCGGGCGTTCGATGCCGAGGTCGTCGGTCGGGAGGGCGAGCGAGTCGAGCGCGTCCGCGAGCGCCGCCTCGACCTCCGACCGGAACTGCCGGAACATACCGTCCGTTCGACGGGCGGGTTAAAAGGCCCTTCCGAAGCGGCGCGGCGGGCGGAGACGCGGATCGAACCGCGAGCGACACCGCCACGGGAAACCCACCGGGTTGTGCGCAACAGCCGTCCGTATCGCTCCGTTGACGCCGCCGCCTCCGGTCGGTTATCGGGACAGCTTCGGCAGTCGAGCGATCCGGTCGGCGTTCGGGACCCCCTTCGGTTCGCCTGCGGCGGGACTGAAGCGCCTCCGCGGTCCGCACCCGACCGGCGGAGTTCGTCGGAGGGGATCGCGCTACTCCACGATCTCGTCGATCAGCTCGCGCGCACTGCGCCGAACCGCCGCGTCGCTCTCGACCGACGGCTCCCACCCGAGGGCGGCGAGCTTCTCGATCGACAGCCGCATCTTCGGTACGTCGCCGGTCCAGCCGCGGTCGCCGCCGGTGTAGGCGTACTCCGGGTCGACGCCGAGCTCCTCGCTCACGATGTCGGCGATGTCGGTGACGGAGGTCGTCGTCCGCGTCCCGAGGTTGTAGACGTTGTACGCGGCGTCTGCGTTCTCGACCACGTGCCGGATGGCGTCGACACACTCCGAGACGTGCATGTACGACTTCTCCTGCCGGCCGTCGCCGAGGATCTCCAGTTCGGTCGGATCCTCGGCTAACTTCTCGATGAAGTCGGGGATCACGTTGCCGCGCTGGCGCGGGCCGACGATGTTCGCGAACCGGAACACCCACGACCGGACGCCGTAGGAGTGCGCGAACGTCGATATCAGCGCCTCGTCCGCGAGCTTCGCGGAGCCGTACATCGAGATCGGTTCGAGGGGGGCGTAGTCCTCGGGGGTCGGTCGCGGCGCCTCGCCGTACACCGTCGAGGAGGAGGTGAACGCGAAGCGGTCGACGCCGACCTCGCGCATGCGCTCCAAGACGTTGTACGTCATCTCGGTGTTCTCCTCGAACAGCGCGCGGTCGTCGTCGTAGTTCGTGTCGGTGTACGCCGCGAAGTGGAAGACGACATCGAGGTCGTCGGTGACGACGCGCGCCACGTCGTCGGGGTCGGTCATGTCCGCTTCGACGAACGCCGCGCCCTCGGGGACGCGGTCGCGGGTCCCCTTCGAGAGGTCGTCGGCGACGCGGACGGTCGCGCCGCGGTCGAGCAGGTCGGCCGCGAGGTGGCTTCCGACGAGACCGGCGCCGCCGGTGACGAGGACGCGCGAATCGGCGAGGTTCATATCGGCCCGTCGGCGGTCGCGGATAAGTAGGTGTGGAATCGCGACGAGCGGGGTCGACACGGAGGCGAGGCGAACGGAACCGGGTCACGTCCGTGTCGGTCGAAGCGCCGGCCGCACCGATCCGAGCGCAGACCGCGCCGATCCGATCGTCGCCGACGGCGAGTGCCGCCGAGCAGAGCGCCGGCGACGCCGTAGGGACGGCTGTGTCAGAGCGTGGTCAGAGGTTCTCGAACGCCTCGTCGACCATCTCGCCGGTGTCGGCGATGATGCCGGCCATCTCGTCGTCGTCGGGCGCCATGCCCGCGAGGCGAGCGAGGCGCATGATAGAGACGTGATAGACGCGCTGCGTCCCGGGCGCTTCCTCCCAGACGACGACGTTACACGGCATGAGCGCGCCGAGTTTGTTGTCGGTCGCGTCGAGCGCCCGGTCGGCGACAGCCGGGTTACACGCGCCGAGCACGTAGTAGGGGTCGCGACCCGCGTCGACCTTCTCGTTGAGCATCTCGGATGGCGAGAACTCGACCGGGACGCCGAATCCGGCGTCGGTGAACACCTCGCGGACATGTTCGATCGCCTCCTCGTGGCCCATCTCAAGGGTGGCCTGCTCTTCGCCGATGTCGTCCGGGTCGATCTGCGTCGGGTCGATCGGAAGCGTCATTCGTGTATCGTCTTGGGCCTACGTAACAAAGGCTCTTCGGATGTCCTACCGAGAGAGCGGAGCAGCCGTGAACTGAACCGGACTGTCGCCGACTCGACTATAGTAGTATTGTACTAATTAGGAACAACTTTAACCCACTCTGTCGCCCTATTGTCCGATACGATGACCGCGTCAGTGCGTGACGACCTCGAACGGGACTTGGGGTGTATCGACCTCCTCGAGTGTATTCACGGGCTCAACGAGCGGGATCAGGCGGTGTTTCAGGCGCTCCAAGGAGTGAACGAAGGGCTCACCGTCGACGACGTGGCGGACCGGCTGGAGTGTGAGCGGTCGACGGCGTACCGGTCGATCTCGCGGCTCGTGGACGCCGGCGTCGTCGTCCAGCGACAGGAGAACTACGATCAGGGCGGGTACTACTACGTCTACCGGCCGCGAACGCCCGCGGAGGCCGCTCGCGAGATGCAACAGCTGCTCAACAGCTGGTACGCGACCGTCGGTCAGCTCATCCAAGAGTTCGAGGACCGGTACGGCGGCGAGGCGGACGAGCGCGGGGATCGGTCGCTCCAGCCCGGACCGTGACGCGCGGGCGACCGCGACGCCCACCGATTAGTATTGTGCGAAACATACAAAATAAATAAATCGTTGGGGATCGAAGGGGACGGCATGGCCGAAGACACGGGAGCGACCCGGCCGCCGACGGACCCGGACGACGCTCCCGCCGAGTACGTGCGAGCACACCGGGAGGAGCTGGTCTCGCTGGCCCTCGATCTGCTCGCGGTCGACACGTCGAACCCGCCCGGCGACACGCGCGAGATCGTCGCGGCGATCGAGCGGTTCCTCGACCCACTTCCGGTCGAGGTCGAGCGGTTCGCCGTCGACCCGGCGAAGCCGAACCTGCTCGTCCGGGTCGACGGCGCGTCCGACCGAACGCTGCTGTACAACGGACACCTCGACACCGTCCCGTTCGACGCCGACGCGTGGACGCGCGACCCGCTCGGCGAACGCGCCGACGGCCGCGTCTACGGCCGGGGCGCGACCGACATGAAGGGCGCCGTGGCGTCGCTGCTGTTCGCGCTCCGGGCGGTCGTCGCGACCGACGCGGAGCCGCCCGTCGACCTCCTGTTCGCCTTCGTGAGCGACGAGGAGGTCGGCGGCGACGCGGGGCTCCCGGCGCTGCTCGATGCCAGAGCGCTCGACGCGAACGCGTGCGTGATCGGCGAGCCGACCTGCGAGGAGGGTCGCCGCTCCGTCACGGTCGCGGACCGGGGGAGCATCTGGCTGACGCTCGAAGCCGCCGGCGAGGCGGCGCACGGCTCTCGACCGATGCTCGGGGTCAACGCGGTCGACCGGCTCTACGGCGCCGTCGAGACGATACGCGAGCGGTTCGGCGCCGAGCGGCTGGAGATCGACGCCGAGATGGAGCCGATCGTCGAGGAGTCGGTCGAGTACTACGCCCCGTCGATGGGCGAGGCGACCGCTCGGGACCTATTCCGGTACCCGTCGATCAACCTCGGCGTCCTCGAGGGCGGCGACGCGGTGAACGCCGTCCCGGGGTCCGCCCGCGCCGAGGTCGACGTGCGGCTGACGGCGGGCGTCCACACGCCCGACGTGCTCGCGGCCATCCGCGACTGCGTCGCCGACTGCGAGGGGATCACGGTCGCCGACGTTTCCTGGAGCGTCGGCACCACAGAGGACCCCGCCAGCCCGCTGGTCGACGCCGTCGCGTCGACGGCGGCGGCGGTCACCGGGGACCGCGTCTTCCGTCGGAGCGCCACGGGCGGCGGCGACGCCAAGAAGCTCCGGAACGCCGGGATATCGACCGTCGAGTTCGCCCTCGGGACCGACACGCTCCACGCCCCCGACGAGTACGTCCCGGTCGACGCGCTCGTCGACAACGCGGTGGTCTACGCCCAGCTCCCCGCCGCGTGGCGCTCTCGGGTCGACTAGCTGCCCGCGGACGAGCGGGGCGACTCGGGCACGCCGATCGGCGACGGTCGAGAAAGACTTAGATAGCGGACTGGTTCACGTATGGGTATGAAGGACAAGACCGATGCGACGAGCGAGCCGCCTCGGGGGGCCGACGACGGGTCCGTGAGCGGCGGATACGGGTTCGCGGGCGGCGGGAGCGACGGACGCCGCCTTCCGGCGGACGGAACGGGAGCCGGCGCGTCGGGCCCCCGCTGACGATGGAGCGGTTCCAGAACACCGGCCAGCCCGACTGGGACTGGTGGGGGAAGCTCTGGCCGACGCCGGGCGCGACGCTCCGGCAGCTCGGGGTCGAGCCCGGCCTGTCGGTGGCCGAGGTCGGCTGCGGGAGCGGCTACTTCGCGCTCCCGGCCGCCCGCATCACCGAGCCCGCGCCCGTGTACGCCGTCGACTTGGACGAGGCGCTGCTCGACGAGCTCGACGCGCTCGCCGGGCGACAGGCGATCGGGAACGTCGTCCCGGTCCACGGCGACGCCCGGGACCTGACTGGTGTCCTCCCGGAGCCGGTCGACGTGCTCGTCGTGGCGAACACCTTCCACGGCGTCGACGACCGCGCCGAGTTCGTCGAGGAGACGTTCCGAGCGGTCGCGCCCGGCGGCAGCCTGGTCGTCGTCAACTGGCACGACCGGCCGCGCGAAGCGACGACCGTCGGGGGGGAGCCCCGGGGACCGCCGACGGGGCTCCGGATGGACCCCGAGGAAACGGCGGAGGCCGTCCGGGGGGCGGCGCCGTTCGAACTCGACCGGCGGGTCGATCTGCCGCCGTACCACTACGCGGTCGTGTTCGACCGGTAGCGCCGCCGACGCCCCAACCGTCAGCGACACCCCGACTGCCGCCGACGCTGACCGATCCGCGCCGAACACGAGGATTTTTAGATTGTGGAATGAGCGCACAAGACTAATACGCCACGCGCGTAACTGTCTGGTGTGAGACCCCCATGACCGACATCGAACCCGAAGAAACCGTCGACGCCAGAGGCGCAGCGTGCCCCGGTCCCCTGATGGACCTCATCGGAGCGATCCGGAGCGCGGAGTCGGGCGACGTGGTCCGGCTCCTGAGCGACAGCGGCGGGTCGCTCACCGACGTTCCCGAGTGGGCCGATGAGGCTGGCAACGAACTGCTCGCCGTCGAAGAGCTCGACGAGCACAACGCGTTCTACGTGGAGAAAGCATGACCGAACGCATCGTCATCGTGGGCGGCGGGACCGGCGGATCGGTGCTCGCCAACGACCTCGCCGACCGGCTCGGTCCGGAGCTCGACGCCGGCGACGTGGAGGTCACTCTGATCAACGACGGCCCCGACCACGTGTACAAGCCGGTCTGGCTGTACGTGCCGTTCGGCAAGCGCGAACCGGCGGACGGTCGCCGCGCGCTCGACGAGCTGGTCGACGACGCGGTCGACCTCCGGATCGACCGCGTGTCCGAGATCGACACGGATTCGCAGACGCTCCGGTTCGACGGTACCGCGCCGTCGATGGAGTACGACCACCTCGTGCTGGCGACCGGGTCGACGCTGGAGCCCGAGCAGATCCCCGGGCTCGTCGAGGGCGGACACGACTACTACAGCGAGTCGGGCGCGACGGCCCTTCGAGAGGAGCTGCTGGAGTTCACCGAGGGCGAGCTCGTCTTGAGCGTCATCGGGACGCCCCACATGTGTCCCGCGGCGCCGCTGGAGTTCGTCTTCATGACCGACGACTGGTTCCGCGAGCGCGGCCTGCGCGAGGACGTCGAGGTCACCTACACGTACCCGGTCCAGCGCGTTCACGGGAATCCCCACATCGCCGAGTGGGCCCGTCCCATCATGGAGGACCGGGACATCAACGTGGAGACGTTCTTCAACGCCGAGTCTGTCGACCCCGACGCGGAGACCATCACGTCGATGGAGGGGACCGAGCTCGACTACGACCTCCTCGTCTCGATTCCGCCTCACGGCGGCGTCGACCTGATCGAGGAGGCCGGCCTCGGCGACGACGGCTGGGTCGACGTGGACAAGCACACGCTGGAGGCGGCGGCCGCGGACAACGTCTACGCGCTCGGCGACACCGCCGACACGGGCGTCCCGAACGCGGGCAGCGTCGCGCACTACCAGGCCGGCGTCGTCGGCCAGCGCCTCGCCAGCGAGGTCCGAGGCCGCCCCGCGACGGCGACGTACGACGGGAAGACCCTGTGCTTCATCGAGACCGGGATGGACGCCGCCTCGTTCGTCGAGTTCGACTACGAGCGCCCGCCGTCGCCCGCGCCGCCCTCGGAGAAGCTCCACTGGTCGAAGCTGGCGTACAACGAGTCCTACTGGCTCACCGCGCGAGGGTTGCTCTGACCATGTCCGAGACGCACGAACCCGAGCCGGACGACCTCGAAGCGGCCATCGCGGAGAACCCGGAGGCGGTCGCCGAGCTCGTCGAGCGGCTCGACGCGGTCAACGAGCTGTTGGACGTGCTCTCGCTGGGCGAGGGCGCGCTCTCAGACGAGATGGTCCGCGAGCTCTCGGCCACGGGGTCGACGCTCGCGGAGTCCGCCGACGGCCTGGCGACCGACGAGACCGTGGCGCTGGCCGAGGCGGTCGGCGAGAACGGCGACGAGCTGCGGGAGGCGCTCGACACGCTGCTCACGCTCCAGCGGAGCGGCACGCTCGACGAGCTGGCCGAGGTCGCGGAGGTCGGGTCGCTGGCGACCGCGGCCCTCGACGACGAGATGGTCGCGTCGCTGGCCGGGACCGGCGCCGCGCTCGGCGAGGTGGCGCAGACCGCGGCCGACGACGACACCCGCGAGGGCGTCGAGACGCTGCTGAAGGGGGTCGGCGAGGCGGAGCGCGACCCGCCGGATCGGGTCGGGGCCGTCGGGCTGATCCGCGGGGTGCGCGACCCGGACGTCCAGTACGGGCTGGGCTACCTGCTGGCGGTGGCGGGCGCGATCGGCCGCGAGCGCGCCGGGCGCGAGCGGAGCGAGGGATCGCGCTAGCGGGGGCGACGCGCCGTTCCGCGGCGCGAGCGGGCGGAGTCGGTCGTGGTCACTAGTTGTTTTTGCGTTGTATCGAGGGTGTCTGGAGCGACGACGCCGGCGACGGCGCGGGCAAAACAGAACCGGGGGCTCGTTCCGCGGCGGTCAGACGAGCAGTTGGATGTCCGCCTCGGCCATGTCCTGAAGCGCGGTGGCGGCGCCGACGCCCGTGGTGACGCCGTCGTAGAAGTTGTCCTCGTCGTAGTCCATCAGGTCGATGGTCATCTGACAGGCCTGGAACTCCACGCCCATGTCGAGGCTCGTTTCGAGGAGCTCCTCGATCGTGGCGGTGTCGTTGTCCGAGATCCGGCGCTCCATCATCTTCGTCGTGACGCGGTCCATCCCGGGGAGCGCGGCGACGGCGTTCGGCACGGGCATGTTGGGGTTGCCGACGGAGCTGAGCTGGAGGTTCTTCGACCGCTCCTCGTGGAGGATGTCGAGCCCCCAGAACGTGTGGAAGACGGTCACCTCGTAGCCGAACGCGGCAGCGGTGCTGGCGAGGATGAGCGGCGGGTACGCCATGTCGAGCGTCCCCTTGGTGGCGATGATGCTCATCTTCTTGCCGCCGTCGTCGGCGGTGGCCTCGGCGAGCGCCTCCTCGAGCTCGTCGACGCGCGCGGCCAATTCCGCGCGGGAGGGCGCGTCGTCGGTCGGCGCGTCGTCGGTCGGCGCGTCGTCGGCCGACGCGTCGGGTGTGTCCGTGCTCATCGTTACTCCGTCTTGCGGACGTAGTGTTTGTACACGTCGTCGCCTTCCGTCTGGTCGAGGAGCTCGACGCCCTCGGTGCCGTCGGCCCAGCCGTCGAGGTCGCTCATGCTTCCGGGGTCGGTCGCCAGCACTTCGAGGACCTCGCCCGCGTCGAGGCCGTCGACGGCGGACTTCGTCTTCACTACCGGCATGGGGCACGATGCGCCTTTCACGTCGAGCGTCTCCGCGATGTCGAATTCAGCACTCATTGTGTATCTGCTCCGGTGTCTGTATTGGAGCTAGCGCACAATACCCCCCGGTGAAGTAAAACTGTGTCGGTTCTTGGGAATTCTCCCAACTACTGTATAAAGTGAAACCTGTTTAGCCGCCGCATAAGCCCCTGAGTACAACAGTAGGAGATACAGACCGGATTCTATTGAATATAGTATTGCTTAGAAAAGGAAATACTATGAAAATGCTTTTGTGCGTCGACCCGGTATGAACGACTGCGAAACATGAATGCCGACGACTTCCCGACTCCGGACGTCGACGTCGACTCCGTCGACCCGGAATCGCTCAAAGACCGAATCGACGCCGGCGAAGACGTCACGATCCTCGACGCGCGCATGCAGTCGGACTACGAGGAGTGGCGCATCGACGGCGAGAACGTCACGTCGATCAACGTCCCGTACTTCGAGTTCCTCGAAGACGAGATCGACGACGACGTTCTCGACCGGATCCCCGACGACCGCGAGGTGACCGTCCTCTGCGCGAAGGGCGGCGCCAGCGAGTACGTCGCGGGCACGCTCACGGAGCGCGGCTACGACGTCGACCACCTCGAAGACGGGATGAACGGCTGGGCGAGCATCTACGAGGCCGTCGAGGTCGACCGCTACGACGGCGCCGGCACGCTCCTCCAGTACCAGCGCCCCTCCTCGGGCTGTCTCGGCTACCTCCTCTACGACGACGGGGAGGCCGCGATCATCGACCCGCTGCGGGCGTTCACCGACCGCTACCTCGACGACGCCGACGAGCTCGGCGTCGAACTGAACTACGCTCTCGACACGCACGTCCACGCCGACCACATCTCGGGCGTGCGCGACCTCGACGCCGCGGGCGTCGAAGGCGTCATCCCCGAGGCCGCGGTCGACCGCGGCGTCACGTACGCCGACGAGCTGACCACGGCCGCCGACGGCGACACGTTCGCGGTCGGCGACGCCACCGTCGAGACCGTCTACACTCCCGGCCACACGACCGGGATGACCTCATACCTCGTCGACGAGAGCCTGCTCGCGACCGGCGACGGGCTGTTCATCGAGAGCGTCGCCCGCCCCGACCTCGAGGAGGGCGACGAGGGCGCCCCCGACGCCGCGCGCCTGCTGTACGAGTCACTTCAGGAGCGGGTGCTGACGCTGCCCGACGACACGCTCATCGGCGGCGCGCACTTCAGCGACGCGGCCGTCGCGGCCGACGACGGCACCTACACGGCGCCGATCGGCGAGCTCGTCGAGGAGATGGACGCGCTCACGATGGACGAGCAGGCGTTCGTCGACCTGATCCTCTCGGACATGCCGCCGCGCCCGGCCAACTACGAGGACATCATCGCGACGAACCTCGGACAGAACGCCGTCGACGACGACGAGGCGTTCACCCTGGAGCTCGGGCCGAACAACTGCGCCGCCAGTCAGGACTCGCTCGCGGGTGACTGACGACGCCGATGGTCGCTGACCCAGTACTGCTGCAGGCGGTCGCCGAGCTGTTCCCGAGCGGGGTCAGCCGGTACGCCGTCGGCGGACTGCTCGTCGGTCTCGGGACCGTCGTCATCTACGTCGGAACGGGTATCCCGGCCGGGGCGAGCACGTTCCTGGAGTCGACGCTGTCGTACGTCTCCGGCCAGTCCCGGTTCCGGCGGTACGTCGGATCGCGGGACTGGCGGCTCGTGTTCACCGCCGGCATCATCCTCGGCGGGCTCGCGTTCGCCGCGACGTTCCAGTCGGGGCTAGTCACGAGCCCGCTCTACGAGCCCGGGACGACCGGCACGCTGTACGAGGTCGCCGGCGTGACGCTCTGGGCGACCGACGTCCAGCCGTGGCGGCTGTTCTTCGGCGGGATCCTCGTCGGGATCGGCACCCGCATCGGGAAGGGGTGTACGTCCGGCCACGGGGTCTGCGGCGTCGGATCGGCGTCGAAGACGTCGCTGGTCGGCGTCGCGACGTTCCTCGCCGTGGCGATCGGGACCGCCCAGGTCGTCGCCGCGCTGGGGGTGAGTCCGTAGATGGCGGATCGACATCCGCTGTTCAAGCCGCTGATCTTCGTCGGCGGCCTGATCTTCGGGTTCGGACTCGGGTTCAGCCACATGGCGCGGCCGGAGGTCGTGCTGAACTTCCTCACATTCGAGGACCTCGGCCTCCCGTTCGTCATGTTCGGGGCCGCGATCGTCTCCGGGATCGCGTTCGCGCTGCTGCCGCGCATCCGCGACGCCGCGCCGCTCACCGGCGCTCCCTACGAGCGCCGGCTGAAGCCGTTCGACCGGAACGTCCTCGTCGGCGGCGCCGTCTTCGGCGTCGGCTGGGGGCTCTCTGGCATCTGTCCGGGCGCGGCGTACGCGAGCCTCGGGGTCGGTAACGTCACCATCCTCTGGGCGCTCGGCGGAATGTTCGTCGGCGCGTACGCGCAGGGGTACTGGCGGAGCCGGAGCGGAGCCCGCGACGCCGCCGCGGCGGGCGCGGACTAACGCACCGGCTCCATGGACCCCGCTCTCATCGCCCTCTCCGTCGGCGCGGCGCTCGCGAGCCTGTTCATGGCGTGGGTGATCGGCGCCGGGTCGAGCGGCGCGACCCCGTTCGCGCCCGCCGTCGGCGCGAACGCCATCGGAACGATGCGCGCGGCCCTGCTGGTCGGCGTCTTCGGCTTCGCCGGCGCCGTCACGCAGGGCGGGAACGTCTCTGAGGCCGTCGGGAGCGGCCTCGTTGGCGGGATCAGCCTGCCCGTCGCCGGCGTCATCCTCGTGCTCGTGCTGGGCGCGGGGCTGGTGGCGGTGGGCATCACCACCGGGATTCCGATCGCGACCGCGTTCACCGTGACCGGCGCCGTCATCGGCGTCGGGCTCGCGCTCGGCGGGACGCCGGTCTGGGCGAAGTACCAACAGATCGGCGCCGTCTGGCTCCTGACGCCGTTCATCGGCGGCGGCATCGCGTTCGCCATCGCCAGCGTCCTCCCGCGACCCGGCGCGCCCGAGCGGTACAGCGTCCCGGTCCTCGCCGGGCTGGTCGGGAGCGTCCTCGTGAACGTCCGGTTCAGTTTCCTCGGCGAGGGGACCGCGCCCGGGACCGTCCGCGGTCTCGGACAGCGGACCCTGTCGCTCGACGGGACCGCGTCGGCGGTCGCGATCACCGGCCTCGCGGCGCTGGCCGTCGCGGCCGTCGTCTGGTGGGACGTGAGCCGCGGCGAGCAGGGCGGGCTGCGGCGCGTGCTGCTCGCGCTCGGGTCGCTCGTCGCGTTCTCCGCGGGCGGGAGTCAGGTCGGGCTCGCGGTCGGACCGCTCCTACCACTGCTCGACGAGGTGGGAATGGTGTCGGCCACCGCCGTCCTCGTCGGCGGCGGGCTCGGGATGCTGGTCGGCTCGTGGACCGGCGCGCCCCGGATGATAAAGTCGCTGGCGCAGGACTACTCGTCGCTCGGGCCGCGCCGCTCCATCTCGGCGCTCGTCCCGTCGTTCCTGAGCGCGCAGCTGGCCGTGCTGCTCGGCGTGCCGGTCTCGTTCAACGAGATCGTCGTGAGCGCGATCATCGGGAGCGGCGCGGCCGTCGGCGGTCGGGAGGCCGTCGACGCGGAGAAGATCCTCACGACCGTGGGGGCGTGGGCCGGCTCGTTCGGCCTCTCGTTCGCGCTCGCGTACGCGGCCGCCGCGCTCGTCTTGTGATCGGCGCGCGCCGCGGCGTCGCCTACTCTTAAACCGCCCGAGGCGGCGGGACGAGGAAGACGTTGCCCGTCGCCCGCGTGACGATCTCCTCCGAGACGCTGCCCAGCAGGAGCCGCCGGATCCGGCTCCGCCCCTTCGACCCGACGAGGACCGTCGACGGAGTGACCTCGGCCTCGACGGCGAGGATCTCCTCGGCGGGGTCGCCGCGGCGGACCTCGGTCCGCGTCTCGATCCCCCAGCCCTCCAGCGTGCTCGCCCGCTCTGCCAGCCGCTCCGCGGGACCGCCGCCGGCGTCCGGCCCGTCGTCCTTCGGCGACCGGACGTGGACGAGCGTCGCCTCCTCGGTCGCGCGACGGAGGTACGAGAAGGCGTCGAACGCCCGGTCGGCGTGCTCAGAGAAGTCTGTCGCGAAGAGGACGTGCCGGAAGAGGTGTTCGCGGAGGACATCGGGGTCGTCGGCCGCCCGCTCGACGCGGTTGACCAGCAGCGGGACGACGGTGGTCCGGGCGAGGTTGCGGGCGGTCGAGCCGACGACCCGGTTCTCCAGCGGGCTCTGTCCGCGCGAACCCACGATCGTCAGGTCGGCGTGAACGGTCTCCGCGATGCCGTTGAGGCGGCGGTACGGGGTCCCGCGAACGACGTGCGTCTCGACGTCGAACCCTGCGGCCTCGATCACCTCGCGGTACCTGTCGAGCCCCCGCCGCCGGCGCTCCTCGAAGTCGACGCCGGGCATGCCGGGGTGGACGTTCGCCGAGACCACCGTGACGAGGTGGACCGTCCGGACGCCGATTCGGTCCAGGCAGCCGAGGCAGGTCTCGTTCTCGATCGTCGCCTCGCTGGCGGCCGACAGGTCGGTTGCGCACAGGGCCCTCATGTCGATCCCTTCGGCGGGCGGCGACAACACGATTTTGTTCGTCGTTTGATACTTCAGCGAGCGCGAGCGCGTAGCCGGCGCTCGGGCCGACGGAGGCGCCGTATTATCTCTGTAAGTTATCGGTACTCCCGCCGAGGTTACCGGGATATAGTATTGTACATTAAGCCCAAAACCGTTATAGGCACGAAGCGGATAGTGGACACCGAGCAGAAATGTGCCAAGACCGAATTTCCGCGTTCGGAAGCCGGAGGACGAATAGATGGCTGGACTAGAGATACCCTCGTGGGACCCAGAGACGGTCCTACTCATCGGCACGATTCTCCTGGAAGCGTTCGTGTTGTACGTGGGGTACGGCGGCCTCGAACGGCTCGTCGGGCCCTATCTGATGCGGCTCTTGGTCGGGGGTGACGCCAGTGCTCGGTAACTTCCTCGGCGGCCTCGGCATCTTCGAGACGAGCCCCGAGATGTTGGCGCTGTTCGTCGGGTTCGGCCTCGTCGTCGGGGTGCTGTTCGGGTTCTTCGGCATGGGCGGGTCGTTCCTCGTCACCCCGGCCCTCCTAATGCTAGACTACCCGGCCTCCGTCGCCGTCGGGAGCGGGATGGCGTTCGTCTTCGGAACGGCCGTCATCGCGACGCTGAAACACCACGACCTCGGGCAGGTGGACTACAAGCTCGGGGTGATCATGATCACCGGGACGACCATCGGCATCGAGGCCGGGCGCGCCAGCGTCTACTACCTCGAATCGATGGGGCTCGCCGGCGGCGTCATCAGCGTCGCCTACGTTGTCCTGCTCGGCGGCGTCGGCGCGATGGTCACGCGCGACGCCCTCAAGGGCGACGACGACGGCGGAGTCGACCACGAGGCCGCCGACAAGGACCTCGACGAGTACGAGATCCCCGACGTCGCCAAGAAGATCCAACGGACCGTTCGGATCCCGCCGATGGTGACGCTCCGCGGCGACGTCACCGTCTCCGTGTGGGTCATCACGGCCGTCGCCTTCTCGACCGGCGTCCTGTCCGGGTTCCTCGGCGTAGGCGGCGGCTTCATCCGGATGCCCGCGATGATCTACGCGATCGGCGTCCCGGTGCCCGTCGCCGTCGGGACCGACCTCTTCGAGATCGTCTTCTCCGGCGGGCTCGGGAGCTACCTCTACGGACAGGACGGCGGCGTGAGCCTCGGCATCGTCGCCCCGCTGCTGTTCGGGAGCGCGCTCGGCGCGCGCGTCGGCTCCGCCGCGACCGCCATCGTCGACTCCGACGAGATCAAGGTGTACTTCGGCGGGATGCTGCTCGTCGGCGCCCTCGCCGTGGGCATCGGCGAAGTGGGCTCGTACATCGGCAGCTCGACGCTCGAACTGCTCGGACTGGTGCTTACCATCGGCGCGGCGGTCGTCGTCGCCTTCGCGGTCCTCTACACGACGATCAGCTCGCTCCGCGTGACGCGTCAACAGCAGACGTCTGCCGCGGACTGACCCGTTTTTCTCCAGTCCACGGCCGCGGTATTGTTAGTTGCTTTCAACACTATCGAGAGCGACCGGTCTCTCGGACCGACGGGAGCGGCGGCGACCGCCGCATCTGGTGGCGGCGACCCGGCGCGGACCGCCACATCCGAGGACGGTGACCGCGACCCTCACAGCCCTTCTTCGCCGCCCTCCTGCGTGAGGAGGACGACCATCGAGAGCCCGGAGATGAGGAGGAGGATAAGCGTCGGCACCACGGCGTACTGGTAGAGCGCGGTCGACTGTGCGCGCCAGATCTGCGTGACGATCGTGTCGAACCCCGTGGGGCGGAGCACCAGCGTGACCGGTAGCTCCTTCATCGTCGTGAGGAACACGAGCGCGGCCCCGGCGACGATCCCCGAGCGCGTGAGCGGGAACGTGACGCGCTTGAACGCGCCGGTCGGCGACTCCCCGAGCGTCCGCCCGGCCTCGACGAGCCGCGGGTCGACCTGGAGGATCGACGTGCGGGCCGAGCCGACCGCCTGGGGGAGGAAGCGGACGACGTAGGCGAACACCAGCAGGGGGAGCGTCTGGTAGAGCCACGGGACGTAGCCGGAGCCGAAGTACACCAGCGCGAGCGCCAACACGATGCCCGGCACCGCGAACCCGACGTACGTCGCGCGCTCGAAGACGACCGCGAGCGGCGAGTCGTGGTTCGCGGCGAAGTACGCGATCGGGAGGGCGGCCAGCGCGGCGACGACCGCCGCGGCCGCCGAGACGGACACCGAGTTGAGCACCTGTATCGGCTCGAACGCGAGCGAGGGGCGGCGGCCGGCCTCCGAGCGAACGAGCCACAGCCCGAGGATCCACAGCGGCACCAAGAGCGCAAACGCGGACACGCCGGCCGGGAGCAGCGTCGCCGGCCACCGCAGCCACCCGAGCGACACCCGGTCGTCGGTGCGGCCCGCGTCGTCGCCGCTCGTGTCGCGGTCCGAGCGGACGGCCCACTCCAGCGCGAGCACGAGGACCACCACGACGAGCAGCTGGAGCGACAGCAGCGCCGCGTAGTCGCGTCCGAACGCGTTGTACTCGACGTAGATCTGGCGGGTGAACACCGGGAGCCGCATGATCGACGGCGTCCCGAAGTCCGAGACCGCGTACAGCGCGGCGAGCAGCGACCCGGCGGCGATCGCCGGCCGAATAGTCGGGAGGGTCACGCGGCGGAACGCCGCGAGCCGCCCGTGGTTCAGCGTCCGGGCGGCCTCCAGCAGCGTCGTGTCGAACGACAGCAGCGCGGCCCGGGTCGTCAGGTAGACGTACGGGTAGGTGTACAGCGTGATGACGAGGATCGACCCGGAGAGGCCGCCGATCTCGGGGACGCGCTGGACGCCGAGCGGCGCGAGGACCTCGTGGAACTCGCCCTGCGGGCCGAACGCGGAGACGAACGAGAAGGCTCCCACGTAGCTCGGGACGACGAGCGGAAGGGCGGCCGCGACCGACCAGAAGCGACGGAAGGGGAGGTCGGTCCGGGCGGTGAGGTACGCGAGCGGCACGCCGATCGCGACCGAGAGGCCGGTGACGCCCGCCATCAAGAGGAGGCTGTTGACGAGGACCTCCGCGGTGCCGGCGCTGAAGAGGAGGTCCGTCGCGCGCCCGCGGTCGACGGCGATCGCCTCGATGACGAGCCACGCCAGCGGGAACACGAGCGTGGCGGCGATCGCCGCGCACAGCAGCGTGAGCCCGATCGGCAGCCTGTCGTCGCCGTCGGTCAAGCGGTCGCGGAGCCGGTTTCGCAGGGTCATTGTACGGGGCAGAGTCTCTGTCCGAGCGTGGTCGCGGCCGGCGTTAGGGGTTCCGATCGCGCGTCGAGCGCGCTCCGACGGATATATTAATTTAGGGCTGCCTAAAATATTCCATGGAACTGACGCGACGCGACGCGGCGGCCGCGCTGGCCGCGATCGGCGCGACCGGCGGCGTCGCGCTCGGCGTCCGTCGGGCGACCGGCGACGGCGGTCGGGGAGGCGCCGAGGCGGAGCCCGCGCGGGACGGCGACGGCACCCCCGGCGACGAGGCGGTCCGCGAGGCGATGACGGCGGTCGCGCGGACCGTCTACCCGGAGGCGGTCTCCGGGCTGGACGCGTTCGTCGACGGCCTCCTCGACGGCCGCCTCGACGGGTCGGCGCACGCCGAGGGGATCCGAGCCGCGGTCGCCGAGGTCGAGTCGGCCGCCCGGTCGTGGTACGGCGCGCCGGTCGCCGACCTCTCGCCCGCCGACCGCGACGATCTGCTCCGGGAGATGGGCGCGGACGTGGCCGAGGAGAACCCGGACGGAACGACCGCGGAGCGAGTCCGGTACTACGTCGTCAACGAGCTGCTGCTCGCGCTGTACGCCTCGCCGACGGGCGGGGAGCTCGTCGGCATCGAGAACCCGCAGGGGCACGCGGGCGGCGCGGAGAGCTACCGGCGGGGGCCCCGATGAGCGGCGCGGAGGACGCGAGCGGCGGACGGGACGCTCGTTACCGGCAGACCGGCGACCGGGCCCGCGGCGACGTCGACCGCACGCCCGTGCCGGACACGGACGTCTGCGTCGTCGGCGCCGGCCCCGCGGGAGCGCTCGTCGCCGACCGGCTGGCGGGCGACCGCGAGGTCGTCGTGCTCGACGCGGGCCCGCGGTTCGACCCCGCCGACCGGCTCGCGAGACAGGAGCGCGCGATCCGCCCGTTCTACGACCGGCCGGACGTCTGGGACGTGGGCGGCGAGCGCGACGCCCACGAGATCGCCGGCGACCGCCCGTACCCGCTCAACCACGCCCGCGTGAAGGGCGTCGGCGGGTCGACGCTCCACTGGCAGGGGATGGTGATGCGGCTCCACGAGGACGATTTCAACTCCGGCACGGCGCGGGGCGTCGGGCCGGACTGGCCGATCGACTACGAGGACCTCCGCCCCTACTACGCCGAGGCCGAGCGCGAGCTGGGCGTCGCGGGCGCGTCGGACAACCCCTACGCGCCGCCGCGCGAGGAGCCGCACCCGATGCCGGCGTTCGAGCCCTCCTACAGCGACTCGCTGTTCGCCGAGGCCTGCGAGTCGCTCGGGATCGCCATGCACTCCGTGCCGAACGCGCGCAACTCCGAGCCGTACGACGGCCGGTCCCCCTGCGTCGGCTACGGCACCTGCCAGCCGGTGTGTCCGAGCGGCGCGAAGTACGACGCGACGGTCCACGTCGAGCGCGCCGAGGAGCGGGGCGCGACCGTCATCGACCGGGCGTCCGTGCGGTCGCTGGAGCACGACGGCGACGACAGGGTGACCGCGGCGGTGTACGCGACCCCTGACGGGGCTGAACACAGGCAGACGGCCGACGCCTTCGTCGTCGCCGCGGGCGGCGTGGAGACGCCGCGGCTCCTGCTCCTCTCCGCCGCGGACCGATACCCCGAGGGGCTCGCGAACGGGAGCGGTCACGTCGGCGAGTTCTTCATGGACCACCTGTTCGCGGGGGCGGGCGGCACCCTCGACGAGCCGACCAGACAGAACCACGTCGGCTTCTACACCAGCGCCTGCGACCAGTTCTACGACGAGGCCGACGAGGCGCAGGCCCCGTTCAAGCTGGAGTTCTTCAACTACGCCGGCCCCTCGCCGGTCGAGACGGCCCTGTCGGGCGACGACTGGGGCGACCCGCTGCTCGACCAGCTCCGTGAGGGGTACGGGAATCACGTCGCCATGGGCGGGCTCGTCGAGCAGGCCCCGCGGGCCGACAGCCGGATCGCCCTCGCCGACGACCGCACCGACGATCACGGGGACCCGGCGCCGCGGGTCGAGTGGAGCGTGGGCGAGCGCGCGCTCGACACGATCGAGCGGGCGAACGAGATCCAGGTCGCGATCTTGGAGGAGCTCGGCGCCGACGTGGAGTGGGTCGCCGGGCCGGACGCGACCGGGCCCGCCTACCACCACATGGGCACGACGCGGATGAGCGACGACCCCGACCGGGGGGTCGTCGACGCCGACTGCCGGACCCACGACCTCGACAACTGCTGGATCGCCTCCAGCTCCGTCTTCCCGACGAGCGGCGCGATGAACCCCACGCTCACCATCGCCGCGCTCGCGCTCCGCGTCGCCGACGACGTGGAAGCCCGCCTCTCGGCGCAGACCTGACTGCCGTCGAACATTATTTTAGGTAAACCTAAAAACTCAAGTAGGTGCGAGCGGAGATCCGGGTAATGAGCGACTCAGCACACGCGACGAACGGATCTGCGAGCGCCGTCGACGTGACGGAGACCGTCGGGGAAGAGGGCGGAGGCTCGGCGGACGAGGAAATCGAGAGCGCGGCGGACGAGAAAGGCGAGAGCGTGGCGAACGGGGGGGACGGCGGGGCATACACCTTCGACGACCTCAGCGTCGTGATGGGGACGTACAACGAGGCGGAGGCGATCGGGACGGTCCTCGATGACATCGACGAGGTCACGGACGGGAGGGCGGAGGTCGTCTGCGTCGACGGATCCGACGACCGCACTCCGGAGATCGCCCGCGAGCACGGCGCTCGGGTCATCGAACAGGAGCCGCAGGGGTACGGCGTCGCCGTCCGCGAGGCGATCCTGACCCCCGACCGACCGGTGGTCGTCACGACCGACTGCGACGACACCTACCCCATGGAGGCGCTGCCGGAGTTCCTCGCCGAGGTCAACGACGGCGCGGACGTGGTAAGCGGCGACCGGCTCTACCACGGCGCGGAGGCGATGCCGGCGTTCAACCGCTTCGGGAACCACGCGTTCGCCGCGGTCGCGAGCCTGCTCATGGGCGAGCGCGTCCACGACACCACGACCGGGATGCGCGCGTACCGTCGCGAGGTGGTCGAGGAGATCGGCTGGACGGAGAACACCGGCCTCTCAGCGGAACTCCTCATCCGCCCGCTGATGCGCGGCTACGACGTGCGCGAGCGCCCGATCGCCTACGCCGAGCGGCTCGGCGACACGAAGCTCGACCCGATCGGCGGCGGCGCCGCCATCGCGAAGTCGATCGTCACCGTCTGCCTCGAAGAGCAACTGCGGCGCTTCTGAGGGCGCTTCGCCCCCGACGCGACGCCGTACGGCGGTCCGGACGGACGCTGTGGGCACAGTGGACCGCCGCCGGCGACGGTTTCTACGACCCTGAGCGACAGCGCCGATCATACATAAGCAGACGCGGGGGTCGGCACGTGCCGACGAACGCCGGCGGGGCGTGAGTCGCACGCGCGAGGGAGTCGGTGGCTCACGGAGCGAAGCGGAGGGTGCCAGCGACGAGGCTGGGGAGGGGTGAGG
>NZ_NEDJ01000051.1 GCF_002114285.1 Halorubrum ezzemoulense DSM 17463
CGCGCTGAACCGCGGCTTCCGCCTCCCGAATCGCCGTGTGAACGGTTTTGTAAGCGCGACCGAGCAGCGGCGCAATTTGGTTGATACTCAGCAGCGTATCTGCGTAGAGAGTGAAAGCGAGAAGCACCTCACCACAGGAGAGGTGCTTCTCGTGAAATGGCGTTCCATGGGTGTAAACTGGCTTAAATTCGCAATTACGGCACCGAACTCGGTCGTGTTTTTCCCACGTCATGATGCTCTGGTGACCACAGCGAGGACAGGATGTATTCTCCCAGAACTGCTTGAGCCGCCGCTCGATGCGGGCATCGAGCGGCTCGGTGTTGATCTCGATAACTCCGAGCTCGATTAGCTGCCGAAACATCCCGCCGAACGCTGACTCAGTGGAAGACATATCGCCAGATTAGAACTGTCTGAGTGTAATTATACGGGCTTTCCGCGTTTCTACATAAGAGCGGATTATATTAACCAACAGAGGTCCGATCTGAGAGCGGCTGTTGGTTAAACAGGATGTGTGACTAATCCGAACCGGTACGTTTGTACTCGGCCGTCGGGTACGAGCCAGTAATGCGAATTCTCCGTGTCGCGCCGTGGATCTACCCCGACACGAAGGGCGGCGGGGACTACCACGTCCACGCGATGAGCAGGGACCAGGCGGCGATGGGCCACGACGTGACGGTGCTCACGACGCGGGAGGACGAGTCGCTCCCGCGGATCGAGGAGACCGACGGGTACACCATCGTCCGCGTCTCGCCCGGCGTGACGCTCCTCGGCAACGACGTCTCGCCGGCGGTCGCGCGATACCTGTGGGGCGTCGACGCGGACGACTTCGACGTGATGCACGCGCACTCGCACTGCTACTTCGTGACGAATCTCGCGGCACTGAAGCGCCGGCTCGGAGATATTCCGCTCGCGATCACGAACCACGGGCTGTACAGTCAGAACGCGCCGGAGCGACTGTTCTCGATCTACCTGAAGACGGTCGGTCGGTGGACGTTCAATCAGGCCGACGTGGTATTCTGTTACACCGACGTGGACAAGGAGCGCGTGCGGGACCTAGGCGTGAGTTCGCGGATCGAGGTCGTCGCGAACGGCATCGACACGGAGCGGTTCACGCCGGAGGGCCCGGAGAGCGATCTGATCGATGCGGAGGGGCCGGTGGTGCTGTTCGTCGGGCGCTTCGCGGAGGGAAAGCGGCCGTGGCTGGCCGTCGAGGCGTTCGCGGAGGTGCTCGAGGAGTACCCCGACGCGGAGTTGTACCTTTGTGGCGACGGTGCGTTACGGGAGGAGTTGGAGGCGCAAGTGGCCGAGTTGGGGATCAGCGAGTCGGTGACGTTCCTCGGGCACGTTCCGTACGACGAGATGCCGAAGGTGTACCGCAGCGGGGATGTGCTCGTGTTGCCGAGTCGAGCCGAGGGCGTGCCGCGGACGGTGCTGGAGGCGATGGCGAGCGGGTTGGCAGTCGTGATGAGCGATCTGAATCAAGTGAGTAGTGTGCTTAATACCGAGATCGAAACGGTTTATTCCACAACCGCAGAGAGCTTCTCTCGAGAAATTGAGAGTCAGCTACGAGATCGAAGGATAGGCGGAGCAAATCCGGCTTCTAATACGAGTGATTTCCAGTGGAGAAAAACAGTCGAAAAGACAACAGAGGAGTTAGTGCGTATCAAGCAGTAGAACGATACTATTCGGCTGATACGGACTCATCACCTTTCTTCCGACCGTACCAGTACACTGCCGATGGAATAGTCATAGATCTGGTATCAAATCCGTGTGTCTTCAGAAGGAGTTTATCGAAGTATTTCACCCAGAAGGTGAGAATTCTGAAGCCGACGCTGAGCGTCTTTCGTAGCTTATGATTACCGAAGCTTACGAGGTATGCGAGGTACTCGCAAGTGACCCAGAGAAGAACGCTCGTCGGACCCTTTGAGGCACCCGAATCAATCGTCTGTAGGCTCCGTTCTTTCGTCACTGTGTTTTCGAGACCATTACTAGTGAACCGCCTGTAATCTGTCGGGAGCGCGTGATACCCTTGAAGAAAGGGTACGTCAATATATAGCAGGCCGGACGGTTTGAGTACTCGAGTGAGTTCGTCAATTGCGATATTCACGTCTTCAATATGTTCTAAGACTGCTTGACAGACGACAGCGTCAATTGATCCGTCACGAACAGGCAACCGATGGATATCGCTAAGTAATTCAGCAAAGTTCGTTTCACGAATATCTGTGCCGATAACACTGTTTTCTAAGAACTCCTCGGAAAATCCTGATAGGCCTTCACCGCCGTCACCACATCCGACGATAAGAACGGTTCCATCTGGGCCCACATTATGTTCGATATGACGGTGTATAGATTCAGCAGCAATATTTAGGGTTGGAGAAGGGAGATATGAGCGGATCCAATCACGATAAGGAAATGAGAACGATTTGGCGTATTGCATACGTGTAACTATTAATCACAGCTTATAGCTATTTCTATAATTGTGTTTCGTTGAATCCGCTAACAATATCTAATTATCAATATGTTGTCTCTGTTTCCTCGAAATCTGATGTTCTTTGACTGATTTGACAGAGGAAAATGATAATTGAGATGAACTCGGGAACCAAATCAAGAGATCAGTTATAAATGTTATTTCCAGGATCATATCTAACAAAATTGTTGTTAAACTGATGTTTCTCGCATAGTTCGGGGGAGAAATATTGAGGTAATTGCGCTGTGGAGTGCCGGATCGTTTTCATCGATTGCGACGTGATTCGGATTGATACCTTCTATCGGATCTATATTGGCTTCTGTACCACAATAGACGATAGTTTGATAACGATCAACACCTATCCATCCAAGAATTAAAACGGTATCCGAAAGTGATTGTGCTACTAAGTGGAACCGGAAACCGGGCCTCATCGCTGACTCGGCTGTCGCCTCCCGCTCCAGAAAATCCAACTCGATATAACTGTTATCGCTGCTGAAGCGACTGAACGAGAGCATGATCACTTGATCTTTTGACTGTCTCATCTTTCGACCTTATCTCGACACCGTCTCTGTGCCCTCGAAAACCACTCTAGCGAGGTGTTCACCGATAGCGACTACTCTAATAGCCCATACTCGGAGTAGATACGCAATAGCTGTTCGGTAAGCGTATCAAACCCACGCTCGCACTTGACGTACGCGCGGCCACTCGCCCCCATCGTTGACCGTTCACTCGGTGTAAGGTCGAAAAACTTGGATAGCGCCTCGGCGAATGTACCGACAGAGTACGGGACGACGAACCCCCCGTTGGAGTCTTCGACAACTCTTCGCTGGTCAGGGGCATCGCTCACGACTACGGGCGTTTCGAACAGCAGATATTCGAGTACTTTGATCGGAGCACTTGTCCGCAAGATATTGTTTGTTGGTAGTGGGTTCACTCCGACAGCTGCGGCAGCGTTCGCGTTGTACACCATCTTTCTATCTTCTAACCACCCGGTAAACAGGACGCTATCGGCGATGCCCATTTTACGACTTATTGAACGGAGGCGGTTCCGGTGTTCTGAATCTCTACCACCGACCATTACTAGCACCCGTCCGTCCATATCCAGTTGCTGGATGACCTCAAGAAGAAATTCCAAGTTTCGTGACGGTGACATCGACCCGATATACAGGATAATTTCCCGGTCGCCAATATCAAAACGATCCCGGAACAGCTGCGGGTCGGTGTCGCTCCTGTCTAACTCCGTATCTACACCCGTTGGGAGCGGTTCCATGGGCGTTGTAGTGATATTCGTCGACAGTTCTGTTTCCATCGCCTCCGATAGCGGCAATACTAGATCAGCTCTGTTCGCCAAGTAGTCTCGGAGTCGCCGCCCTGACCACGCTTTCAGGTAATCTCTAGCGGGGTGTGTACTCTGACCGTACCGTGCCATGTACCACATTGTCTCCGCTTTCAGGTGGGTGATCCGGTGAACGAAATGACAGCCAGTACGCTGTTGTAGTGCGCTCGCTGCCAGCGCCATCGATAGATCATTTCGAACCTGCACACAGTCTATTGGCTGATGTTTCTCGAAAATATCGAAAATACGGCTGGTGTGTGTGCGGTGTGTGAGGTATTTGACAAACGATCGTACTTCACTGTATTCACTGTGTGGCAATACGTATGCTTGCTGCCCGTGTATCGTTGTTTCGTGATAGCCCTCATCACCCTCTGGTCGAGTCACCCAGATAACCTCATGTCCACGCTCCTGTAGTCGCTTGCCGAACACTTCAGTCAATAGGGGATAAAAATTAGAGAGGGACAAATCGACGAGATAGAGTAACCGCATACCCGGAAGGTGGTGGTCGTGGACTAAAGCATTACGGATACTAAATCAATAGTGATATATTTGCACGTAAAGTATGGAGTCGCAGTATTGACGAAGACATCTTACTTGAGTCTTAGACCGGTAGTGTCTCACTGCTTTCTTGTTGAACACCGTAAAACAAGAGAACTAAATTCAGTGTGGTACAAGAACACTATAACATCGTGACAGTATCAGAACCTTACACTATCGTCTTCGTATCAAGCCATCTAGGACACGTCCGCGGAGGGGCAGAAATAAATGATCTCAATCTTGGCCGAGAACTGTCTGAACTTGGTCATGATGTACAGTATATTACACAGCGAAGCCTCATACAGAGTGAGATTGATATCGACGCCGACTGCCATTCGGTAAAAATACCATATCTGTATGGGTGGAGTTACAGTCTCTTTGAACCGGCTGGGAAGATACTACGACATCTAAATGAGGAGTGGTTTCGACACCGTGTCGCCAGCCAACTCAAAGACAAACTAGCTGACGCTGACTTCGTGTTAGCAACCGGCCGCCCCCTATTGATCAAACTCAAATCAATAACAGATGCTCCCGTATTCTATTCGGTCAGAGGAAAGACTAACCAGCGGTATTTCCAGTATCTTGAGCAAGCAGATGGACTCATTTTCTGGGGCGGTTGTGAATCGGAATATTCGAATGATCGTATTCTGTCTCGTCCAAGTCTATCGATCAATCCCGCCGTTGACGAAGCTAACTTCAAGCCGATGGATATTGAGGCGGGTGTTCTTGATAAGTGGCGTGCCGACGAGGAACTACTGGTCGCGTTCGTTGGACGACTTGAGCCGGTGAAGCGTGTGAATCGACTAATAGATGCTGTGGTCGCTGCCGACAGCGAGATCCGATTGCTCGTCGTGGGTGACGGATCACGGAGGTCTACATTAGAGGAACACGCCGATCAAGTTGCGCCGGGCGAGGTATCATTTCTCGGCCATTGCGATCAGGAAGTAGTCGCGAAGATTTTCAATTTCGTTGATGTATTTGCGATGGCGTCTGAACACGAGAACCATCCGATTGCTCTAAAAGAAGCACTGGCATGCGGCACCTACTGTATCGCACCGGATGTTGGACGTGTCTCGTCGATGATACAGTCGGACACGGGAACCGTTGTTGCCGATAACGATGTTGTGGCGCTCAGTAGCGCTCTCGACGACGCGGTTGAGAGAGGTGTATCTGCGACGGATCGGTTCGAACGCGCCCAGCCACAAAACGCGTGGCGTGAGAATGCTGAGGCGGTGATTGCGTTCTACGAGGGCTGGCTAGGTGGTGATGCGGGCGAGGACCTGTCGTAGCTGTGCTCGGAGGAACGAGTCGGTCGAAATCACTAGTGACAGATATATCATTCCGCCAATGAGGACCAGTCCCGCTGAGTAAAAGCGTGTCTGGTACATGACCTGTGACTGGATCGCAAAGACGACACCCCCCATTATCCCAGCACTGGTAGCTTGGAATCCCCAGGGGCGAAGTGGGAATCGAACGCTAATGTTGCTGTGTACGGTGATGACGTATAGCCCGCCAATAAGTGCCGCGAGCATCGAGAGTGATGTCGAAACCGCCGCCCCAAGGATACCAATAAATGGGATTAGCAGAACAGCCACGACCGCGTTTATGACTGTTGAGAGGGTGCTTAACAGGAACGCATACTTTGGTTTGTCAAGCCCGTAAATAAGCTGGTGGAGTTGATTATATGCACTGTATGCGACTGCCCCGGCAGTGAGGACACATAGTGACATCGCTCCCGTATCAAGATCATAGATATCTAGTAGCAATCGATCGGCGATGACAAACGAGCCAGCAAGTATTGGGAATGTGAATAGAGTCGAATATGAAAGTACTCTGTAAAGAAGCTGTTCACTAGTTTCTGTGTCGTCAGTTGATTCGAGGTTGCTCACCTCGGGGAGGATATTACGACCTAGAACAGTAGAGGTTATAAGACCAAACTGTGCTAGCGCATATACAATCCCATATACACCGATTCGGTCAGACGATACGAAAAAGCCGAGAATGACAATGTCGAGCCAGCGGTGCTCACCACCGACGAGATTATCTAGATACGAGAACTTCGCGAAAGCGAATAGCGACTTCGCTCGTTCATAGTTCAAAGATGCAGTATGAATCGGAACTCGCGTGAACGTGAAAATAGAGATAGCCGAGACGAGTAATGCTGTGATGAACCCAACGACGAGACCCCACTGAGCGTAGCCGAAGACGATGAGAGCGACTTGTATTACTGCTGTTCCAACGTCTTTGAACAGATCGAATCCACTCGCTATGTCTATCCTCCGCTGAGCATACAATGTTGAGCGAAATGTTGAGTATAGCGCCGTCCCCCAGAGCCCGATGATGACGAACACCCACGCCGAGTTGAGGCCGATATAACTGTCCACACGGCTATTGAAGATAGCCAGCGCTGTACTGATAAGTAAGAGAGGGACTGCCCGGAGTACAAATGCAGTCGCCACGGTATCGGCGGTAGTGGCTTCTGTTCCTGAGCCCTGCTCTGAGACTCGTTTCACAATAGCTTGGCCTAAGCCGACTGTCGTCGCCCGATTCAGTAGTCGATATACCGACATAAAGACGAAATAAATGCCTACGGCGAACGATCCCGCGACATTCACAAAGACAATACTAGTAAGAAATTTTACTATTTGAATGCCGGCAAGACTGAAGAAGCTTACTAGGCTGTTCCAGCTGAAACGAGATTTAAGTGACATCTAAGTAATGTAGTGGGGTGGTTAATCGGACCGGCTGGGATCACGCGGCAGAGAGCAAACAGCTGTGGAAGAGCAGATGCCGAGGCAGGATGCTATGGGTAGACCCCGTACGCCCGCGTTACGCTGTCGCTCAGAAGCTTCCATAGTCGTAACCGGAGTCGTCTTCAAGACGCTCATCGACAAGCCGCTTGAAATAGCGTCTGTCAGACCCATGGAAATAGTCCCGGTACCTATGGGTCGTTCCCTGATTGATTTTGGCGCCCTCGCCTGCCGGTTTGACCCGCTCGTTGGAATTACCGAGAATATCTGGGTTCGCCTCACCTGGTCGATATCACAGAACTCAGTGACTTGGGTAACCAGCGCGTCGGATACGTTGTCAAGTCTAATGAACTCAAGTACATCATGCGTGACACCCTGTGTATCGCCTTTCAACGCCTCATACTTGACACTGAGGTGATCATCGACGTTGTCCCAATTTCGATGCCACTGATTCGGCAAGTCGATACGCCATTCGAGGGTCCGATGCCATTTTTCATCGACGCCATCGGCCCGCAGAAACTCCGAGAAAGTAATGGAACTGTCCTTGTGTTCAGAGTACGTATCGTAACTCGAAACCATGGTATCCCTGAGATCGCGAACAGGAACGATAACCCGGCCGCCACGAAGTAGAACCGAGTATGGTTTATATCTGTGCTGGAAACGTGAAAACTCCGTATAGTCGTTGAAGTCGAATCGAACAGTTTTGTCCCGAAATATCGGCACGAGACTTTCTGGTCGGATATCGGTAAACGCATAGCCAAGGTCGTGTGCGTCGACAATCACCTTCGCGATGAGGAACCGAAGCCAGTGCGTCCCACTGCTAGTAAGTGTGGACAAATACACGTCCTTGCCGCGGGAGAACTGGTAGCGTGCCCAATCAACGAACTGTAGCGGGTTTCGAATATTTCGAAGGTACTGAACAGAGAGAGGCCTCATACATCGGTCTGTACTTGCGATGATGTAATATGTTCCGTTTCGGAAGACACTGTAGTGTTCAGATAAGCTGATTCCATGCGAAAGCGAACGATCTGAGCCACTCGTCAGTAGTTTCTGCTTCGGCGTTGCTAAAACAGTTTGAGAAACTGGTAGTTCGGCGTTTTATTTCACGAAAGACACGTTCGACGCTGTTCCGATTTCCATGTCGTTCGTATCTGAAATCGAGGTCGTGTTTCCGACAGGCTCGCTGAAGTGAAGCTGATCCATCTACGAGAACTGTTGCGTCATCTATGTCGTGTTTGTCACGGAGATCAGCGAAAAACCGATCTGCCAGAGCGTTATTTGTCGTTGGTTCAAGCTGTGTATGGAGCAGATCGTTTGATTCGGGATCGACAGCAGCGTACAGCCAATATTGTTCATCGTCAAGTCGAATCACAGTCTCATCGACCGCGACGTGATTCGGGCTCCGACTAGATTCCGGCTGTAGATCGGCCTTGTGAACCCAGTTATGAACGGTGGAACGAACCCGATCAACACCGAATATCTCAAGAAATGAAACAGTATTCGAAAGCGATAATCCAGACAAATGAAGCTGAATACTGAGCTTCATCAACAGCCGCGGTGTTGCTTCTCGCTCCACAAACTCTAAGTCGATCTCGTCTAAACAGCCGTTGAGGCGGTCGTTTTCGGGCATGAATCACTTTGAAAACGCACCGCCTCACCTTTCAATCCTTATCTGAACACTGCCGAAGACACGACCAATAGATATATCAATCCCATCGGACAACTATGATGTCAACGCCCTTAAGATGCCTATAACAAATAATTCCGTTGCTGTTCTGACAATTCCAGATATTTCCGATTATAACTCCGAGCGGGTAAACTACGGTATATGTTCGAAACTTACGCCCGAGTTTGACGTGACACTACTTGGCCCGGAACAGACGAGCGATCGGATTGCCGACGCCTTCAGCATCAAGCGAGGCGTCAAGCGAGGCTATCAGAATAAGTGGCTGCGACGACTCCTACTTGTGCCCCTGACATTCTATCTCCTATACACACACGTCCGCCGCGAACGTCCAGGTGTAGTCGCATCGTTCGGGAATCTACCGGTGAACGGACTACTCTGTGCTATTGTTTCGAAACTAACAAGTTCAATATCGGTGGTTCGAGTGACGAGTGATTTCACCAACCTCTGGAAGCATCAGACGGGAACCGCTTCAACGGTTGTATGCTTTATAAAGAATAATATCTTGGGAGTGCTTGCGATCCGACTCGCTGATAATGTCATCGTACTCGGGCCGGTGATGGAGGAGAAACTCCAGACCCGAGGGGTCGATCCCTCGAAGCTCTGGGCAATTCCCCAACCGCTTCATATTGAGCGCGAAGACAACCGAGCTGATGAATCGGCGATGTCGAATGTGGTCCGAACAGAGTTCGATATTCCTGACAGAGACCAACTAGTCCTGTTTGTTGGCTACTTCAAGCGCTCCAAAGGGCCCAAACGACTTGCTCAAACGCTACAGTACGTCATGGAGCGAAGCACCAACACACACGCTGTCATCGTCGGGAATTCGGGGGAGTACGAGGAGTACGTCAAACAGAACCTTCAGAGGTACGACCGGATCCACTTCAAAGGTTGGGTGCCACACGACCGACTCAGCACATACTTCCAATCGGCCGATGTCCTGCTTCACCCCTCTAACTCTGAGGGGTTACCGAACGTCGTTCTGGAGGCACTCCATTACAGTGTGCCGGTTGTCGCAACTGATTCCGGCGGTGAGGTGCCGGTGTATGTTTCGAATATCGGTGCCGACTATCAGGAACTGGGAGAAATGCTACTTAACCGGTGTTATCACACCGACCCATGTCCCGAAACGGTACGAGACCCACAGAATCGCCGGCTCTATCAAGATCTCTTTGACAGTATCGGTTCTAAGCCCGAGTAGTAACAGTCTTGAGACGGGCTGGAAATAGTACCGTTCTGGACACCAGCAAACTCGTCGGATAATGTGACGGCAGGCCCACCCGACGGGTTTATTACCTCAAGCGACGCCAACTTCGCATATGGCACGGTCAATCGAAATTCCTGACGACGTGAGTGACCGTCTCGAGGAACGAGTCACCAAGTCTGAGTTCGACTCTGTCGAGGCGTATATTACATTCGTGCTCCAAGAAGTCGCGAAGGACCATCCAGAAATCGAAGACACAGCAGCAGCACGCCAGTCGAGTACGGACGAGAGCCGGGCCCGTGAGAACCTCAAATCGCTCGGTTATCTAGAATAGACGATGAAAACAGCAATAATTGGGCTTGATGGGGCAACATATCGCGTCATCGACGAACACCGGGACGAACTTCCCACACTCAGTCGCCTCATCGATGGCGGGTATCACTCGGTGCTCAACAGCACGCAACCACCGACGACATCCGTCGCGTGGCCATCTTTCGCCACGGGCCAAAACCCTGCGAAGTACGGCATGTTCGACTTCATGGGTCGGTTACCTGACGAACTGGATTTTTATATCAACGATGCCCGAAAGAAGGGGTTCGATTTCTTCTGGGAGTATATTGATGAGCCGATTGGACTCGCCTCGGTTCCACTTATCCCGTACCACAGTACCGACGGGTTCTTTATCCAAGGTAGCCTTGCGAGAATAAATCAGGACCAGATCACGCAACCACCAGCGCTCAAAGACGCTATCCCCGACTACTACGACTATCGGATAAACTGGCGCGACGACAACGAGCAAATTCTGGACGGGGTAATGAAACGTATCGCAGCCCGGGAAGAGTTTTTTACGTATCTTATTGACGAGTATGATGTCCCGCTGTATTTTTTAATGTTCAACGCGATTGACCACATTCAACATCACTTCTGGGCATATATGGATGAGACCCATCCAGCACATACTGATTCACAGTATCGTACAGCGATACGTGACGCGTACAAACGATTCGACGAGGCATTAGAAAATATCCTTGCGTGTTTCGACGAGCCTGTCAACGTACTCATCGCGAGTGACCACGGATTCAAGCCATGTCACACCGAAGTGAATATCAACGCCTTACTCGACGAGTGGGACTATCTTGAGTATGAGTTACAGACCTCTGGGGCAATATTGGCTGAAGCATATGACCATCTAACAAAGTACATCAGCCCTGAAATCATAACCGCCGTACTTCCTGATTCCGCTCAATCAGCGGCTAAGAGCCGAATGCCAAAAAAAGATAGAATCAGCGATGCTATCGACTGGTCAGGATCGAAGGCATACAGTTTTGGTGTGATGCCGAACGTATACCTGAATCTGGAGGGACGTGAGAAGTTCGGCCAGGTGAGTCAAGCAGCTTATGATGGGCTTTGTGACGAACTGACGGAGATGTTCCTCGATCTGGATGATCCCCAGACCGGCAAGCAGGTGTTTAAACATGTCTATCGGCGCGATGAACTCTACCACGGCCCATACATCGAGCAGGCCCCTGACCTCGTTCTAGAGACAAATGAGGGATTCTATTGCTCAGGGAACCTAGGTACGACGGTTTTTGAGCGTAAGACTGGTCCAATGCCGAATTCTGGCGTACACGAACAAGCGGGTATCCTCATTGCTGAGGGTCCCGATATCGCTAATGTGGAGCGCCGTGAGACTGACGGAATAGCTGATGTCGCGCCCTCGATACTCCATCTATTAGGCCACTCAGTTCCGGAGTCTATTGACGGCACTGTTATCACCGAAATGGAAGCAACAGGTCGGGAGCCGGTATCATCTAACGTACAGAAAGCCGAAAAAAGGCACGTTCAGGACCGAGTACTCGCACTCAAACAACTTGGTATGATCTGAACGGGCACTTGTCTCAACGATCGCTCTCTACCGAGCGAGAGGTGAGTGGTCGTCCGACGCCAAGCGAGAGAACGATAACACCGGCAGCAAACAGTTGTACACTCGGTGTCGATTTGAAAAATAGGATTTCGACGAGAGCCACACAAAAGACCCCGAAGAGTCCGGCAGTTAACGGACCAACAAATACTATTCGCCGTCCGACGATGATAAGCGGGATTGTAACCACGGCTATGAACAACGATAGGCTGACTAAACCACTACCGACGCCGTAATTGAGCGGCGTGAAATGGAGGACATGGTCGTTGTAAAACGGGTAAAACCGATTCCAACCGATCCCAATAAACGGATGAGTCGAAACGAGATTAGCCGCAATATCAATCTGATCGCCCCGGGAAGAAATCGTCTGCGGCCGACTTTCAATTAGCCAAAAGCCACCCACAGTTCCCAATATAGTAGAGAAGATGCTCGGGAGCCATAGCCACCGATTGCGCCGAATAATTGGGATCGTGACTATACCTATCCCGGATACAACGGCAAGCATACTACTTCGAGATTGTGAAAGCCCGATCGCCAACAGTCCTGTAGTAATGATAAGGATATATACTGCCCGGTGTTCTGGGGTGATAGTAATGTCATTAGTGAGTAACAGCGCAAATGCGCTGACTACCGCAGACCCGACGATAATACCATGTAATCCAAAGGAGGTTGGGACACCAATACCACCATAAGCGATTGGTAGTACTGGTGACGCGGTGTTTGAAGGGAGAATAAGGCCGGTGGCCGCTAATAAATCTAGCAAAATAACTGGACTCCCAACGAGAGTAAGCGCATGTAGATAGTCCGTTGAGCGGGTGATCAATACAGCTGCCGAGACTGTACCGAGTAGAGCGAGAATATGACTAACAACTGTCTGTAGTGATGGATTCCATATACTTGTAGCTCCGATAATGAATATGACCGAACATAGGCCAACGAAATACAATTGTGTCCGCTTGGTAAATTCCCACGGATAAGTTAGCACAGCGATACTAAACAGGACTGGTGTTGCCAAATTGTATAGACTGATCCCCAAGCCCGAGTACACCACGCTGACTATCGGTGTAAGCCATAGGGTAGCGACAGTAATGAAGCAAAAGAACCACTGTCGGGAGTACATCTTTATTTGAAGGACTGCCACTCATAATAAGAATATTGTGATTTGTCGCTATGTCTGGGTTAGGATCTATATGTTCCCTGTAGGTGTATCGACAGGCGATGTTAAGTTAAGAATGAGGCGGTCAACGTTTCGAGTGCTCTATGCCCAAAAGCGACCGCCTCACCGGCTGTACTGATTGGATCGACTTGGAGTTTGTGGAGCGAGAGCGGACACCCCACGAGCTCATTGAAGTCGGTATTCAACTCCACCTTGCTGGTCTATCACTTTCGAATACCAAACAGTATCTTGAAAAGTTGGGTGTCGAGCGAAGCCGGACAGCGATCCACAACTGGATTCAAAAGGCCGATCTACAGCCAGCGGACGGGGCAAGCCCGAATCGCGTTGCGGTCGACGAGACTGCGATTCAGATCGACTCAGACCGATTCTGGCTGTACGCTGCCGTCGATCCTCGTACAAATGAATTCTTTCACGTTGACGTATTTCCCGTCCAAAATCAACAATTCACCCTGGTGTTTCTCCGCGATCTCAGAGAGAAACACCATGTTGACAACGCGCTCTTTCTCGTTGATGCTGGCGGACATCTCACAGCTGCGCTCTCACGAACCTCGCTCCGATTTCAAATCACTCGTCATGGAAATCGGAATGCTGTCGAACGTGTCTTTAGAGAAGTAAAACGCAGAACCTCTTCGTTTTTAAATACGTTCAGAAATGCGGAGCCGACGGCGGCAGAATCATGGCTCCGAGCCTTCGCCGTCTGCTGGAACCGATGCTTAAGTTAACACGACCGTATCGACAGGGCTACTGAGGTAGTTTATATCTATGGAAATTTACTATTTGAAGAATTGCTCCGATAAATAGAGATCTCATAAGCCGGATTTACTGGTACAGAAGAATGAAGCTAGTGAATTCGACACTTGACCGGGAGTCAATATTTTGACTTGATGAGCAGCGTCGTAACCTATCCAAACAAGTATCAGTCGATTACTCCGGAAGATCCACAGTTTTCTCCTGTAGGTGCTGAATCTTTGGCTTCGGTGGCTATCAAGGGTTATGTTGAATCGCTGTAAGGCGTAGAGATTCACTGTCTGACGAAGCGCTTGACGTTATAGACATCACACATCAGCGCAATCTCGCGGAACTCACGAAACCACGACCGCGCTCGCACGGAGAAGCCGAGCGAGCGCTTCACAGCCGAGTTCACAGTTTCAGTCATAGAGCGCTGATTGTAGGGATTATCGTTGATTCCCGCGTTGTGTGCGTGGTCGTACTCGGAAGATTCTGCAATACGTCGATACGGCGACTATTCCCGCGGATACGCGTCGGGACTTCCTGCTTGAACGCGAGCGCCACCCCTCTCTAACACTCGACATGGTGGGGTGTCAGGAATCCGTCTCGCTCTCCTCACGCACCAACCCGCTCGCCCGCTCGATGTCGTCCGGCGTGTTCACGTTCACGGGCTCACCCACCCGACCCGTCGCCACCTCGTAGCCCGCTCGCACCAACAACCCCACGGCCTCGCCCAGTTGGTACTCGCCCTCGGCCGACGGCTGGACCAGCTCACACGCGTGAAACACTTCCTCAGGAAGCACGTAACACCCGGTCGTTACGAGCGTCGACGACGGCTCGGCCACCTTCTCGACGATCCCAGTCACCCGTCCCGTTTCGTCCGTCTCGATCACACCGGTCGTCGCCGCGACTGTAGGCGAGACCTCCTCGACCGCGAGCGCGGCGTCCGCCTCCTCAACAGCCGTAACCGCGGGCGCGACGCTCCCCGCGAAGATATTGTCGCCGTTCACGAGCAGGAACGTCCCGTCGACGTGCGGCTCGGCCTGTAGCACGGCGTGCCCGAGCCCCAGTCGTTCGCGCTGGTGGACGTAGGTGATCGGAACCCCCTCGAAGGTGTCACCGAACCGGTCGACGATCTGGGCCGCCTCGTAGCCGACGATCACGACCAACTCGTCGGCCCCAGCCTCGACTGCCGTCTCGAACACGTGTGCGAGCAGCGGTCGCCCCGCGACATCGACGAGGCCTTTCGGCTGGTCGTCGGTGAGCTTGCCGAGCCGACTGCCGCGCCCGGCAGCGGGGATGACTGCGTCCATACGCGAGACCCCACACGCCGGTCACCTAACCCCATCGACGGGACTACCGGGTCCAGAAGCCGCGCTGGCGGGCTTCGATCTCCGAAAGTGCCGTCGAGAGGACGTCACGCCAGTCATTCGGGTGTGTCGTATCGTCACCCGGTGTCGGTGCGTCCGGCCCCGGATGGATGTGATCACGAGTGTTGTGCCCAGACGGATGTCTATCCCATCGGTGATCGAACGCCCCCGTGTTGTGTGTTTCGTGATAATGGAGCGAGAAATCCCCGGTTTCGAACCAGACGATCTCCAGACGAGCGCTTCGAACGCGGTCAGGGTAGAGTTGCCGATCGTACTGACAGACCAGTCGTTCGGGCGCGAAGCTAGGCTGGTCACCGACCTCGCTGAACCGATCGTCCGTCGTGAGACGCTCGCGGATGACCGCCAGCCGGTCGAAATCGACCGGCCCGCCAGAAATTGAATCCCCCGTCTCGTCATCGGGGTCGGCAGTCATACTGCGGATTCGCGATCTGTAGCCTCGCCGGACGTGGGAGTGAGTGCTCGTTCGAGGAGAGACACACGACGCAGCGCGGTTTCCCACGCCGAGAGTTGCTCCCAGACCGCCTCGATAGACTGGTCGCTTGCTGCGGCATACCGTGTGATCGAGACGCTCGCCGGGGACTCGGCGGCAAATTCAGCTGCGAGTGCATCCGCCCGCTCTGATTCCGACTGGAGCAGGTCGAGCAACTCCTCAGTTGTGTATTGGCGTCGAAGCGTTTGGACGCGTCGCCAGTTCAGGTACTCTTGATTCCGTTCGTAGGTGGCTGGCGAATCCGTGACCTTCGTGACGATGCCCATTCGTTCGAACCAGTCCAGGTATTCACGTGCGGCGTCGACCCCGTGTCCCGCACGCTCGGCAACGTCACCTGCTGTCGCCGGGTCGGCGAGTCCGAGCACGGCATCGAAAAAGTCGTCCCGTGTTCGATCACCACGAACGACCTCCTCCGGCGGGGTCAGCGCGTCGAAGTTCGGCGCCCGTTCGTCGGTGTCGGCTTGAATATCCGAACCCGGATCCTCCATATCCCACGATGCGGCTCAACACGTTATAAAACTTTCTTAGACGGATTATCCCGATTTGAATGCGGGAAACGACGACCACTCGTCGCCCCCGGCGACCGCCGTCTCGAAGGCGTGCGCGAGGAGGGGCCACCCCGCCACATCGACGAGTCCTTTCGGTCGGCCGTTGGTGAGTTCGCCGAGCCGACTCCCCCGGCCAGCGGCGGGTATCACGGGGTCCATACCGACACTAGCACACACCAGCAATCTCAATCCGTTGGCGGACCCTAATCGTATACTTTCAGATATAGTAGTCCCGACTACAGTAGTCTAGACTACGATAGTCTAAGCTACGATAGTCCAAACTACGTTGACCGCGCGCTTTATCTACCGGGGAGCCGACGGTGAGCACATGCCCACGTTCGTCAACCGAGAACGGGAACTCGACAGGCTTCACGAGCTGTACGAAAGTGATTCCGCGGAGTTGAGCGTCGTCTATGGACGTCGGCGAATGGGGAAGACGGCACTCGTCGTCAAATCCATCGAGGATCGCGATGACGCGGTGTACCATCAAGCAGCACACGGGACGACGGAGCAGCAACTCGACGCCTTCATCGCTGATGCTGCGACGGTGTTTCCTGGGATCAACCGGATTCGGAAAGACTGGGAGAACGTTCTCACGCATCTTGCCGAACAGGATGCGATCGTGATCCTCGACGAGTTCCCGTATCTCGTCGACGAAAACGAAGCGCTCCCCTCTCTCATTCAGCGGCTCTGGGATCACAACGTCGCCGATACGGGAACGACCTTCGTGTTGACTGGCTCGGCGATCGGGATGATACACGAGATCGCGATCGACGGGAGCTCACCACTGTATGGCCGGATCTCGAAACGACCGAACGGGAAACTCGAGATCGGCCCGTTACCGTTCGACGCCGCGATGACCTTTTTCCCGAACTACGCGCCGGCTGAGCAAGTGATCGCGTACGGTGTCTTCGGAGGAACGCCGGAATACCTCCGGGCTGTAGACGACACGCAGTCACTCCAGGGAAACATTACGGACACCATGCTGCTCCGTGATGGCGGCCTCCACGAGGAGCCCGAGGATGTCCTGTACCGGGAACTGGACGAGGTGGATCGGTATTTCGCCGTTCTGAAAGCGATGGCGGAGGGGAATCACAAGCGAAACGAGATCATTCAGGCTGCCGGCATCAACGCTAACAGCGCGAGTTACTACCTCTCCCGCCTGCGAGAGCTCCAGATAATCGAGCAGGAGTACCCAGTCACCGTTGACCCCTCCCGGAGTCGGAACAGCCGATATCGGATCCGGGACCAACTGTTCGCGTTCTGGTTCCGGTTCGTCCACGGTCGTTCGTCCCGGTACGAAGTGTTCGGGGCGGATGCGTACGACGAACTCGTCGAACCACACCTCCCGGACTTCGTCAGTTCGTCGTTCGAACGTCTCTGTCAGCGGGCAGTCCTCTACGAGTACGGGGATGTGTACACGTTCACGGAATCTCCGGGCCAGTGGTGGGACACCGACGGACGCGAGATCGATATCGTGGCCCCGACGAACGGCGATACGTTACTGGTCGGGGAAGCAAAGTTCCAGCAGCAACCGATGGGGTACGATGTTCTCGCACAGCTCGAACAGGAGGCACCCGAGATTGCGTGGGCGCCGACCGACGGCGACGTGAACTACGAGTACGTACTGTTTAGCCGAAGCGGGTTCGCGTCGTCACTGGAGGAAGCGGCCAAAGAGCGGGACGACCTCGGTTTGTTTACTGTTGATGACGTCGTTGAGGCACTGTCCGAATAGACGTCACTCGCGATACGAACCTCCGCGAAGGCGTCGCCGAACCGCTCGACGATCTGGCCCGCCTCGTAGCCGACGATCACGACCAGCTCGTCGGCCCCGGCCTCGACCGCCGTCTCGAAGACGTGCGCGAGCAGCGGTCGCCTCGCCACGTCGACGAGCCTTTTCGGTCGGTCCGCCGTCAACTCGCCGAGTCGACTGCCTCGTCCGGCGGCGGGGATGACCGCGTCCATACGCGGAAATCGGCCACGAAATCCCTGAATCCGACGGTCACTCCCGGTCCCAGCGTACGCGACGACACTCCTTCACGGAACTCGCTCGACCGCGCTCTCGAGTTCGTCGGGCGTCGCCCACTCCACGACCCGGTCACCCACCGCCGCCTCGAGGGCGGCCAGATGCGAGGCGGCCATCCCGTTCTCGTACTGCGCGCGCTGCGTCTCTAGGTCGTCGTACACGCGCTTCAGCAGCCACAACACGTCTCGCACGCTCGTCTGCTGACGGTACAGGTACCCGAGCTCCCAGACGTGCCCGCCGTCGAAGTCCTCGATCACGCCGACGACCCACGTCGCCTGTGCCGACAACACTTCGAAGGCCGGGGCCCATAGGTCGAGGTCCTCGGCGTCGAACCCGAACTCCTCCAACCGGAACGCGACGGCGTCGCGCCGGTCGTCCAATTGCGTACACGCGCGCCGGCGACGCGCTCCGGACTCGCCTGACCCGCTCCCGACCACGAGATACCGGCGGCTCGCACGCCGAACGTCGTCGAACCGGGCCCCGTGAAGTCCGTCCTTGAGCCGCTGGTGTTGCTCGGGCGTGAGCGACAGCGTCGCGTCGTCGTGAAGGTCGTCAGCCGCGACATCACCGATCAGACTGGTGTCCGCGTCCTCCCCCCCACAGGGGGGCGCGTCGGCCGTACGCCTCCGGCTGTTGGTGTCGTCGCGATTGTCGTCGCCATCGTCGGCGTCACCGGCTGGCATTCCATATCACGATCTATTTCACTGTTGTATAGTAGTACTGGTTGTAAAACTACCTGATTAACCGATTGTACTCAACAACCAAGTGTTTATGCGCCCCCCGTCCGTAGTCGCGTGTATGAACCCGCGACTCGCGGAGGGGAACTCGGCAGACCCCGGTGGGGAGCCTGACGGGTTCGAGACGTGGACGGCGCTCCAGAAGGCGACGGACCAGACCCGCGCGAATCTGATCGCCGACATCGTCGGTCACCCACAGGGGGCCCCGAGCGTCAGAGAACTCGAGTACATGAACCCCGCGCTCGGTGAGGACGCGATCCGTCGCCATCTCGGGGTGTTACGAGACGTCGGCGTCGTCGCGGAACTGGTCGTTGAGCCGGGGAATCGGGTGCGCGGGTACCCGTACAAGTTCTACCAGCTCACCCCGCAGGCGCGAGCGCTGTTCGATCGGAATGACCTGTTCCCCGCGGACGCCTGGCAGCGGCAGTACGCTCGCGTGGAGAAGACCGGTGAGATCGCTGAACTCGAAGCGATGCCGCGGCCCGAGTGACTCCTTCTGGAATCGTCTCTCTGAGGAAACTCGGATCGCAGAGTACTGTCCGCTCACCGCTGGGATTCGAACAGCGTCGCGAGTTCTGAGATCCCATACAACGACGCGTCGGAACGATCGTCGACCACGGCCTGTAACTCGTCCGTGAAGCCGCCCCGCGAAAAGAGCGCGTACCGCACCTCTCGGTCGGTTCCTTGCCACCGGACCTCCGATTCGAGCGCCGTGAGTTTGTCAAATACCCCGGGACCCACTGGTTCCGTGGTCCACTTACACTCCCCGAGAAGCAAGGTCTCAGTCTCTCGATTGACTCCAGCAATGTCGATCTCCTCGCCGCCGTACCACCAGCGGCCGACGCGTGAACAAGCGACGGGAAACCCCGGCGTCCGGACCGCCTGCTGGCACACCGTTTCGAAAGTCCGACTCGTGTGCGTTGGGAGCGTCTCGGCGATCGCCGATCGAACCGGTGCCGTCCGCCCCTGTTCAAGCGTTCCCCGATTAGGTGCCACGTACCGAAACCAGAACCGGAGAAAATCGTCCGTCAACCGATACAGTCCCCGGCCATCGGGGTCTGTGACTGGATGCTCCCGCTCGAGGATCGCCAACTGCGTGAGATTCTGGAGATACCGGGAGAGGCTGCTCGCGTCGCGGCCGATCTCGTTGGCGATCTCGGTAACGCGTGTCGCGCCACCGGCGATGGCTTCGAGGATCGCCATATACGTCGCGGGCTCACGGAGCTCTTGGCGTAACAGAAACTCCGGCTCCTCGTACAGGAACTCACCTTTCGAGAGGATGGATTGCTCGACGTTCTCGAGGAGGCTCAGTCCTGGATCGAACTGTTCGAGATACGCGGGAACGCCTCCAAGCACACTATACAGCTGGATCTGCGTCTCCAGATCGTCGTCCGGGAAGAACGCGCGAACGTCCGCGAACGAGAGCGGAGCGAGCTCCCACTGTCCGGTTCGGCGCCCGTATAGTGGGCTCTCGTAGCTTAACACGCCCTCCTCCATCATCGAAATCGATGACCCTAACAACACGAGCGAGACGTCCGTTCCTGCGAGTACGTCGTCGACAACGGTCTGAAACACCGACGGGATCGTGTCGTCCTCGTCGACGAGATACGAGAACTCGTCTAACGCTACCACGCACGGCCCGTCGACGCGCGCCGTGAGATACTGAAACGCCTCGACGAACCCGTCGACATCCGGAGTGATATCGTCCAACGCAGCAGCGCACTGTGCCGCGAATCGCCGAGCGTTGTGCGTTGCGCCCCGCTCGTCACAGAGATAGTAGACTGACGTGTCTTCGAGTGCGTCGAGCGCCGTCGTCACCAGCGTCGTCTTCCCTACCCGCCGTCGCCCGTATACGACGAGGAGCTGTCGCTCGGCTCGTGAGAGATGCGACGTGAGCCATTCGAGTTCAGTTTCTCTGTTTATCATTATGCGTGCGATAATATTATCGTGTTCATAATAGTTGTTCAGGTCCGTTGTGGCGATCGTTCTCCGGGTTTCAGTACAAGAAGGCCGCCCACAGTTTCAGCGCCGGCGTTGTTCGAACTCCTGACGTTCACCACGTTGCTGTTGGCCGCGTCCGACGTTAGCAGCGTCCGGTTCGTATCCGCCATATTGGCTACATACGTGACGTCACGTGTCTGCTGGTCGTCCCTGTCCATCACCGGCGGACCGTCGAGACAGCCGTATCGAGTTGGGAGAGTGTTTTGTCTGTCGGCGTTCAATAACACCCTAGCATGGGCCTGTACGACGACGTGTTGGTCGCAGACGGCGTCAGGTTGCGTTGGTCGCAGACGGCGTCAGGTTGCCGAAGTTTCCCGCCGACGCCAGTCCGTCCGATATCGGGTGGCAGACGAAAGAGATCGGTCGGCCAGCCATACAAGCGTACAAGCTGACCGCAGACGGACGACTCCTGCGACGCGAGCGGGAGTTCCGTGAGAAAACGCCTGCGGAAAAGCAGGCGGTGGCCGCCGATCACGGCTTTGAATCATGGGACGAGTACGTCTCATTTTGTGATGACGCCGACCCGGATGACCGCATCCAACGTGGAATCGGTCTTGGAGCGCCGGACTCTCGGACCGTCGACGAGGAGTTCTGGCTCGATCACAATATGCACGGCAGTTTCGAGTTCCACGGTCGGAGCGACGACATCGAAGACGGATTTCACTGGTCGTACGAAGCACGGTTCACACGCGGGGAACTCGACGCTATCGTCTTTCTCGGCGAACGAGGCGGCGGTTCCCCCGACGAATACAGGCCCGAGGCGCCCGTCTGCGTCGAGTTTTAACGGCCCGGACGAAAGCGGAATTCAACTACGACTCCCGCACTAACGGTTCGTACCACTCGCGGTTCGCCTGATACCACTCGATGAACTCCCCAACCCCCTCCGCGATCGTCCGCGAGGGCTCGTAGCCGATCACCTCACCAGCTTTCTTAACGGACGCGTGCGTGTGTTCGGCGTCGGCCTCACGCGCTGACTCGTACTCGATCTCCAACTCAGGCGCTAACTGATCCCGCACCGTCTCGGCCAACTCCTGAATCGAGATGTTGTCCGAACTCCCGATGTTCACCACGTCGCCGTCGGCAGCGTCCGACTCCAACAGCGTCCGGTTCGCGTCCACCACGTCGGCCACGTAGGTGAAATCTCGCGTCTGCTGGCCGTCACCGTAGATCACCGGCGGCTCTCCGTTCACGCACCGCGAGACGAAATTCGAGATGGCCATGTTCGGCCGCATCCGCGGGCCGTACACGGTGAAGTAACGCAGACACACCGTCGGCAGCCCGTGGAGCTCCGTGTACACTCGCGCCATATGCTCCTGTGTGAGCTTCGTCACGCCATACGGGCTCACCGGTTCGGTCGGGTGGTCCTCCGTGTAGGGGAGCGACTTCGGCTTCCCGTACACCGACGACGAACTCGCGAGGATCACGCGCTCGACGGCGGCCTCTTTCGCGGCCTCCAACAGCGTCACCGTCCCGCCCACGTTGATGTCGGTCACCTTCCGCGGCTCTGCGACGCTCGTCCGGACGCCCGCCTGGGCCGCCTGGTGGACGACGGTATCGGCGTCGGCGACGACCTCCCGGACCGTCTCCGCGTCGCGCACGTCTCCTTCGCGGAACGTGTACGACCCGTCGTGCTCGCTCGCGACCTCGCGGTGGATGTCGAGGGTGTGCTCTTTGAGCCGCACGTCGTAGAACGGTTCGAGGTTGTCGAGGACAGTCACGTCGTGGCCGTCGCGGAGGAACGCCTCCGCGAGGTGGCCGCCGATGAAGCCGGCCCCGCCGGTGACGAGAATACGCATATCGAGGTGGTCGCTTCCCTGCGTGAAATGTGTCCTGATCCCATCGCGAAGAGGGAATGGGTTGGAGATCACGTCGTCTATTGACTCACGGGATCACTTCCACCCACTTCCAAGCGTCAGCATGGTTGCCGTCGTCGTTCGGCCGTCCGTATCGGATCTCACACGCGTCATCGAGAATTCCGTGCTTCCGTAGGCCGACAACAGGGTGGGCGAGCTGTGAGAGTCGACGGCCCCTGACGGAGGCGGGCGCGCAGCCGGGGCCGCCCACGACACCGGTCACAGTGAGGTCGTGTCCGCCGCTCAGATCCACCCATCTGGTACGACCTCGACTATCGCCGTTCGATCGGCGTACGCGTCGTCGATCCGGCGGATAGCAGTCAGCACGTCGCCAACGGGCGGTTGGTCGACCTGGTCGAAGTAGAGACATCCGCACTGGTCGGATTGTTCGAAGAAGTCGTCATCTGCGGTCAACACCACGTACCCGTTTTCACGAGCGTGCGCCGCGATATCGAGTCCGTCGCACGGGGATCGAGGGCGTCCCGAACGGTCACCGCTCGGAGATCAGCATTTTCGAGGTGGAGCCCCCGACCTCAAGGAGCGAACGGAGTGAGCGAGTAGGTCGGGGAGGAAACCGACATGGGACGACACAACCACCACACCTCGACCGACTGACTCCCGACTATATAAGTACCGTCGGGTACTCTCTGAAACTATGGGCGTGCGTCGAACCGCCGTCGTGAAACTCGCCGTTTCCGACGAGCAACGCGACGCACTCCACCGAACCGCCCAGCAATACCTGTACTGCGCG
>NZ_NEDJ01000052.1 GCF_002114285.1 Halorubrum ezzemoulense DSM 17463
ACGCAAGCACCGAGGGAGGGGACGGAGTGACCGACGGAGGCGCGCAGCGATCGCAGCGAGCCCTCGCGGCTGGGGCTTCGGTGGTGTTCGACGGCGATCCGTCGAGACCAATCTATAATCGGGCGGCGCCGCCGCTCGGAGCTACGAGCGAATCAAAAAAACCGCCTACCCCTTATCCCTCCAGTTCGAACGCGACCTCGACTTCCGCCTGATACTCGCGGTCGGCCGCGCTGTCCAACTCGACGCCGAACTCCTCGACCTCGACCCAGTAGACGTTGTCCAGCGTGTCCTCGGCGCGGTCGATGGCGTCGTCGGCCGCGGCGTCGAAGCTCTCCTCGCTCGTCCCGATCAGCGTGATCTTCTTGAAGACCATGTCACGTGCTGGTAGGACGCACGGGGAGATAAAAATAGGCGTCGCGGGACGGGCCCGTGGCTGGAGGACCCCTACGGACTTCCGGGCGCGCCTTCCATCACCGCGAAGTCCTCGCCGTCGTGGTCGATACCGATGACCGCCCAGTCGTAGGGGGGTTTCGAGGCGACGAGCCGCTCTTGGAGGTCGGCCGCGCGGTCGCGCCACGTGACGAAACACCGGAGTCGCGGTGTGTCGCCCCCGTCTGCGAGATACGGGTCGAGGTCGTCGTCGTCCAGACACAGCACCGTCACGAGGACGCGCCGCCACTTGCGCTCCGCGACGAACTCGCGTCCGCCCTCGGAGACGGTGTAACCCAGTTCGCGGAAGACGTCTCTGGCCTCGGTCGTCGGGGGGATGCTCGCAGTGGCCATCTGCCTCGAAGTTCGGCACCATCCGTGATAAACTTTCTCACGATTTCGGACAGAGAGAACCGGCGGGGCGGCCGGGAACGCCGCGGAGAGCCGCGAGCGCGTCCCGTCGTCGGAGGCTCACTCGTGAGCCGCGTCCCACTCGTCGGGCTTCCGGAGGTTTCCGCACTCGGTACACTGGATCCGGCCCATCGTGTCCATCGCGGTGTCGAACGACCCGCAGTTGCCGCAGCGGAACCCCCAGCGGGACTCCCCCGCCTCGTCCGCGAACACGAGGTAGAAGGGGCCGTCCGCGCCGCGCTCCGTGCGCGACCGGTCGGTGTACACGCGTTCCCCGTCCGGTGTCGTCGTCGCTTCCAGCGTCATACCTCTCGCTACCCGGCGGAGCGACTTAAGCGGCGGACTCGGCGGTCGGGAGAAAGCGGAAGCGAAGCGGAGGCCGGAACCGCCCCGGTGACGGCGGGGAACCGCTACGTGCGGAACGACTCGCCGCAGCCGCACTCGGAGACGACGTTCGGGTTCTCGACCTCGAAGCCGGCCGCCTGAAGCCCGTGTTCGTAGTCGAGCGTGCTCCCGCCGATGTAGTTCTTGCTCGCGGGGTCGACGAACACCCGGAGGTCGTGGTGTTCCACGACGAGGTCGTCTTCCTCCGGCTCGGTGTCGAAGCGCATCCCGTAGGACAGCCCTGCGCAGCCGCCCTGCTGGACGAACAGTCGCAGTCCGGCGATGTCGGTGTCGAGCCCCTCGCCCTCCAAGAGCGAGAGCGCCTCCTCGGCGGCGTCCGGCGTCACCTCGATCGCCGGGTCGTTCCCCTCGGTCCCGGTGTCGGCCGGTTCGGTACTCATGCGAACGCGTTCGGCGTCGACACTCAAAACCCTGCCGGCGGGAGCGACCGGTCAGGTCGCTGCGTCGGCGCTCGAATCCGCGTCCGCGCTCGGATCCGCGTCAGTGTTCGGCTCCTGCTCGGGATCGGGCGCGCCGTCGCGAGCGGCCGCTGCGGGTCCGACGGCCCCGCTGACCGTCACGTCGCGTTTCGGGTACGGGATCTCGATGCCCGCGTCGCCGAGCGCCACGTACAGCGCCCGGTTGAGTTCGTGTTGCGCGCGGCGGCGACGGGTGGGCCCGTTCACCCAACAGAGGATCTCGTACTGGAGCGACGAGTCGCCGAACGACCGGAACCGCGCCCGCGGCTTCGGGGAGTCGAGGACCAGCGGCTCGGCTCCCACGACATCCATCGCGAGCGCCTCGAAGGCGTCCACGTCCGTCCCGTAGGCGACGCCGATCGGGACCCGGACGCGGCAGCGGCGCCGGGGCGCGGACTCGTTCGTCACCTTCGAGGCGTTGAGCGCCGCGTTCGGCACCGTCACCAGCACCTCGTCGCGGGTGAGCAGCGTCGTCGAGCGCACGCCGACCTTGATCACGGTGCCCGCCGTGCCGTCGTCCAAGACGATGTAGTCGCCGATCTTGTAGGTGTCGTCGAAGTACAGCGCGATCCCGCCGAAGAAGTTCGCGACGGTGTCCTTCGCGGCGAAGCCGACCGCGATGCCGGCGACGCCCGCCGCGCCGAGCAGGGGCGTGATCTCGATGCCCCACAGCCACAGCAGGGTTCCGGCGCTCCCCACCAGCACCGCGAGCGTCCAGACGTTCGAGAAGACGGGCGCGAAGTCGAACCGGCCGCCCTCGGCGTTGACCGCGGCGACGAGCCGGTTCACGACGCCGTTGGCCGCGTACGCCCAGACGAGGACGATCACCGACAGCGACGGCCGCCCGAACACCGCGTCGAGCAGCCGCGGCTCGACGAGTACCGACGTCCGAACCGACGGCACCTGCGTGAGCACGTACACTCCCGCGAGCGCGGCGGTGACGACGAGCGGGGCGCGGAGCGACGAGAGGACGATGTCGTCGTAGCCGGTGTCCGTGTGCGAGACGTAGCGGCGGGCGACCCGGAGGACGACGAACTCCATGGCCAAGGCGCCGGCGACCGAGACGACGAGGACCGCCACCGTCGCCTCCAGCGCGGAGAACCCCTCAAACAGCGTCAGCGGCGACGGAAACATACCGTCCCGAGGCGGCTCCGCGAGATAACCGTTGCTACCCGCCGAATTGCGGGCGCGCCGCTACTCGAACCGCTTCCGGACGCTCTCCGCGTGCGCCTCCAACCCCTCCGCCTCGGCGAGCGAGGTGATCGTCTCCGAGAGGTCGTCGAGCGCGTCGCGGTCGAGGCGCTGGACCGTCGACGACCGGAGGAACGTGTCCACGGAGAGCCCACCGTAGCGCTTCGCGCCGCCGTTCGTCGGCAGTACGTGGTTCGTCCCGGCCGCGTAGTCGCCCGCGGCGACCGGCGAGTGCGGGCCGAGGAAGACGGAGCCGGCGTTGGTGATCCGGTCGAGAAGCGCCTCGTCGTCGTCGGCCACGATCGAGAGGTGTTCGGCGGCGTACTCCTCGGCGAACAGCACGGCCTCGGGCATCGACCGCGCGTGGAGCACGCCGGAGGCCTCGTTGTCGAGCGCGGCCCGGATCGTCTCCTCGCGCTCACGCTCGGCCGCCTGCGCCTCGACCGCGTCAGCGACCGCCGCGGCGAGGTCGGCGTCATCCGTGACCGCGACCACGGAGGCGTTCGGGTCGTGTTCGGCCTGCGCGACGAGGTCGGCCGCCACGAGGGAGGGGTCCGCCGTCTCGTCCGCGAGGACAAGCACCTCGCTCGGGCCGGCGAGGAAGTCGATTTCGGCGTCGCCTTGGACGATCGACTTCGCGGCCGTGACCCACTTGTTCCCGGGGCCCACGATCTTCTGGACCCGCGTCACCGTCTCCGTGCCGTAGGCGAGCGCGGCGACGGCCTGCGCGCCGCCGACCTGGTACACCGCGTCGGCCCCCGCCTCGTGGATCGCCGCGAGGGTGACCGGGTTCAGATCCGCCGCCGGCGGCGTGGCGACCGCGACGTGGTCGACGCCGGCGACGACCGCGGGGATGATCCCCATCAGCGCGCTGGAGGGGTACGCGGCCGCGCCGCCGGGCACGTACACGCCGACCCGGTCGATCGGACGGAACCGCCGCCCCAGCTCCCGGCCGCCGAAGTCGTCGCGCCAGTCCTCCGGGCGCTGCCGCTCGTGGAACTCGCGGACGTTCGCCGCGGCCTCGCGGACGGCGTCGAGGACCGGGTCGTCCGCGTCGGCCAGCTCGTCGTGCGCCCGCGCCGCGTCGTCCGTCACGTCGATGTTGCCGACGGCGATCCCGTCGAACTCCTCGGCGAACTCGCGGACCGCGACGTCGCCCTCCTCGCGGACCCGCTCGACGATCTCCCGCACGTCTTCGCGGACCCCCTCGACGCCGGCGTCGCGCTCGAAGAAGGCGCGGCGCTCGGCCGGCGAGAGGTCCGCGACGGTTCGTACGTCCATACGCTTCGTGGGGGTCGACGCGGCAAGGGCGTTCCGACTCGGGCGGCGCTGGCGGGGCCACGGTCGACCGGACAAGGCGGGCCGTCGCCGCTCACGTCAGCGGGCGGATACCCGTCAGATCGAGGAGGGCGAGGACGACGAGACCGGCGAGCAGCCCGGCCGCCGCGAAGAGGACGGGCGCCGACGCGGCGACGGCGACCCCGTAGGGCGCCACCAGTCGGGTCGTTCCGCGGATGAGGAAGGAGACGAACACGAGACCGAATGCGGCGAACGCGAGGGCGACGAACCGGGAGCGGTCCACGGGCGCTCAGTCCGTCTGGGGAACGCCCGTGCCGTGGGGTCCGTGGCCGTGGGACTCGCGGCTGGGGTCGAAATCGGTACACATGTCGTAGAACACCGCCTCGGGGTCACGGTTCCACTGCCACTTCCAGCGGGTGCGGACCAGCAGCGACAGTTTCCGGGTGAGCGACAGCTCCGGGGTCGTCGAGACGGTGTCGTACCCGAGGTTCCGGATGAGGCGGTGGTGGTCGACGTACAGCACCGCCGCGAGCAGCACCGCGAGCTGGCAGTCCTCGGGGAGGTACTTGATCCCCGCGACGCCCTCCTCGTAGAGGCGCTCCGTGCGGGCCATCTCCTCGCGGATCGCGGCCGCGACATCCTCGTCGAACTCCAAGTCGAGGATCTGCTGCTCGCTCACGCCGTGGCGCCGCAGGGTCTCTAGGGGGAGGTAGATCCGGTCGCGCTCGACGACATCCTCGCGGACGTCCCGGAGGAAGTTCGTCATCTGGAACGCCTCGCCGAGCTTCGTGGCGTGCGGGAGCGCCTCAGCCTCCTCCTCCGGATCGAGGTCCATGATCGACGTCATCATCCGCCCGACGGCGGCGGCGGAGCCGTCCATGTACGCCTCTAGGTCCGCGTAGGTCTCGTAGCGGTCGGTGTCGATGTCGCTCTCCATCGCGTCCACGAACGAGTGAACGTCCGCGTCGGCAATGCCGTTCCGCTCGCGCACCTCGGAGAACGCCTCCAACACGGGGTCGTCGGTCGGCTCCTTGCCGAGCGCGGCCGCCCGGAGCCGGTCGAGTTCGGCCCGCTGCTCGGCGGGCGGCGCCGTGTCTTCGGCGTCGACGACCTCGTCGGCGATCCGGAAAAATCCGTACAGCACGTACGTCGGGTGACGAATCCGCTGCGGCAGTAGCCGGGTGGCGACGTGGAAGGTCTTCCCGGTGCGGCGCTGGATCCGCTTGCTCCGGGCAACCTGCTTTTGCTCTACCATGCTGACCTCGGTGGGTCGGCAAGGAGGGTCACGTACGGGTCGCCCATCATAAAAGAAAGGTCGGCCTCCAAGAACATAACAGTTCGCACGACACAGTTTGGGTGCCGATCGACCCCGGCCGTGCCGGCGATCGACGCGGCGCGCGGCGCGACCGACGGCTCAGTAGAACGTGTCGCTACAGTCGTAGACGACGCCGTGCGCCGGACAGACGTACTTACAGTGCCGGTGGTACATCGGGGCCTCGCAGACCGGACACGGGCGACCGCCGTCGTCCGCGGGGGCATCGCTCACGGCGGACACACGCGGTCGAGAAGCAAAACCCTATCCACCGTTCACCGAGTCGAGATACCTAACCAGTCAGTTGTCGATGGCGCCCCGGAAGCGAGTTACTCGTCCGCCAGTCGGTCGTACACCGAGCGAGCGACCGTCTCCTCGTCGAACGGGAGCGTTAACACGCCCCCCCACTCGGAGCCGGTGAGCGCCCCCACCGTCTCCCCGTCGAGCTCGACGCGCCGCACCTCGGTCCCGTCGAGCGTCATCGACACCACGAACGCCGCCGGGTCGTCGGTCGCCCCCGCCTCGTCGAGGCGGCTCCGGAACGACTCGATCCCCGCCTCGGAGAGCACGACCTGGACGAGGTACTCGCCGTCTTGGGAGAAGACGCCCTTGACGCGGTCGAGGTCGCTCGCGTCGAACAGCAGCGCGTCGGTCCCGTCGTCGCCGGTCACCCGCGCGACGAACGGCGCGTCGGGATCGACGCCGGCCGACGAGGGACCGGACCCGCCCCCTCCGTCGGCGGACGCGCCGCCCGTCGGTCCCGGACCGTCGCCGCCGATGCCGCCGGCCGCCTCGCCGTCCGTCACCGCCGTCGCGCCCGCGAAGCCGACGGCGCCGACCGCACAGACCGCGCCGAGGCCGCCGAGCACGCCCCGTCGAGAGATGTCCATACCCTGCGGTTTCGGCGAGCGGTAAAAAGGATTACACGCCGATTTCCGCGCGCGATAATTACGGAAATCCGGAACGTTCGACATCCGGAACGCTCGCCGCCGGTTACTCGGCGGCGAAGGCGACCTCGTCGCGGGTCGCCGTCTCGCCGAACAGCCACTCGGCGTGGTCGACCGCGTACTCGCGGTGGTCCTCGGTGATGTAGCCGAGCGCGTCCTCGACGACGACCGGGCGGTAGTCTCGGAGGCCCGCGCTCCCGGCCGTGTGGAGGACGCAGACGTTCGCGAGCGTGCCGCAGATCAGCAGGTCGTCGATGCCGTGCGCGTCGAGGTACCCCTCCAAGTCCGTCCGGTAGAAGGCGTCGTAGGTGTGCTTCTCGACGACGTGGTCGTCGTCGCGCACGTCGAGGTCGGCGACGAGTTCGGCGTCCCATGACCCCTCGACGACGTGTTCGCCCCACCGGTCGAACTCGTCGTAGTAGTGGGTCTCGTCGAACTGCTCGGGCGGGTGGACGTCGCGGGTGTAGACCACGCTCGCGCCGGCCTCCCGGCCGCGGTCGACGAGCGCCGTCACCGGCTCGACCGCCGCCTCGCTCGGCTCGGCGTAGAGGCTCCCGTCGGGGTGACAGAACCCGTTTTGCATGTCGACGACGACCACCGCGGTTGCTGTCGGATCGAACGCCATACCGGCGGTTAGCGCGCAGGGGGCAAAAACTGTCGTCCGTTCCGCGGGGTCCGCGCGGCGATCCGCCGACACGGCAGGAAAAAATCCGCCGGCCGCGGCGCCGAAGGAACCGACAAACTACTTACCGGGGCGGCCGATAAATCTCGTATGCGACGGGTTCTCAGCCCCTCGACCGCGGCCGCGATCGTTGCCGCGGTCGCCGTCCTGTGTGTCGCCTTCACCGCCGGCGTCGCCGCCGCCCCCGACGCCGGCGCGGTCCCCGCCGAGTCGGCCGGGAACGGCCCCGTGACGTCCGACGCCGTGCCCTCCGCGTCGGCCGAGGAGTGCGGTCCTGGTGACGGCACCGAACTGGTGGGCTGTTGGAACGGGACCCACTACGAGGAGTCGGTCGACTTCGCGGAGACCGACGGACTCAACGAGACGCAGTTGGCGGCGCTGACGGACCTGACGATGGCGCGCGTCGAACACGTCCGTCAGCGCCCCTTCCGGGAGGACGTGCCGGTCGAGACGGTCACCCGGAGCGAGTACCTCAACGACACGGCGAGCGGGAACGGCTCCGAGGCGTTCCGGCGCTGGAACGACCAGGTGTGGGAGGCGCTGTTCGTCGTCGGCGACGACGCGAACGCCAACAGCGAGATCGACTCGGTGTTCGGCGGCGCGGTCTCTGGCTTCTACTCGCCGACGGCGGACCAGATCGTCATCGTCGTCCCCGACGGGGAGTCGCCGGATATCGACCCCTCCACGCTCGCGCACGAGCTCCTCCACGCGATGCAAGACCAGTACCACGACCTCACCGACCCGCGCTACGTCGGCGCGACGCAGGACGGCGACCTCGCGGTCGACGGGATCGTCGAGGGGGAGGCGGTCCACGTCGAGGAGCGGTACGCCGCCCGCTGCGCCGACAACTGGACCTGCGCCGAGCCGCCCGAGAGCGGCGGGGGCGGCGGCGACGTGCCCGACTTCAACTTCGGCATTCTCCAGACCGTCCTCCAGCCGTACGGCGACGGCGCGCTGTACGTCCGCGAGCTGCGCGACGAGGGGGGCTGGGCCGCCGTCAACGAAACGATGAACGACCCGCCGGCGTCGACGGCTGAGGTCATCCACCGGGACCCCGACTACGAGGAGCGCAGCGTGAGCTTCGAGGACGCCGCGACCGGCGGGTGGGAGACGTACGCGGACCAGGGGGTCGACGGCGCGGAGACAGCGGGCGAGGCGTCGATGTTCGTGATGTTCTGGTACCAGAGCGCCGGGGTGCGGTTCGACAGCGGATACGAGTATTCGGTGCTCGAGCCGGACCGGTCCCCCGCGGAGAACTACAACGTCCACTTCCGGACCGACGCGGAGCTCCAAACCCGGGGACTGTACAACTACGCGCACCCCGTGACCGAGGGGTGGGCCGGCGACGAGCTGTACCCCTACCGGAACGGCGAGCGCGACGGCTACGTCTGGGCGACCGAGTGGCAGACAGAGGGCGACGCCGCGGCGTTCCGCGACGCCTACGTGCGGATGCTGACCGCGCACGGCGACGGCGACTACACCGAGGGGACCGTGTACGAGATCGGCGAGGAGAGCGACTTCCCCGGCGCGTACGGCGTCGAGCGCGACGGGACGAGCGTGACGATCACCCACGCGCCCTCGCCGGCGGGCGTCCTCGAACTCCGGCCGGACGCCGACCTCGCGCTCCCGGATGCGGACGGCGGGGCCGACGGCGACGGCGGGAGCGACAGCGGCGACGACGGCGACGTGAGCGACGGAACTGACGGCGCCGACGGGGCGAACGGGAGCGACGACGGGAACGAGAGCGGCGACAGGGCGAACGAGAGCGACGACGGGAACGAGAGTGGAGACGGAACTGACGGCGCCGACAGGGCGAACGAGAGCGACGACGGGAACGAGAGTAGCGACACCGCCGGCAGCACTCCCGGATTCGGGGTCGCGGCGACGCTCGTCTCCGTTATGGCGGCGCTCGGGCTGTTCACACGGCGATCCACGTAAATCGCCTCGGGGTCAAGCCCCGAGGCTTTCGCGTGGACTCCCGTTCTATGCCTCAGCAGAGGCAAGGGAAACGTACTTCCCGCTCACGTTCAGCGCCCCGCGATTCAAGCGCACATCTACGGGTGCGCCTCCAGCATCTGCATTTTGCCGACGACGGAGATACTGTAAACCAATGTTCTTCCCAGCGTTGTAGTCTGCGTGATTCTCGTACCCACACTTCTGACACTCGAACGACTCGCCGTCGCGGTTGTCGTCGTGGGTAAACCCACACGTCGAGCACCGCTTTGACGTGTTACGCGGGTCAACTTGTACGACTTCGATGCCATGTTCTTCGGACTTGTATTCGACGTACTCGTAGAGGCGTCGAAACGCCCAGACGTGTTGCCACGCCGCCTCGGGAATATTCTCCCGAATGTGGGTCAAGTCCTCGAACACGATGTGCGAGCAGCCGCTCTTGATGGCCTCCTCGATGATCTCGTTCGCCACAGTGTGTAAGTGTATCTCGAATCGCCCGTCCTCTTTCTGCCCGACTGATTCGATATTCTCGTGGGCATAACGGGAACCACATTGCTGGAGTGATCCACGACGGTTTTCGTATTCTCGACGCCAGTGGTTGAACTTGTCTGCCGACCAGAATCGCCCGGTTGAAGCAACGGCGAGGTTGTTCACGCCCAAATCCACACCAAGGACTGTTCTGTGCTTGGACTCAGATTCGGACGATCCCTCGTCTGCTTCGACCTTTCGCATCGAGGCGTGGAGATACCAGTCACCGTCGCGGTACTGTAAGTGCGCCATCCGAAACTCGAAGTCCCCGTCCGAGACGTACTTCGTTGGCGGCGTCTCAGAGCTGTCGGGAAGGATGTAGTCGCACTCAACACGCCCGTCAACGGTCGATAAGGATACGTGGTCGCGGTGGAACGTTGCACTTCGTTTGTCGTACACCGCGCTGTCTGCCGAGAAGTACGGTTACGACGTGCTTTCTTCACGTTTGAGCCGTTCGACGCCGCTTTTGACGGCTTCGACCGCTCTGCGAATCCCTTTCTGGACGAGATTTGCGGTGAGGTCCGTTTCGTCACGGAGCTTGTCGTAGAGAGCACGTTCGGCTTTGGCTTTTGCGGTGACGTGGTACCCGTCGTTGCCGTGCCAGCACCAGTCGCTCGCGGTGTTGGCGCAGTGTTTGAACTGCTCGACCGTCTCTTGGAGGAGCGAGTCGGCCCCTTCGGGAGTGTCGAGCTTAATGACGGCGGTGCGACGGTATTCCACTGTGTTTCACACATATGGCTGATGTTATTTACAGGATTGGGAGTCAGCCTACCATCGTGGCGTGGTTTGTGCTATCTGCTGTCGGCTTCCTCCCCGACCTCAAGGGCTGTCTCTTACCCACAAATCGAGTCGTTGTTGCGGTCAATGAATCCGACCGAAGCCTCGATATCTGCAGACTTAACACATCTATGAGACGATTTTGCTGATCTTGTTTACCACATTCAACAACCCCCCACTGCCGATATCACCGCCCGAATCACTCCCCACCTCGATCTCTCGAGAATAGATATGGTTCGACAGCGTCTGAAACGTTTGTTTGGGACTCGGTGAACTTGTGGGTAAGACAGACCTCAAGAGTCAGGGCATCCGCCTTGCCGATCTGTGAACTGATCCGCCGGGGATCGTCGCGCGCTCGCCGCGACACGGTGGCTTTTCGTCTCCGCGCTCGAACCGTCGAGCATGAGCGAGTTCGACATCGTCGACGCGGCCGCGATCCGGGAGGGCCGCGCGACCGACGCGTACTTCGAGCGGACCGAGGCGGCGCTGGAGGCGGCGGGGCGGAACCCGCGCGTCGTCGCCGAGGTGACCGCGGACCAGTTCCCGGACGGGGAGTTCGAGCTGTTCGCCGGCCTCGGCGACGCCGTCGAGCTGCTGGCCGGTCACGGCGTCGACGTCGACGCGATCCCGGAGGGGCGGCTGTTCGACGGCGGGCCGGTGATGCGGATCGAGGGGCCGTACGCGGCGTTCGCGCGGCTGGAGACGTCGCTGCTCGGCTTCCTCTCGCACGCGTCCGGGATGGCGACGGCGGCGCTCGACTGTCGGGTCGCCGCGCCGGACTCCTCGGTGCTCTCGTTCGGCGCGCGCCACGTCCACCCTGCGATGGCCGCGGCGGTCGAGCGATCCGCACTCGTCGGCGGCTTCGACGGGTTCTCGCACGTCGCGGCCGGCGATCTGCTCGGCCGCGAGGCGTCCGGGACGATGCCCCACGCGCTCGCCATCTGCTTCGGCCGCGGCGAGCAGGAGGCCGCGTGGCGCGCCTACGACGATGGCGTGCCGGGGGACGCGCCCCGGATCGCGCTGTGTGACACCTACTCCGACGAGGTCGACGAGGTCCTCCGCGCGGTCGAGACGCTCGGCGACGACCTCGACGGCGTCCGGCTCGACACGACCGGGTCCCGGCGCGGCGACTTCCGACACATCGTCCGCGAGGTCCAGTGGGAACTCGAGGCCCGGAGCCACGGGGACGTGGACGTGTACGTCTCCGGCGGGCTCGGCCCCGCGGACCTCCGAGACCTGCGCGACCTCGCCGACGGGTTCGGCGTCGGCGGGTACGTCTCCAACGCGGACCCGGTCGACTTCGCGCTCGACCTCGTCGCCGTCGACGGCGAGCCGGCGGCCAAGCGCGGGAAACTCTCGGGCGCGAAGTCCGTCTACCGCACCGAAGACGGCGCCCACGCGGTCGGGCTCGCGGGGCGCTCTGGCCCGGACGGCGCCGAGTCGCTCATGGAGCCCGTGATCCGCGACGGCGAGGTCGTCGCCGACGAGGCCCTCGACCTGTCGGCGTCGACGGAGCGGGCGCTCGCGGATGCGGAGGCGGTGGGGTACGGGGACGACGAGTAGTTTGTCGCACGGCGGGGCGCGGTCGGAGAGACCGGCTCGGGCCGCGCGTCACCCGGAGTTGTCCGGCGCGTCGTCGTCCGGTCCGGTGGCGCCCGAGTCGGCGCCGTCCGGGTCGCCGAACAGGCCGAGACAGGCCCACGCCCAGCCGCGGGCTCGGACACGGCGCGGTGAGTCGGACACGGTTACGCCCTCCGGACGAGGTGGTCGCGGACCGCCCGCCGGCACTCGCGGAGCGTCTCGACGAGGCGCGCGACGGTCGAGAGGACGGGGTACGACACCGTGAAGTCGTCGTACAGGTACGCGACGGTCGATCGCTGTCGGACGCCGACCGCGGCGCCGCGGCTGGCGGTCCGATCGAGGTCGGCCTGCCGCTCCGCCAGCAGCGCCTCGCAGGCCTCGATCCGCTCGCCAAGCGCCTCGTGGCGGCGACGCAGGGCGTCGAACCCGAGCGCGGAGAGGGGCGTCTCATCCGCGGTCGACAGCCAGTCGGTGGTCTCACGGACCGTCTCGCCGGCGGACCGGAGCGACGCCGCCTCGCGTTCGAGGGTCCGGTCGAACACGGCGAGCTCCGCGAGTCGGTCGTCGACGGCGGACGCTATCGCCGACGCGACCGGGCGGGTGAAATCGTGGTCCGTCTTCGACGAGAGCGCGACCGCGACGGCGTCGCCCAGTTCCTCGCGGACGGTCGCGAGCAGCGGTTCGCCGTCGGAACCGTCGGGCACGCTGTGGGGCCGCACCGTCTCGGCGAACGCCTCGCGGACCCGGCGACAGCCGTCGGTCGACGCCGCGTTCGTCGCGCCGGCGATGGCGCGGACGCCGCCGGCGCTCGGTCCCGACCCGCCGCCGGTGCCGTTCCCGAAACCGGCGCCCCCGCCGCCGGCGCCGGTCGGCGCCGAGGCGGTCGGGATCGAGGCGAGAGCCGATCGGAACCGCTCGTACGCTCGTCGCTCGTCCGCCGTGGCGTCGCGTTCGGCCGCCACCCGGTCCCGGGCGCGGTCGACGTGCGTCTCGACGGTCACCGCGGATCACCGCCCTCGGGCGGTCGACCGTCTGCGTTGACCGTGTGAGTCATAGAGATTAGGCTAGCCTAAAACATCAAAAAGCCACCGGTTCGCGGGACCGTCGGAGCGCGGGCGCCGATCTGCGCTCGGCGGTCGAGACGCGAGGGAGCGACAGACCACGAGTGAGAGGGCGCCGCGGCTCAACGGGATGCGTCGAGCGGGAAGGAACGGTTTGCGAGACGACGGGGCCGGGGACGAGCGATGTCCCGGCGCGAGCGGGTCGGCCTACAGCTCCTCGACCGCGCCGCCGTCGGCGCGCTCTCGGAACACCTGGCCCTCGATGAGCGTCACCATCGTGTCTTCCTCCTGCCAGGCGGTAGGCGAGAGCTTCGCCTTCCGGCAGGTTCGCGAGAGGAACTCCGCGGCCGACCAGCCGTTCTCGACGGGGACCGTCGGATAGAGCCAGCCGTGGGCGTTACCGCTGTCGACGGAGACGCCGTGGGTGCCGATCTCGAGGTCCTCAGCGGGATCGTTGGTGAGGACGGTGTTCGAGACGACGAACACCGAGACGGTGATGTTATCGAGTTCCTTCGGCTCCACCTCGGAGCCGCAGGAGTCGCCCGAGGCGGCCTTGATGGCGGCCTCGACGATGGCGTGCCCGAGCTGGTCGGAAGTGTCCCGCGCGCCGGCGCAGCCGCGGAGACGGCCCCGCCCCCGAGTCGACTGGAGCCGAACGAAAGCGCCGGTGCGGGCGTAGAACGCCTCGCGCATGCTTCCGGGCTGTTCGCGTTGCCCGTGTCGAACGAACGACTCCACCGCCTCCCGCGCGAGTTCGACCGCTCGTGCACCGTCGTCGTACGACAGCTGAACGGTCTGAGCCTCGGACATGAGAGTCCATTACGTTGCTGGCGACTTGAACGCTTCCCTTGTGGCACCGCGCTCGCGGCGTTCGCGGCGTCTCCACCGAACCCCGCAGATTCCGCCCGGCGGACGCGCCCGACCGATCCGCTTATTCGCCGGCGGGCGAAACGGGAGAATGGACAGAGGGAGCCCGACTCCCGTGCCTCCGGCATGAGGAAAGTCCCCCCACCGGCCGGACAGGCGACCGGGCACACGCCCGGAGTCGGAGACGGCTGGCTCTGGAACAGCAACGACACCCCCCGCCCCGACCGATGATCCGCGCGAACCGACCCGCAAGGGAAGGGAGTTAACCCGGAGAGGGTACGTGGGTTTCCCACGTCGTACGTGGCTCCGCCGCGTCCGAGACGGGCGGGAACGGATGGAACGGCGAATCCTCGCCGGTGCAAGTCCGCGCCACAAGGTAGTCCGGCCGCGGCGCGGACGCTCAGCCGAATGTCGGGACGAACCGAAGGGGGCTTACTCCCCTCAGTCCGCTCACACCGACCAGCGGTGCGATCCTTCCGCGATCATCGAGAAGTGAACGAGTCGGTGGCGCGTGCCTGCGAGCGGCCGGAGCGAAGCGGCGGCCGTGAGGAGCACGCGCGAGGGAGTCGCTGGGCTCGGAGCGAAGCGGAGGGCGCTAGCGACGAGGCTGGGGAGGCGTGAGGATGTGGTCACGGTCGGGCGGGGCTTCGGGGGTGTTCGTCGTCGACCCACTCTCAGCGGTTTCTAAGTGAGCTGCCGGGACTTCGAGAGCGTTCGCCGTTGATCCGCTCTCAACGACGTATACACGACCGAGCAAAAATCGCGATCCGAACCCGTCTCAGGCCGTTTCCATTTCCTTGTCGAGCTCGCGGAGCTTCTCGATGCGGTTCTCCGTTGAGGGGTGCGTGGAGGCGATCTTGCCGACGAAACCGGCCTTGATCGGGATGATGAAGAACGCGTTCATCTCCGCCTCCTCGCGGAGGTCCTCCTCGGGCACCCGGTCCATCCGCCCGTCGATCGTCATCAGCGCCGAGGCGAGCGCTCCGGGCTTCCCGGTGATGAGCGCCGCACCGCGGTCGGCGGAGTACTCGCGGTACCGCGAGAGCGCGCGGATGAGCAGGAACGAGATCACCCACACCAGAAGCGACGCGACGATGGCCACGATGACGGGCGCTCCCTGCCGGTTGTCGCCGCCGAGCAGCCACCCCCACCGCACGATGAAGAAGGCGATAGTGGAGAGGAACGACGCGATGGTCATCACCATCACGTCGCGGTTCTTGACGTGGGCGAGCTCGTGGGCGAGCACGCCGTCGAGCTCGTCCTCGTCGAGGCTCTCCAACAGTCCGGTCGTCACCGCGACGGTGGCGTTCTTCTTGTTCCGGCCGGTCGCGAACGCGTTCGGGACGCGGGTGTTCGCGACCGCGACGGTTGGCTTCGGCAGGTCGGCCTGCTGGCTCAGGCGCTCGATCCGGCGGTGGAGGTCCGGGTACTCGTCCGGGTCGACCTCGCGGGCGCCCATGCTCCGGAGCGCGAGCTTGTCACTGAAGAAGTACTGCGCGAGCGAGAACGCGCCGAACATCGCGAGCGTGAAGATGATCCCGACGTTGAACACCTCGATCAGGACGCCGATGAACACGACGTAGAGGGCGAAGAGGAGGAACATCGTGAACCCCATTCGTCCACGGAGCCCCCAGTCTGTCTTCCAGTCCATACCCCAAGATTACCGCTCGGCGCGTTAAAGCCTGCCGGAGCCGGGGACGATGCGACCCTGAGGCGCCCGCCCGCGGCGGTGCGGTTTTCGGCGCAACGCTGCGTTTTTGCCCCGCGACCGCGACGGCGAGGCATGGACACCGTTCTCGTCACCGGCGGCCGCGGCGCCTCCGGGCGCTGGGTCGTCGACCGGCTCGCGGGCGATTACGAGGTCGTCGTCGTCGACTACGACCACCCGGGCCTCGGCGTCAACCCCGCCTCGAACGTCTCGTTCCGCGCGGCCGACCTCGCCGAGCGCGAGCAGGCGCTCGACGTCGTCGCTGCCGTCGACCCGGACGCCGTCGTCCACTGGGCGGCGATCCCCGTGGCCGGAACCCACCCCGAGGGACGGGTGTTCGAGACGAACGCGCTCGCCGCGAAGCACGTCCTCGACGCCGCCGGGCGAGCGGGCGCGCCGGTCGTTCAGGCCTCCAGCGACGGCGCGTACGGCTTCTTCTTCGCCGAGCCGACGCCGTTCCCGGATGAGTTGCCGGTCACCGAGGGGCACCCGCTCCGCCCGGAGGACCCGTACGGGCTCTCGAAGGTGACCGCGGAGGCCGCGGCGGGCGCGGTCGCGCGCCGCCACGGCGTGTCGGCGGTCTCCGTCCGCCCCTCGTGGATCCAGTACCCCGGCGACTACGCCTGCCGCGCGGACGAGTACGTGGCCGACCTCGAGGCGGGCGCGGGCAACTTCTGGTCGTACGTCGACGTCCGCGACGTCGCCGACCTCGTCGCGGCCGCGCTCGCGGACCTCCTCGGCGACGACTCGGCCGTCGCGCCCGGCACCCACGAGGCGATCAACTGCGTCGCGGCCGACAACGCGCTCGGTCGCCCCCTGCTCGAACTCCTGCGCGAGTCGTACGGCGAGGTTTCCGACGACTGTGCGGTCGACGGGAGCGCGCTCGCGGAGGGCGACGACCGCGGCGCGTACGCGGTCGCGAAGGCGGAGCAGCTGTTCGGGTGGACGCCGTCGCGGTCGTGGCGCGACGCGGCCGACGAGGCGGTCACCGAGCCGGCACTGTTCGAGGGGTGACTCGGCCGGGCGACAGCGACCGATTTCCGGTCAGATCGACAGGATCGCGTTGACGAGGGTCCGCGTCGCGATGGCGGTCACGGAGCCGAGCCACGTCAGGAGCACGAAGTGGATGTAGCCGTTCGCGGGGTTCCCGCCGTCGATCCGGCGGATCATCTGCGAGGAGAGCGCCGCGTTGAACAGCACGACGGTGAGGAGGAGGTACTCGATGAGCGGGATGTCGTAGGCGCCGGGGTAGACGATCTGCCCGATGTCCATCTGGTCGAGCCCGAAGTCGGCGGTCAAGTCCGCGAGAATCGCAACGATCTCCAGCCCGATGAAGAAGGCGAACGTCGCGGCCGCGGTGATCCCGTACAGCAGTCCGATGAACGTCATCGCCGCCTGCCGGCGCTGCTCGCGCAGCTGGTTGACGGCGTTCATGTTCTTCGAAATCAGCTCGCCGAGCATCTTCGGGTCCCCGCCCATCCGGCGGCCCACGAGGTACATCTCGGAGAACTTCTGGATGAGGTACGAGCGCGTGTCTCGCGTGAACGCCCGCCACGCGCCCTCGGTGCTGATTCGCATGTTGAGCCGGCGGTAGAGCCGCTCGATCGACTCCGAGAGCTCCCCGAAGTTCTTGTCGCGCAGCGTCGTCAGCACGTCGGTGGTCGTCGACTGCTTCGCGCTCTCGGTCGCGCCCAGCGCGCGCACGAACGACGGGAACTCGCCGTCGCGGGCGGTGATCGCCTGCTCCTCGCTCCGAAGGACGACCCCGGTGATGATCAGCGGCGAGATGGGGACCGCGAGGTACAGCGGCAGCCGCACGTCGTCGAGGAAGAAGAGGAGACCGGGAAGCCCGGGCCCGTACCCGAACATCCCGGCGGCCGTGATCCCGATGAGGAGGAACGAGAGCGCGCCGCCGCCGATCAGCGACCCCCACAGCTTCAGGTCGCCCGGGGAGCGCTCGTCGGGGTGGTACCAGATCGGGTCGTACGGCGACGTGGCGCGGATCATCGCGTAGAAGCCGAGCTGGACGAAGACGAACAGCACGATGACGGCCGCGACAGTCGCGGTCGGGTCGTTACCGGTGAGGATCGGGAGGACGACCGCGAACACGAGGGCGAACGTCATCGAGAGGATCATCGACATGTACAGGTCCTTCATCACCTCCAAGTTCGAGAGCGCGGACTCGTAGCGGGTCTCGTACTGCGCCAGCATGACGTCCTGTTCGGAGACGAGGAACTCCTCCAGCGACTGCCCCGCGCCCATCGTGTAGCCAAGGCGGTCGAAGAAGTCGGCCATCGCGTCGGAGGGGACCTCCTGAGCCCGACGCCGACACGCGTCGTCGAGGCTCTGGTTCCACGTGTCGACGAGGTGGACGACGCGGCCGATCTCCTCGGCGGCGACGCCGTACTCCTCCTCTTTCGCCAGCGTCCGGAACACCTCCATCCGGTCGATGTTCGTCGTCGACAGCACCGTCATGTGCGTCATCACGAGATGTAGTTGGTTGTCGATCTTCGTCTCCAGACTGGAGAGGTAGATCTTCGGGTAGATCACCGCCGCGAACAGGATGAGCCCGCCGAACATCGGGATCGGGACCCGGGCGGCGAAGGGGAGCGGCAGCGCGACCAAGCCGACGACGCTCGCGAGGAAGACGAGCACGGCCGGGAACAGCACGAGCCCGACGTACTTCCCCTTGGAGATGTCGAGCTGCTCGTACGACTCCATGACCTCGGAGGTCAGTTGGGCGGCCGTCGCGAGCCCGTCGCCCACCTGTTTCACCGCCATCGTCAGCGTCCCTCCGGCGCCCTCGCGGGCGGTTCGTCACCGAGCATCGTCACGTGTCCCCGAGCATCGTCACATCGTGTTCCGGTGCATCTCGAAGGGGAGCCCCTCGACGCCGTCGCGCTGGAAGGAGTTGATCGCGTCGTTCACCTCGTGGTAGCCCAGAATACCCTCCTGAATCATCCGCTCGATGAGCTCCGCGCGGAACTCCAGGTCGTCGTAGATGTCGCGGGTGTCGGCGTAGCCGAGCAGCGTCGCGATCTGGTCTTCTAACACGTAGGAGTTGTTCATCCCCTGGAAGACGATCTCGTCTTCGACGGGGTCCCAGCTGAACACCTCGCGGGTGACGACCCCCTCCATCTCCTTGGAGTACCCCTCGATCTCCTGGACGCTCGTCACGCGGCGCAGGACTTGGTCGCCCTGCTTCACGCGGTTCTGGAACAGCGCCACGTCGGCGTTGTCCATGAACGTCTCCGGGACGTTGATCGGCTCAGAGGTGAACCGCTGGATCATCGAGACGATGTCGGACGCGTGGAACGTCAGCATCACGGGGTGGCCGGTCTGGGCCGCCTGGACCGCCATGCGCCCCTCGGCGCCTCGGACCTCGCCCACGATGATGTAGTCGGGGCGCGACCGCAACGCCGCGGCGACCAGATCGAACATATCCACGTCGGTGGATCCCTCGGCGCCGCCCTCACGGGTCAACAGCTGCTGCCACGTGCTGTGCGGCGGGATGACCTCCGCGGTGTCCTCCGCGGTGTATATCTTCGAGTCGTCCGGGATGTACGAGAGGATGGCGTTCAGCGTCGTCGTCTTCCCGGACGCCGTCTCCCCGACCACGAATACCGTCTGCTCGTTCTCTAGGCAGAGCCAGAGGTACGCCGCCAACTGCGGCGAGAGCGTTCCCCAGTGCGTGATCTGATTGATCGACAGGGGCACCTCGTCGCCCTGCCGGATCGTGAGCGAGGACCCCTTCAGCGAGACGTCGTCGGAGTAGATGATGTTGATACGCGAGCCGTCGGGCAGCGTGGAGTCGACGATCGGATCGGAGTCAGAGAGGGGGTCGCCCATCCGCTCGCCCATGTTCCGCAGCCAGTTGTCAAACTCCTCGGGGGTACCGAAGTCGACGGTCGTCTCCAGCATCCCGAAGGTGCCGTGGTCGACGTGACACTCCTTGGGGCCGATGACGTGAATGTCCTCGTTGGCCGGGTCGCGCATGATCGGTTCGAGGGGGCCGAGCCCGACGATGTCGCGGTTAAGCCGGTATCGGATGTTCTCGTAGGTCTCCTCCGTGACCGAGAGTTTCCCCATGTTGAGGACCTTCGAGAGGTTCCCGCGGAGTCCGCCGTTCTGCTCGTCGATGTGCGTGACCTCCTCTAACAGCTCCTCGATGAGGTCGTCGTACTCGGCCTCGTTGTCCGGAGCGGTGTGTTGACCGCTCACGGTGAGGAGCCGGTTTTTCACCTCGTTGAGGATCTCGGCCTGCGAGCCGGAGAGCTCCGGCTCGATGGCGTAGTACTTCGTGTCCTGCCCAAGGTCGCCGTAGATGTGGCTGTAGATGGGGCCGCCGACCGGATAGATGACGTTCGGCCGGTTGGACTCGTACTCGTCTTTCGGCTCCTCGATGAACTGCGGGAACTCCCCGGTGATCTGTTTGAACTCCCGGAGGTGCTCCCGGAGGTGCGGCCGCCGCATCGCGGCCTTCCGGAGCTCGTCGGACGGTTTGGCGGTGCCGTGTTCGGTCATGTCCCACGCTCGGTCGTCGCGGTGGTCGCAGTCCGCGCGCGCGGACCGGCTGTGCGTCTGCGGGCCATGTGTTAGGCGACGCTGCGGCTCTCAATGACGATTCCGGTTCCGGAACGCACCGAGAACCCGATCGTGTCGCCGACCTGTTCGCCCATGCCCGCGAACCGCTTCACGTTGATCTGCCGGCGGATGTCGTTGCCGACCTCGATCATCTCCAGTTCGAGGAACACGTCGGCGATGGAGCGGAACGGGCCGATCGCCTCGTCGTCGACCGCCGAGGGGTCGACGGTGAGCACCACCACCTTCCCCTGCGAGATGATCTCACGGAAGAAGGAGATGATCTCGAGGGCGGCCTGCCGCTCCTCGTTCTTCCGAACGAGCGCCTCGAACGTTGGGTCGTTGCGGAAGATGGCGTCGAACGTGTCGAGGAAGACGACGTCGGAGTTCCACATGGCCTCCGCTTCCATCAGCCGCTTGAGCAGCTCCTTGCGCTCGCCGTCGCCGTCGGAAAACGCGCCGCCGGAGTCGAAGTCGGCGTGGAGGAAGAGCAGCTCTTCTTGCAGGAGCGGCTTCACCATGTCGTACTCCAGCGAGTGCATCTGGTCGATGAACCCGCGGACGGTGAGCTCAGTCGACATCATCGTCACCGAAGCGCCCTCCTCGACAAGCCCGTAGGCGAACCGCTGAGAGATGGCGCTTTTCCCGGCCCCGTAGTCACCCTCCATGAGGACGATGCTCCCGCGGGGGATGCCACCGCCGAGCTCCTTGTTGAGTCGGTCGCGCTCGCCGAGGCCGAGCGAGAGAAGGTTGTCGTGGGGCATCTCAGTTACCCCCCACGCGGAACTGGAATAGCTCCTCGTCCCCATTGACGGTGATGAACACCCGGTGGTCGCCGTCGACGAGCCCGCCGTTCACGCCATCGATGTCGTTTACGCTGATCGTGAGCCGGAGCACGTCGCCGCGGCTCCACGCGTTCGCGCCGTCGGCGGAGACCAGCGTGCCGGAGAGCTCGCTTGGCCGCACGTACCCGCCGTCAAAGACGACGTCGAGGTCCGACCCGTCGGGCGCGAGCCGATAGGTGCCGGTGTTCTTTATCAGCAGCGTCACGTTGCCCTCGGCCGCGTTGTACACCCCCGCGCTCGGGTCGGAGATGATCGTCACGTCGGTCCGGAGCTGCTCGGTCGCGTCGAGCCCCGCGTCGTCGACGGCGGCGCTCACGCGGTCGACGCCCGTCGTGATCGTGCCGACGACGCCAGCGGCGATCACCAAGCTGGCGATGAACAGGATGAGGTGCGAGACGGGGACGCTGGCCATCTACGCACTCACCTCCGTCACGGTCGCGGCGTCGCGGACACCGGACTCGACGACGAGGACCACGCGGGTCTCGCCGCCGACGATGTCGGTCTCCACGGTGCCGCCGACCGTCACCGACAGCGTCTCGTCGCCCAGCCAGAGCGCGGTGTCGGCGTCGCCGTCGACGGTCGTGGCAGCGTTCGAACCCCCGACGTCGACGTACTCGTTGCCGACTAGGAGCGTCGCGTCGTCGGCGACGAGTCCGATCGAGCCCTCGTTGGTGGCGTTGACAGTGAGCTCGCCGGTCGTCGCGTTGAACGTCGCGCTCGTCACGGAGAAGTCGGTGTTCTGCCGTTCGAGCGCGCGCTCGTTGACGCCGTGTTGCGCGTCGGAGACTCGCTCGATCCCGTTGGACGCCACGGGGTAGAACGTCGTGAACGCGAAGAACAGCCCCGCGACGATGATGGCCGTAGACGCGGAGACGCTAACGCCCATCTCCCCACCCTCCGTCGGCCGGATCGGCGCGGTCAGAACGGGGATTCGGGTCGTTCATCGGTCGCGTGGAACCGTTCCGCTCGCGCCGGTCGTCGCGGGGAGCGTCGCCGCTGTTCGCCCCGCCGTCGCGGTCCGCGCCGTTCGTACCGTGATCCGCGCCGTTCGTGCGTCGCTCGCGCTCGTCCGGGGCCTCTCGGCGACCGGACGGCTCGTGCCCGTTCCGCTTCGGGGCCGAGCGGTCGCGGCGGTCGCCGCGGGCCGGGTCGGCGCGACCGCCGCGGCGGCCTCGGACCGGCCCGCCGCCAACGATCGAGCCGCCGGCGAGGTCGTCCCAGCGGTCGAGGAGGACCGTGTGGCTGCTGGTGCCGTTGAGCTGGGTCACGTACCGGAGGCTGCGGGTGTGGTGTTCTCGGACGAGCCGGTCGGTGCCCGGACGGTCGACGAGGTTGCGGTCGATCGTGCCGAACCCGGAGAGGAAGTCCCGGAGCCGCGCCGCGGCGTCGGGGCCGATCCACTCGATCCGCTCGTAGTAGTTGATGGCGCGCACCGCGTCGGTGACATCGCTCTCGGAGACGAGGAACTCCAGCCACTCCATCACGAGGAGGTCCCCGACGTAGTCGCCCGGGAGTTCGGTGAGGTATGGCTTGCCGCGGTTGCCGCTCCCCGAGAGGTCGTCCTCACCGACGTACTCGAAGCCGCCGGACGCCTCAGCGGGGTCGCCGCCGGGTCGACGGCCGGGGGCGGGATCCGGTTCGGCGCCTCGCGCCGGTTCGGGGTCCGCCGGTTCGCCGAAGTCGTCGCCGCCGGTCTCGGCCCCGAGGTCGTCTCCGCCGAGGTCGTCACCGAACCCGTCGTCCGCGGCCCCATCGTCGAACGAGTCCGTTTCGTCGCCGGGGTTGTCGAACGAGTCGTCCCCGTCGTCGAACGGGTCCTCGTCCGCGGCGTCGTCGCCCTCTTCGGCCCAGTCGGCCTCCCCGGAGTCGTACTCCTCTTTCAGTTCGCTGAAGCTCTTTCCGTCGTCATTCATATCGTCTTCCTCGTCCGCCGTTTCGGTCTCGGACGCGGCGTCGTCCGTGCTGTCGTCATCCAGTTCCTCGAAGTCATCGTCGAGGTCATCGAACCCGCCGTCGTCGACGTCATCGTCGAGGTCGTCGAACCCGCCGTCGTCGACGTTATCGTCGAGGTCATCGAACCCGCCGTCGTCGACGTCATCGTCGAGGTCATCGAACTCGTCCGCCTCCGCGCCCGCTTCCTCGTCGAGGAGGTCGTCGTCGAAGAACCCGTCCGCGTCGGCGTTCGCGATGTCCTCGTCAAGATCCTCCTCCTCGCCGCCGTCTTCATCGTCGAAGATGCCGAACGAGCCCTCGCCGCCGCCGGCGACGCTGTCGAAGCCGCCGGAGTCGTCGACGAAGGGGTTGATGCCGCGGGTGACCATCTCGTAGATGTCGAGGAGGTTGCGGACATCCTCCTGAATGTCGTCGACGGCGTTCGAGATCTCCTCGTTCTCCGAGCGAACCGTTGAGACGGTCGAGGAGAGCGACGCGACCTCGTTTTCGAGCTCGTCGAGCCGGTTTTCGAGCTCGTCGGTGGCCGCGCCACCGCCGCCTCCGCCGCCGCCGCCGTCGTCGAACTCGTCGTCCCACTCGTCC
>NZ_NEDJ01000053.1 GCF_002114285.1 Halorubrum ezzemoulense DSM 17463
TGGCGGAGCATCCGTTCGGCATCGCGCCGCGCGAGCGAGAGTGAGCGGCGGGTAGCTACGACCGGTCTTTGCGCTATCGGCGCGCCTTTTGAGACTCCCGCCGAAGCCCGATACGCATGCGATCCGAGCCCTCCGTCGGATCCGGCGCCACCGCCGGGTCCGAATCGGTCTGGCGTATCGCGAGGCGTAGATGTTCGACGGCGGTGGCGGTTCTCGTGGCCGCGACGGCGCTCGTCGGGGTCGTCGTCGCCGGGAGCGGCGTCGCGGCCGCCGACGGAACCGCCGAACTCGGCGCGGGCGTCGTCACCGTAAGCGAGGACGGGAGCGCCGAGTTCACCGTCGAGACCGACGGCGTCGACGCGTTCGAGGTCGTCGTCGGCAACGAGGAGGAGGTCGGATACGAACTCCGCGCCACGGTGACGCCGGACGGCGACGGCGTCACGACGCTCGTCTTCACCCACGCCGAAACCGGCGGGAGCGGCGCCCCGCTGACCGCCGCCGACGGCGGCGCGGTGGAGATCGACTACGAGACGACCCTGAGCGAGGCGATCGCTCCCGGAAGCTACGACGCGGAACTGTTCGTCGGCGGCGACCCCGCGGACGTCGCCACGCTCGTCGTCGAAGACCGAACGGGCGACGAAAGCGGGGGCGACGGAAGCGGCGGGGACGGCGCGACCGACGGCGAGTCGGCCGAGGCCGTCACGGTCACCGAGGCGGACATCGAGGCGGCCGATCTCGTCGTCGCCCCGGCGGAGACCGAGCTGAGCGTTCCGGTGACCGCCGAGGACGGCGAGACCGTGACCCTCCGGATCCGCTCTGACGGCGACGCGAGCCCGAGCTGCCTCATGACCGAAGCGGCGACGGTCGAGAACGGGACGGCTAGCGCGGCCTTCGATCTGCGTCGGACGACCCACGGAGACCGCGCGACGCTGACCGTCCGCGGGAACGAGGCGGTCAACGAGTCGAGCGCGCGCGAGGTGCTCGTCGTCGACGAGGAGATCGGCGTCGAGGAACGCGACGGCGTCCTCGGCCTCGAAGCGCCCGGGTTCGGGGTCGTCGCCGGCGGGCTCGCTGTGCTCGTCGTCGCGATCGTTGCCCGGCGGCGGGAGTGAGAGCCGGGCCGAGTCACTTTTCGACCGAATCGCCCTCGGAGCCGGCGGCGTCGTCGTCTCCACGAAGCTGTCGCGGTAACAGTCCCGAGAGCAGCCGTCGGAGTATGGTGGCGGGGTCGAGGAAGTACTGCGGGAGGACGACCATCGCGGCGGCGACGACGAGCAGGCCGGCGCCGAGCGCGACCTCGCCGGCGAACAGGCGGACGACGGCGTAGTTCGCGAGCGGGAGCGCGAAGACGAGCGACGCCGCCAGCCCGATCATGTCCAGCACTCCGAGTCGCATCGACCCTCCGTTGATCCCCGGGGGGCAAAAGGGGCCCGGCCGCGACGACGGGCGGTCGAACTCCCAGATCCCGGCCGGACCCAGAACCGATATCCGTCGCCCGCCCCCAGTTCCGGTATGTTCACCGGCATCGTCGAGGGCACCGGTACGGTCCGCGAGCGGACCGAGACCGACGACGGCCTCCGACTTCGGATCGGCGTCGACGGATTCGACGACCTCCACCACGGCCAGTCGATAAGCGTGAGCGGCGTCTGTCTGACCGTCGAGGAGCACGGGAGCGACGACGGCGGCACGACCGACGGCGGCGACTGGTTCTCGGTGTTCCTCGCGAGCGAGACGGTCGCGAAGACGTACCTCGGCGGGATCGAGGCGGAGGACGCCGTCAACGTCGAGCGCGCGATGCCCGCCGACGGGCGGTTCGACGGCCACGTGGTCCAAGGACACGTCGACACCGTCGCCGAGGTGACGGGAATCGAGCGCGTCGGAGAAGACTGGCGGTTCACGTTCGCGACTCCGGAGGGACACGGCGACTACCTCGTCGACAAGGGGTCCGTGACGCTCGACGGCATCTCGCTGACGGTCGCCGAGAAGCGCGCGGGCGAGTTCGACGTGGCGGTCATCCCGACGACCTACGACCTGACGACGCTCTCGGAGAAGTCGGTCGGCGACCCGGTGCACCTGGAGGTGGACGTGATCGCGAAGTACGTCGAGAACATGCTGGACGGGTACGCGGCCGACTAACTGGCGACGGACCGACCCGTCCCCCTCAGTCCCCTGCGTCCTTCGCGCCCTTCACCGTCTCGCGGACGGCGTCGACGCCCTCGTCGTGGAGCAGGTCGCCGACGACGATCACGTCGCTGTGAGCGGCCATCTCGTTGGCCGACTCGTAGTCGTGGATGCCGCCGCCGTAAAAGAGCGTGGCGTCGTCTAAGGCGTCGTGAGCGGCCGCGACCTTCTCCGTGTCGCCGAACGTGCCCGAGTACTCGACGTAGACGATCTCCTGGCCGAACATGCGCTCCGCGACCTTCGCGTAGGCCGCCACGTCGTCGGCGCCGAGGTCGCAGTCGGCCTCCGTCAGCTGGGCGACCGACGCCTCCGGGTTCAACACGATGTACGCCTCGGTGTGGGTCCGGGTCCAGTCGAGGTCGTCGATCCGGACCCACTCCTTGTGGGCGCCGGTTATCCAGAAGGGGCCGCCAGCGTTGAAGACGGTCGGGATCAGGTAGCCGTCGAGCGCCGGCGAGTCGATCACGACTCCCGGATTCGACGGCTCCTGGTACAGCGGCACGTCGTACTCCGCGGCGGCGTCGACCACGCGGGTCATCTTCTCCGCGGTGACGTCGAGGGTCCCACCGATCTCGATCGCGTCCGTCCCGGTCCGGCAGACGTCCTCGAAGGTCTCGCCCGCCCGGAGGTCCTTGTCGGGGTCGACCTTCAGCACGTGGTCCCAGTCGTCCCACGGGTTAGTCATCGGCCGAGACTCCACCGGGCGAGAACAAAAAGGTGCGGAAGCTATCCCGCCCCGGAGCCCCGAGCCGCGCCGCGCGGGAGGGCGGGGGCCTCACAGCAGGTCGTCGATCTCGTCGTTCTCGAACGCGGCCGCCGGGTCGGGCTTCTCCTCGCGCTCGTCGCGGACCGCCTGCCGAGCGCGCTCCAAGAACGCCTCGACGCGCTGCGAGCGCTCGACCCCCGCGAGGAGGACCAAGGCGGCGATCCGGTCGGAGTCGAGCGGGAAGTCGCCGCCGCGGACCTGCATCGACCCCGTCTCCTCCTGAAGCCACTTCCGCGCCTTCTCCGCGCCCTTCCGGGAGATCCGGTCCGGGTCGCCGGCGACCGCGACGAGGGCGGCGTCGGCGTCGGTGGCGCTCGGCAGCGACAGCCCGGTCATCACCGAACTCCGGACCGCGCTCGTCACGGTGTTGACGTTCTCTTGCGGGTCCTCGGCGGCGGGCGCCGACGCGAACCCGACCGCGGCCATCCCGCCCGCCCGGAGCGTGTTGATCACCTCGCTCGTGTCGACGACGGACTCGGCGACGCCCTCGACCGCCTCGCCGGCGGCGAGGACGAGCCCGATCCGCTTCGCCATCGAGGCGTTGATCGCCTCGTAGCCGCCCTCGACGGACTCGCCCGCCGAGCGCCACGCGTCGTTGTCGAGCAGGATCGTCGCGTCTGACTCGCGGACCAGCGTCTTGAGCGACCGGCCGGCGTTCACCTGATACATCGTCCCCTCGTCGCGACCGGGGAGGACGCCGATGGCGTACACAGGTACGTCGTACACCCGGTTCAGCTCGCGGACGAGGACCGGCGCGCCGCCGGAGCCCGTCCCGCCGCCGAGGCCGGCCACGACGAAGACCGCCTCGGCCTCCGCGGTGACCTTCGGGGCGAGCGCGTCCAACACCTCGACCGCGTCTTCGTCCATCACTTCGGCGCCGAGTTCGTTGTCGCCGCCGACGCCGTGACCGTTGACGCGCGACTGCCCGACGAGGACCGTTTCGAGCGGGAGGGGGTCGAGGTCGGCCGCGGCGGTGTTGACAGCGATCGCGTCGAGGACCGCGCCGTAGCCGGCGTCGGCGTCGAACTCCGCGAGGGCGGTCGTGAGCTTGCCGCCCGCCTGTCCGACGCCGAGGAGGACTGCTTTCATGCCCAGACGTACCGGTTCCCCCGATAATATCCTTTCCCCGACGTTTAAGAGTGAGACCGTGGGCAACAGGCCGCATGACCGATCACGCGCGGGGCGCGGAGCCGACGGACGCGGAAACGGACGCGACGCCGACGGGAGCGGACGGACCGGACGACCGGATCAAGTCTCGGCTCCGCGCCGTCGAGCGCGCGGTGACCGGGAGCGAGGCGCGGCCGGTCGACGCCGCCGCGGACGCGGAGGCGACGGCCGAGCGCGAGCGACTCGAGTCGCGGCTCGACGACCTCGAGGAGCGCGTCGCGGAGTTGGAGGCGGCGACGCAGGCGGTCCGCGGCTACGCCGGAGCGATCCGGGCCGTCAACCGCGAGGTCGAGCGCCGGGCCGACCTCGCGCTCGCGAGAGCGACCGAGGCCGGGCGGGAGAACGAGCGGAGCGGCGGCAGTGTCGGCCGCGAGAGCAGCGCGAGCGACGGGCAGCGGACCGACGACACCGTTCCGTCGGAGGGCGCCCTCGACGCCGCCCTGCTGGACGATCGCTCGCGGTCCGGACCGCGTACCGGCGGCAGCGGAACCGACGAGGCCGCCGGGGACGGCGACGGCGGGGCGTGGGCGACGGACGCGCTCGACCGCCTCCGGGAGTCGCTGTGAGCGAGCCGTGATCCGCGTGGCCCTCACCGTCCTCGTGGCAGTCGCGCTGCTGACGGCGTCGATGCCCGCGGTCGAGACGGCCCGGACCGCGACGACGGCGGACCGGATCGGCGCCGAGGCGGACCGTCTGGAGCGGGCGATCGGCAGCGTAGTCGCCGGATCGTCGCCCGTAGACGACCCCGCCCTGGCGGCGCAGGCGACGGTGCGTTTCCGGGTCCCGACTGGGTTCGCCGCGGCGGAGGTCGACCGCGTCGCGCTCGTCGAGCCGCCGGACAGGCCGGGCGGCGTCGTGCTCGCGTACCGCGTCGAGGACCGGCCGAAGCGCACGGTCCGCGTCGGAACGGGACCGGTGGAGGTGACTGTCGATCTCGGCGGCGGACCGATCGAACTTCGCCCGGGCGGGACGAACCGCATTCGGCTCCGGTACGTCGACGACGAGGGGCCGACGGTCCGGATCAACCGAGCGGGGTAGACGGGGGCGGAGGGACGCGACGGCGCGGGACAGAATAGATTACGACAGGGCAGACCGGGACGACGCGGATCGTTTCGAGACGCGGCGGAACGGAACGGCGGGACGGCCGACGACTTATATATCAAACCGCGGGCACGCCCGTCATGAACCTCGGTATCACCGATCAACTCGCCGACGGGGCCGGCGAGACGCCGCTCCGAGCGCTCCCGTGGGTCGACGAGGACCGCGACGAGTGTCGGTGCGAGCCGGCGTTTCGCGAGCCCGTGGGAACTGGCGTCGAGGACAGGGTTATACTCGACGTCGACGCCGGCGCGTGTCCCGGACGCGGCGACCTCGCCGCGAGCGCCGACTGTCTCGCGACCGTCGTGGAGGCGCTCGGCGACCGCGACGCCGACGTGATCAGGACACGACACCGCGGCCGCGAGCGGTCGTACGCCGACCGCGCGGCCGACCTCCTGACCGCCGTCGGACGGTTCCGCGAGCGGGTCGGGTTCCGTGAGGAGCGGCTCGCCGAACGAGTCCTCCGCGACCCGCTCGGCGCCGCGGTAGAGGCCGCCGGGCGGGCGGGCCCTACGAAGCGCATCGCGGCCGAAACGGGGCTGCTGTCGGCCGCGGAGGATCTCGGCGGCGGCGAGAACTGGCCCGAGAGCGACGGCGTTCTGAGCGATCGCCTGCGGGCCCACGTCGGTCCGACGGCCGCGACCGCACGAGTCGCGGCCTCGCCGCCGCCGGGTGCGACGCTGGTCGATCGCTGGACGGTGCCGACCGGGGCAACGGTCCGGCTCTACGACGGCGACGACTCCCTCAGGACGTACCACCTCACGCCGCCGACGGTCGCTCTGGACGCCGACGCCGTAGCGACGCTGGCCGCGGCGCGAGACCGGCTGCTCGACGACCCCCGCGGCGGCGACAGGGCCCCCGGACGAGCGGTGCGGGCGGCGGCGGAAGACGGCGACCCGGTCGCCGATCTGACGGAGATCCTGCGCCGACACACGCACGGCTACGGCGTGTTCGAACACGTCTTCGCCGACGAGAGGGTGAGCGACGCGACGGTGACGGCGCCGGTCGCGGAGAACCCGCTCCGCGTCGTGCTCGACGGGGAGCGGTGCCGGACGAACGTGCGGCTCCCCCCGGAAGGGGCCGCCACGCTCGCGTCGCGGCTCCGCCGGTCGAGCGGTCGGGCGTTCTCGCGGGCCACGCCGACGCTCGACGCGACGATCGAGTCCGAAACCGGTCGGGTCAGGGTCGCCGCGGTCACGGCCCCAGCCAGCGACGGGCTCTCGTTCACGTTCCGACGCGGGGATCCGGAGGCGTGGACGCTCGCGCGACTGGTGTCCGTCGACACCCTCACGCCCGCGGCGGCCGGGCTGTTGTCGGTGGCCGTCGAACGCGGGGTAGCGGGGCTTATCGCGGGCGGCCGGGCAGCCGGGAAGACGACCGCGCTCGGCTCACTGCTGTGGGAATTGCCCGCGGAAACGAGGGCGATCGCAATCGAGGACACGCCGGAACTCCCGGTAGACGCCCTCGCGGACGCCGGGCGAGACGCGCAGCGACTCTGCGTCGGTGACGGGGCCGAACTCGCCCCGGCGGACGCCGTTCGGACGGCGCTCCGGATGGGCGGCGGCGCGATAAGCGTCGGCGAGGTGCGCGGCGAGGAGGCGCAGGCGCTGTACGAGGCGATGCGTGTCGGTGCCGCCGGCGAGACGGTGCTGGGGACGATTCACGGCGAAGACCCGGCCGGGGTGGAGGAACGCGTCGTCACCGACCTCGGCGTCCCCCGCTCGTCGTTCGCCGCGACCGATCTGATCGCCGTGCTCGACGACCACCGCGTGGAGTCGATCGTCGAGGTCGGCGACCGCGACGGCGGCGTGAGCTTCGATCCGCTGTTCGAGCGGACCGAACGGGGACTCGTCGGCACGGGTCGGATCGACCGCGGTGAGAGTCGACTCGTCGAGGCGCTCGGGGGGACGAACGAATCGTACGCGGCGGTTCGGGAGGTCATCGATCGGCGGAGCGACCGGATCCGCGAGGCGGTTCGGGCGGGACGCGTTTCGCCGGCGCGGTACGTCAGGGGAGACGTATCCGGCGATCCGAGCGGAGACGTGGGAGCCCCGGCCGATCGACCACGCGAGGGAGGAGTGAAGCACGGAGGCGGCGCATGAACGAGGACCGGTCGAAACCGACCGAGCGATCGGCTCGTGTCGACGGAGAAGACGACGCGACCGCCTCGAAAGAACTGCGGCGGGCCGTCGCGTTTCTCGGCTGGGGCGTTTCCGCGGAGCGCGTCGTGGCGATCGGGTACCGGGCCGGCGTCGTCGTCGGGGCGGTTGTCGCCGCGGCCGCGGCGCTCGCTGCCGGCGCGGTCGTCGCCGCGCCGGCCGGACTGGCCGCCGCCGTCGGCGGCGTACACGCGGTCCACCGGGCGCCGGGGTGGCTCGCGTCGCTCCGGCGGACGCGGGCGCTGGGCGCGGCGCCGGGGCTCGTCGGGCGGCTCGTGTTGCGGATGCGGCTCGATCCCTCGACGGAGCGTGCGGTGCGGTTCGCCGGCCGGACGGGAGAGGGACCGTTGGCCGCGGCTCTCTCCCGCCACGAACGGGGCTGTGCGGACGGGCCGACGAGCGGCCTTCGAGCGTTCGCTCGCGAGTGGACTCCGTGGTTCCCGGCGATAGACCGCGCCGCCGCGCTGGTCCGGACCGCGGCGACCGCGCCGCCGGAGCGCCGCGGGCGGTGCCTCGACCGCGCCCTCGACGCGACGCTTTCGGGGACGACCGATCGGCTCGCGTCGTTCGTCGGCTCCGTCCGCGGGCCGGTCTCGGCGCTGTACGCGTTCGGCGTGCTGCTCCCGCTGGCACTCATCGCGCTCCTTCCCGCGGGCGCCGCCGCCGGCGTCGCGGTGGGTTCCGGACTCATCGCCGGCCTGTACCTGATCGCGCTTCCGGGCGGGCTGGTGGCCGCCTCGGCGTGGCTGCTCTCCCGTCGCCCGGTGGCGTTTCCGCCGCCGCAGATCGGCGGAGACCATCCCGACGTGCCGGACCGACGCGGCCACGCGTTGGTCGTCGGCTGCGCCCTCGGTGCGGCCGCGGCCGCCGTCGCCGCGCGAGTCGTCGCGCCGTGGGCGTGGCCGGTCGCGGGGGTCGGCGTCGGAGTCGGGAGCGCGCTGTTCGTCCTCGCGCGACCCCGCCGCGCGGTGCTGTCCGAGGTCCGAGGCGTCGAGCGGGGGCTGCCGGACGCGATGACCGTGATCGGCGGAGACGTGGCGGAGGGGGTCGCGGTCGAGACCGCGGTCGCGAACGCCGGCGAGCGGCTCGACGGCGCGACCGGCGAGGTGTTCGAGCGCGCCGGTCGGCGGAGCGACACGCTGCGTGTCGGCGTCCGCGAGGCGTTTCTCGGACAGGGCGGGCCGGCCGCGGACGTGCCGTCGTCCCGGGTTCGCGGGGCGATCGCGCTGCTCTCCGTCGCCGCGCGGGAGGGGCGTCCCGCCGGCGACGTCCTGTTGGAGCTCGCCGACCAGCTGGAGTCACTACGGGAACTCGAACGCGACGCGCGCCGCCAGCTCGCGACCGTGACGGGGACGCTCTCGAACACCGCGGCGGTGTTCGCGCCGCTCGTGGGTGGAGCGACCGTCGCGCTCGCGACCGGGATCGACGCCGCCGATGTCGGGAGCCTGGGAGCCGGAGCGGCAGCGGGCGCCGACGCGCTCGGCGGAGGCGGACTGGGCGCGGAGAGCGGAGTGGCCGCTGGCGGGAGCGGGGCGGCGAGCGACGGCGCGAGGACCGGCGGAACGGCTGCCCTGTCGGTGCCGGTGCTCGGACGGATCGTGGGGACGTACGTGCTGTTGCTCGCCGCCCTCCTCACCGGGCTGGCGACCGGACTGGAGCGCGGATTCGACCGGACGTTGGTGGCCTATCGGGTCGGGATCGCGCTGCCGACGGCGACGGCCACGTTCCTCGTCGCGTTCGCCGGCGCCGGACTCCTGTTCTGAGCCCGATCGGTGGGGCAGTCGGCCCTCGATCGACCGCGACGCTCGGGGCCGATCGTTTATGTATGAAAGCGCGGCCAGCCGCGCCATGTTCGAGACGCACCTCGACGCCACGTACGCGTGGCTCGGCTTGGCCGTCGTGAGCGTCGCGGCCGTCGGCGTGGCCGCCGCGTTCCCGGCGTCGCCGCCGCCGGACGCGGACGGCGTCGCGCGCACCGTCGATTCGGTCGCGGACGGGTCGTACCCGGCGACGGCGGAGCACGGTATCGCGGCGGACAGACTCCGGCTCGCGGAGGGATCCGTCTCGCTTAGAGACGAGCGAGCGACGGCGCGGGCGACGCTCGATGCCCCGCGGATCACCCCGGTCGTCCGACCGACAGCGGGGGTGACGCCGGGCGCGGCGACGGACGCCCGGCTTCGGCGCGTCCTCGACGGCGCCCCTCCGGACGCAGCGTTCGACGATCCGGCGTCGTTCGCGGCGGCCGCCGAGCGTGCGCGAGCGGCGGACGCGAGGTGGACGACCGCACCGAGGCGGATAACGGTCCGGCGCGTACACTACGGTGACGTCCGGGTCACGCTGGTCGGGTGATCTCGCGTGTCGCGTGACTCCACGGAATCCGGCGCGTCGGCGACTCGGAACGGGCCGAGCGCGGCGTTCCCGACCGCCGACCGTGCCGCCGTTGAGCCGATCGCCGCGCTCGTCGCGGTGGTGGTCGTCGGACTCGCGTTGGGGCTATACGCCGGCGCCTTCGCGGACGCGGCGCCGGACGACCGTCGGTCGGCCGCGAAGTCGGCACTGGACCGGGTCGAGGGGAGGGTCACCGTCGGCGGCGTCCTCGACCCGGACCGGATGCGGCGGGTCGAAGCGCCGGGGACCGCGATCGCGATCGAACTGGAGGCGGACGGCGAGCGGTGGTTGGCCGCGTCGGGGCCGGACGCGCCGGGACCGCCGGGAGTCCGGACCCCAGAAGCGGTCGCGGTCGCCGAGCGACGGGTGACGGTCCGCGTGGCGCCGGGCCGTAACGTCCGCGGAACGCTCCGGGCGGTGGTGTGGCGGTGACCAGCACCGTCCTCGACGTGACCGTGCTGCTGCTTTGCGTCTCCGCGAGCGTCGTCGCGCTCGGCGCGAGCGACGCCGGCGGCCCTGACGGCCCGACCGCGACCGACGCCGCCGACCGGCTCGTCACCGAGACCGAGACCGTGGCGTATCCCGACGAGGGCGCGCCGAACGACACCCGACGAATCCACGCGACGCGCGCGGAGTTGCTCGCGCTGGTCGCCGAACGAGTCGGTGACGGGGGCACGAAAACGGCGTTCGACCGCCGCGCGATCGACGCGGTTCACACCGGGATCGGTCCGCGGACGCGCGTCGACGTTGCCCTCGACGGGCCGACGCGGACGGCGGAGAGAGTGGGTGGGGTGCCGGAGCGATACCGGGCGCCTGGCGCGTTTCGAACGACCGAACCGGCGGCCGACTCGTCCGGATCGACCGCGGACGAGACCCGACGGGTGGTCGCCGTCGGACCGGAACCGCCGCGAGACGCCACCGTCGGGGTCGCGGTCGTCAGACAGCCGCTTCCGGCAGGAGTCGACGGCAGTGGGGAATCGGACCGACGCGGAGCGGGTGCTACGGTCCGGATCGTCGTTCGGAGGTGGTGAGCGTGAAGGGCAGCGACTCCGGTCGGGCGGGTTCCGGCCGACGGAGCCGGACGTTCGCGGTCGACGAGCGGGCGCGAGTCCCGTTCGCGCTGGTCGGCGTGCTACTGCTCGTGACGAGTTCGGCGTACGCCGCCGGACTCGCCGAGCAGGGGCTCGTCGGCGAGGACCGCCGCGTCGAACGCGCCGTCGAGCGAGTCGACGCCGACGCCACCGCCGCGCTCAGGAGCGCGGCCCGGGAGGCCGCCCACGAGGCGGCGGCGGAGCCGGTGACGCGGCCACCGAGTGGACCGGGAGCGGCGGCCAAGGCCGTCCGGGAGGGATCGGCCTTCGAGGACGCGTTCCGGATCCGACTCGCGGTCGCCGGATCGAAGGCGCTGGGTGCCGTCGAGAGCGACATCGGCACCGTGACGGCGACCGCGTCGCTACCGGCCGTCGAGTCGCCGAGCGACCTCGTCGCCGCGCGCGAGCGGGTCCGCGTCGAGCGGGTCGCCAACGGGACCGCGACGCGAGTGACGTTCGAGGGCGTCGCGACGACCGCGACCCGGAACGGGCGAACCGTCGTGAACCGGACGCGGTCCCGAACGGTCACGGTCGCGGTGCCGACGTTGGCCGCTCACGAGCGGACCGAGCGGTTCGAGCGCCGACTCAACCGCGGTCCGGTCGAGGGGCCCGGACTCGGGCGACAGGTCACGGCCAGCCTCTACGCGATGGCGTGGGCCCGGGGGTACGGGCAGTACGCCGGCGCACCGGTCGAGAACGTGGTCGCGAACCGCCACGTGGAGCTGTCGACGAACGCCGGGATCGTCCGCGTCCAGCGGGACGTGTTCGGAACGAGCGATCCCGACGCCCGCGGCGGCGTCGCGCGAGCGACCGCCCGGACCGGTGTGACCGACCTGCTGTCGCCGACCGGCGTCGACGAAGCCTCCTGGACGGACGCCGTCCTCGGAGCGCCGACGCCGACGGCGGAGACCGAGAGAGAGCGGACGGCCTCGGACGGGAACGCGGCGACGAGCGAGGACGCGGCGTTCGACTCGGCCACGGATCCGACGAGCGAGACGGCGTCGGTCGAGGTCGGGCACGCGGCCGACCGCGCCGCGACCCGCGTCCACGACGACCTCGAATCGATCGTGCGGGCGAGCCACCGAGTCGAGGCGACCCTAGAGACGGAGGCGACGCGGGTCGTCGAGGGCGGTCCCGTGAGCCCGGGTCGTCCCCGGTCGCAGCTCGGAGAGCCCTGGCGGCGGGTCGACACGTCGCGGACGGAGCGCGTCCGCGTCGCCGACGGGAGCGACCTCCGAACGGGAACCGACGGCGAGACGGTGTCGGCCGGCGAGTCGGTGTCGTTCGGCGGCGCGACTCGGGAGGTCGTCGTCGAGCGCGCAGCGACAGCGACGTGGGAGCGACGGGTCGTCGAACGGGGACCGAACGGAACGGTACAGGACGTGAGCGTCGACCGTGCCGTGACGAGCGACGAGGCGACGGACCGGTACCGCGTCCGCGTGTCGGTGACCGGGACGTACGCGCCGCGCGACCACGCCCCCGACGGGCCGACGGCGACGTTCGGCGCCGCCGACCGGGACGTTGCCGGGCCCGACCTCGCCGACACGCCGGCGGCCGCGAGGGCAGAGCTGAACGTCGAGACGGCGGGCGACGTCGATCGGCTGGCTCGCGACGCCGTCGAACGGGGCGACGAGAGGCGGTCGACGGTCGTGTACGGCGACCGATCGGGCGCCGACCTAGACCGGATCGCGGCGGACATCTCGACGCTGTCGGAGCGCGTCCGCGACCTGGAGACCGAGGCGTCGATGGCCGACGCCGCGGTCGGCGAGTCGACGCCGTACGGCGATCTCGCCGCGGCCGTGCGCGATCGACGCGACGCGCTACGCGACGCCCCGAGGCGGTACGACGGCGCGGTCGACCGGGGGCGCGTCGCCGCCCGCGTCGCGTATCTCGACGCCGTGATCGGGGAGCTCGAATCGGCGTCGGACGACAGGAAGGCGGCGTCTAACGGAGTTCTCGACCGCGTGAACGACGCGTTCGGTGGACCGCCCGTGGGCGAGGTGATCGCCAGCCGCGAGGCTGCACGCGACCCGGGGACCTACGCGGTCGGCGACGAGGGGCCCGCCGGCGCCGTCACGTTCGCTCCGGAGGGGTCGCCGGGGTATCTCCCGCGGACCGCGGTCGACGGCGAGCGCGTGGAAGGCGTCGACGGCACGACCACGAGGCCGCTCGCGGCTCGAAACGTGAACTACGCCACGCTCCCGTACAGCGACGTCTCCGGCGGGATCGCCGACCGGATTCTCGGCACCGACGACACGGTCCGTCTCGGCGTCGCCGGGCGATCGCTCCTCGCGGCCGACGAGGCCCTCGCGGCGGCCGACGACGACGACCTACGGGCCGACCGAAACGCGCTCGCCGGACGGGTTGACGCCTCGCTGGGACGCGTCGACGACGCGTTACAAGACCGGCTCGCGAAACGGACCGACCTCTCGCGCGAGCAGCGGAACGCGGTCGTAGAGAGCGTCGCGTCCGAGTACGATTCGCTCGGCGACAGGGCCGTCGCGGTCGGCGACGGCGAGTACCCGAACCGCGTCGCGAGCGAGGCGGCCCGGGTCGGGTCGCTGTCGAGGGCCGAACGGCTCGGCCTCGCGGCGCACCTCCGGGTGGAGACGCGGAAGGCGGCGGGACGGGACGCGGTCCGCGTCCCGGCTCGCTTCGTCGACGCGACGACGACGGCGTCCCGGACGATTCGTCGAGACAGAGTCGAGTCGAAGATCGAGTCCCGCGCCCGGAAGGCGGTCGCGTCGGTGCCGGACGAGCGGGTGCCGAAGCCCGTTCGGAGCGTCGGCGCGGGACTCCCCGTCGCGCCGGTCCCCGGGTACTGGGTGGCGACGGTCAACGCGTGGAACGTTCAGGTGCGCGGAGAGTACCCGCGCTTCGCGCTTCGTGCGAACGTCGGGACGCCCGACCGCCCGTTCGAGTACGTCCGGGAAGCCGACGAGGTCAGCGTCGATGTGAACGGCGAGTCGGTCGCGCTCGGCGCGACGGAGCCGGTCGCGTTCGAGACGCGGACGGTCGTCGTCGTCGCGGTCCCCGCCGGGCCGCCGGGCGTCGGCGACGTCGACGGGACGCGCGAGGAGACGTCCGGCGGCTGGCCGTGTCCGGGATCGCTGAGCGCGTCGCCCGGAGAGGGGGACGAGTGTACGGAGCATTGAGGGAGGGAGGGAGAACGCGGGCGGCGAAGCGCCGGGACGCGACCGACCGCAGGCGTTTTGCGACGGCGCGACCCAGAGGGAGTATGTTCCACGAGGTCGTTGACGACCGCGGAAGCGGGCCCGACGTCGACGCGGACGAACCGGCGGCGGCGGAGTTACTCGCGGCCTTCGAGACGCTGGTCACGGAGGCCGCGTCGGGCGTCGACGGCGACCGGCTCGTCGGCGAGGTCGGCCTGACGGAAGCGGACGCGAGCGCCGTCCGCGACGGGGACGTCGCGGCGCTCTCGCTCGCGGACGCGGCGGCCGTCCTCGCGGCGGCGGAGCCGGGGCGCGACACCGACGCGATAGTCGCGGAGGTGCGCGATCACCTCCTGATGGGGATGGCGACCGCCGTCCTCGACGTCGACGCGATCGCCGCGCGGATCGACGCCGACCTCACCGGGCAGGAGGTCCAACAGGCGCTGGAGGGGCGGACCAGATTAACTCTTGGCCAGCTCGCGGAGATACTCGCGGTCATCGAGCGTCGGAAGCCATGAGAGTCGTCGTCGTCGGCTGCGGCTACGTCGGGCTGGCGCTGGCGGAACAGCTCGACGCCCGCAGCCACGAGGTCGTTGGTGTCCGCCGGTCAAACGCCGGCCTCGACGCGGTCGACGCGGTCGGCTCCGGGGTCGAGGCCGTCCGGGCGGACGCGACCGATCCCGAGTCGCTCTCGGCGCTACCGGACGCGGACGCGGTCGTCTTCGCGGCCAGCTCCGGCGGCCGCGGTGCCGACGCGGCCCGGGAAGTGTACGTCGACGGCTTGGCGAACGTCGTCGACGAGTACGGCTCGCGGGCCGCGCCGCCGGACCGGCTCGTGTACACCTCCTCGACGGGCGTGTACGGTGACCACGACGGCGGGTGGGTCGACGAGGAGACGCCGGTCGACCCGACCACGGAGAAGACCCGCGTCCTCGCCGAGGCCGAGCGGATCGCGACGGAGCGCGCGGCCGACGCCGGGATCGACGGGACCGTCGTCCGGTTCGCGGGGCTGTACGGGCCGGAACGCTACCGGCTGGATCGGTACGTGGATGGCCCGGTGACGGCCGGTTACCTGAACATGGTCCACCGCGACGACGCCGCGGGATCGATTCGACATCTGCTGGAGACGGACCGCGCACGCGACCGCGTCGTCCTCGTCGTTGACGACGAGCCGGTCGGCAAGCACGTGTTCGCCGACTGGCTCGCGGACGCCTGCGGCGTCCGGCGCCCGGAGAAGCTGTCGAAGGACGAGCGGATCGCGGCGGGGAACCTCTCGGCGGCCGCGGAGCGCCGGATCCGAACCAGCAAGCGCTGTTCGAACGCGCTGCTCCGCGAGCTCGGCTACGAGTTCGCTCATCCCACGTTCCGGTCCGGCTACCGCGACGCGGTGCGAGCGTACCGGACGCGGACCGAGTAGCGCGTCTCGGACGGACGGCGGCCGGTTCGGCCCGTCGTCGTCCGACCGCGGTCGGTTCCGTCGGTTTCACTCCGTCAGAACGGTAACGAACCTTCATGTGTCGGGAGCGACTCGACACAACGCATGCGAGCGATGAGCGCGGTCGGCGACCGACTCTCGCAGGCGGAGGCAATGGTCCGGGAGAACCCGGAGATCGCCGTCGCCGGGGCGCTCATCGTCCTGATCGTCGTCGCCGTGGGGCTCGTCGTGCTCCGTGCCCGCCGGACGCCTGGAGTCAGGTTCCGCCGGCTGCTGGCCGACGAGGACGAGATAACGGTGTTGATGCACCCGAACCCGGACCCCGACGCGATGTCGGCCGCGGTCGGCGTGGCCTCGCTCGCCGATCAGGTGGACGTCGACGCAACCGTCCAGTACCCCGGTCAGATCCGTCATCAGGAGAACCGGGCGTTCCGGACGGTCCTCGACTTGGAACTGGAGCCGATCGAACACGTGAGCGACCTCGCGTCGGAATCGGTCGTCTTGGTCGACCACAACGAGCCGCGGGGGTTTGCCGGCGCCGACGGCGTGTTGCCGATGGCCGTCGTCGATCACCACCCCGGCGACGGCGCCGGTGGATCGTTCACCGACGTACGGACCGACTACGGCGCGAGCGCGTCGGTCGTCGCCGAGTACTTTCAGGACAACGACGCGGTCCCCGTCCCGCCGGACAAACACGCGAGCGAGACCGGGAGCGACCTGACGCTGTCGACGGACACGGCGACCGGGCTGTTGTACGGGATCTTGGCCGACACGAAACACCTCACCGTCGGTGCCAGCGAGCCCGACTTCGCGGCGGCCGCGTACCTCTATCCGGGCGTCGATCAGGACCGGCTCGACCGGATCGCGAACCCGGCGGTCGACGCGGAGGTGCTGGAGGTGAAGGCCCGGGCGATCGCCGGCCGTCGCATCGAGGGGTCGTTCGCGGTCGCGGACGTCGGCGGCGTGAACAACGTGGACGCGATCCCGCAGGCCGCGGACGAACTCATCCAGCTGGAAGGAGTCAGCGCGGTCGTGGTGATCGGCGAGCGAGACAAGACCGTCCACCTCTCGGGACGCTCGCGGGACGACCGGGTCCACATGGGTAACGCGATAGCGGCCGTGCTGGACGACGTCGACAACGGGAACGGTGGGGGGCACTCCCGGATGGGCGGCGGTACGATCGAACCGGAGCTCGACCCCACCGGGGAGGAGCCGAAGACCGTCGACCGCGACGCCCTCGCCGACGGGCTGTTCCGGGCGATGGCCGGGGACGTGTGACCGCGATCGACGCGGCGGGCCGGCGGGGCGAGGCGTCCACGCCGGACGTGAGCGTGCGGATTTAAGTTCCGGGCGGCGATCCCTCCGCTATGTACATCGCTGACGCGCTCGACGACGGGTGGCTCGCGCTCGCCGGCGTCGGCGCCGGCTACGGTATCGCGGTCGGACTGGTGTTCCTGCTGGTCTTCGTCGTCCCGTACCTAGCCGTCACGGCGCTGTAGCGGGGCGCTTTCGTCAACGCCCGAGGGGTGAAAACGGCGATCGGCGGGTCTCGATCTGTGGTCGTCCGGGTCTCAGGCGAACGCCAGCGAGTCGTCGGCGTTCGTCTCCTCGTCCTGCCGGAGCTTCTCGTGGGCCTCGAGGAAGTCGTCGAGCGTGACCTCCGTGCGGTCGTCGCGGATAGCGAACATCCCGGCCTCAGTACAGATCGCCTTGATGTCGGCGCCGGAGGCGTCCGGTGTCAGCTCGGCGAGTTCCGCGAAGTCGACCCCGTCGGCGAGGTTCATGTTGCGGGTGTGGATCTGGAAGATGATCTCGCGGCCCTCGGTCTCCGGCTTGGGAACCTCGATGAGCCGGTCGAAGCGGCCGGGACGGAGGATCGCGGGGTCGAGCATGTCGAAGCGGTTGGTGGCGGCGATGATGCGGACCTCGCCGCGCTCGTCGAAGCCGTCCATCTCGCTGAGTAGCTGCATCATCGTGCGCTGGACCTCGGCGTCGCCCGAAGTCTTCGAGTCCGTCCGCTTCGAGGCGATGGCGTCGATCTCGTCGATGAAGAGGACGGCGGGCTGGTTCTCGCGGGCGACCTCGAACAGGTCCCGGACCAGCTTCGCGCCCTCGCCGATGAACTTGTGTACCAGCTCGGAGCCGGCCATCTTGATGAACGTCGCGTCCGTCTCGTTGGCGACCGCCTTCGCGAGCATCGTCTTTCCGGTGCCCGGCGGGCCGTACAGCAGCACGCCGCTCGGGGGCGTGATGCCCACGTCCTCGAACATGTCGGGGTGTTCGAGGGGCATCTCGACCGTCTCGCGGACCTCCGTCATCTGGTCTTCGAGCCCGCCGATGTCGGCGTAGGTGACATCCGGGGAGTGTTCGACCTGCATCACGCGGGCGCGGACGTCGGTCTCCTTCTCCAGCTTCTTGACCACCGAAAGCGAGTTGTTGACCGCGACGCGGTCGTCGGGGTCGAGCTGCTCGCGCAGCTCGTCGGTGATCTCGGTGAGCGCCTCCTGGTTGTTCCCGTGCTGTTTGATCACGGCGCCGTCTGGCGTTATCTCTTGGACCGTCGCCACGAACAGCGGGGACTGCTTCAGCTTCTTGTTCTCGTGAGTGAGCCGCTCGAGCTTCTGCTGGTACTTGTTGTTCTCCGCGTTGGCGTCGAGGAGTTTGTCGCGCATCTCCTCGTTTTGCGACTCGAGGACGTCGAGCCGCTCCTGTAAGGAGTCGATCTTCTCTTGTTTCGACGCCGAGCCCTCGTAAGGCATGTCGACGTCGTCGACCGTATCGCTCATTGTGTTTATTAAAGGGTCTCGCGGATAAGAGGCTTCGGGTGGGGGCACGATGGCGGCCGTACCGCCGGCGAACCACCGAACGACGGCGGTCCGGGTCTACGCTGATTCGCAGGTTTGACTGGAGATGATTCTCAGTAGTAATCAAAATGGATAGTAAATATTATTATCCGGCATGCCAAGGATCGGTATACGAATGAGCACGACCGACGCCGTCACCGCCGACGACGGGACCGCGGACCGCTGGGCGGCCGTTCGCGACCTGCCGCCGAGCGCCAAGCTGGTCGCGAAGGTGTTAGACTACAACGACACGCTGACGCAGAGCGAACTGGCCGAGGAGACGCTGCTCCCGCCCCGGACGGTCCGGTACGCGCTGTCGCGGCTCGAGGAGGAGGACGTCGTCGACTCGCGGTTCTCCTTCACTGACGCCCGCAAGCGGCTGTACTCGCTGGGTATCTGAGCGCGGACCGCCCGATCCGCCGCCGACGCTGACGCCCGGACCGCCCGCGTGCGACGATTTATCGGCGATACCGCGGCAGTCGTCCCGTGGTCTCGACTACCGCCGTCAAGCGCGCGCTGGCCGCGCTCGCGACTCGAACCGACACCGCGAGACGTCCGTACGTCGCCGTGATCGACGAGGCGGACGCCGCGCGATCCGACCTCCGGCGCGCGGCCGGATTCGTCGACGCGATCGGGCTCGACGGGCTGGCGGAAGCGATTGACGCCGCGGACCGCGCGGACGACGACGCCGCCGTCGAGCGGGGGCGCGACGCGCTCGCCGCGTACCGGTCGTTCCGGCGGGCGGCGGCGGGCGACGCCCCCGGAAACGGCCGCGAGGCGAACGCCGGGAGCGACGCCGACCGAGACAGCATCGGCGACCGAGACGGCGGCGCCGAGCGCGATCACTTCCGCTCCGGCCCCGGAATCCCTAAGCCGGACACCGGCCAAGACGCGGACAGATGACACGGGTGATCCACACCGGCGACACCCACATCGGGTACTCGCAGTACCACTCGCCGGTCAGACGCCAGGACTTCCTCGACGCCTTCGAGGCCGTGGTCGACGACGCGGTCGACGGCGGCGTCGACGCGGTCGTCCACGCGGGCGACCTCTTCCACGACCGCCGGCCCGACCTCCAAGACCTGATGGGGACGATTTCCGTCCTCCGTCGGCTTGACGACGCCGGAATCCCCTTCCTCGCGGTCGTCGGTAACCACGAGTCGACGCGGGGCGGCCAGTGGCTCGATCTCTTCGAGCGGCTGGGGCTCGCCACCCGGCTCGGCGACGAGCCGGTCGTCGTGGGCGACACCGCCTTCTACGGCCTCGACCACGTCCCCGTCTCGCGGCGCGACGACCTCGACTACGCCTTCGCCGACCACGACGCCGACTACGCCGCCTTGGTCGCGCACGGTCTCTTCGAGCCGTTCGGCTACGCCGACTGGGACACCGAGACCGTGCTGACGGAGAGCGACGTCGCCTTCGACGCGATGCTCCTCGGCGACAACCACACCCCGGACACCGCCGAGGTCGCAGACACGTGGGTCACGTACCCCGGGTCGACGGAGCGCGCGAGCGCGAGCGAACGCGAGGGCCGCGGCTACAACCTCGTCGTCTTCGACGCCGACACGGCGGGCGGCGACGACCGCGTGGAGATCCGGCGCCGCGCGCTCGACACGCGCCCGTTCGTCTTCGTCTCCGTCGAACTGCGCGAGGGCGAGGGCGAGTCGCGGGTCCGCGAGCGCGTGCGCGAGTTCGACCTCGCGGAGGCGGTCGTCCACGTGGAGATCACCGGGGAGGGTGACCCGGTGACGCCGGCTGCCGTCGAGGAGTTCGCGACCGACGAGGGCGCGCTCATCGCGCGCGTCGTCGACCGACGCGAGGTCGACGCCGACGGCGAGGTGGACGTGAGCTTCGCCGACCCGGAGGACGCGGTCCGCGACCGACTCGACGAGAGGGCGCTCTCGACCGCCGCGCGCGACGTGGAGCGCGCGGTCCGCGAGGACACCGTCTCCGACGCGAACGTCCGCGAGACGGTGAAACGCAGGGTCGAGGAGCGGCTGGACGGAGACGGTGATCTCGACGCGTTCGACGCCGTCGAGGCCGGCGGCGACGGAGCCGAATCGGACGCCGACGGAGACGAATGGGACGGCGGCGGAGCCGAACCGAACGGCGACGCGTCGGAGCCGACGGAGCCGAACACCGAGCCGGAGGCCGCGGAGCCCGAGGACTCCGACCCGGCGTCGACGGATGGCCAAGTCTCCATGGAGGACTACCTGTGAAGTTCGACCGCGTCCGCCTCGCGAACTTCAAGCCGTACGGCGACGCCGACCTGCGGCTGACCGAGGGCGTCACCGTGATCCACGGGCTCAACGGCAGCGGGAAGTCGTCGCTGCTTGAGGCCTGCTTCTTCGCGCTGTACGGGTCGAAGGCGCTCGACGGGACCCTCGGAGACGTCATCACGAACGGCGAGGAGGAGACGGAGGTCGAACTGTGGTTCACCCACGACGGCGTCTCCTACCGGGTCGAGCGGCGACTCAAATCGTACGACGGTCGGATCGACCACAAGTGTACGCTCGAGTCGACCGACGGGAGCGACGTGGCCCGCGACGGCGCGCGCGCCGTCCGCGAGTTCGTCACCGAACTGCTGCGCATGGACGCCGAGGCGTTCGTCAACTGCGCGTACGTCCGGCAGGGCGAGGTGAACAAGCTGATCAACGCGACGCCCCGGGAGCGGCAGGACACGATCGACGACCTCCTCCAGCTCGGGAAGCTGGAGGAGTACCGCGAGCGCGCCGGTGACGCCCGGCTCGGCGTCGAGGACGTGCTGGAGAACCGCCGCGGGCGGCTCGACCAGCTCGACGAGCAGATCGCCGCGAAGGAGGACCGCGACCTCCACGCGCGGCTCAACGAGCTTGAGGGCGAGCTCGGCGACGTCACCGACGACATCGACCGGTACGAGGCCCAGCGGGAGCAGGCGAAGGAGACGCGCGACGCGGCCGCGGAGACGCTGGAGACCCACGCGGAAAAGCGGGAGGAGCTGGAGTCGGTCGAGGCCGAGATCGACGAGATCGAGGCCGCGATCCGCGAGGCCGAGCGCGATCGCGACGACCACCGCGACGCGATCGGCGAGGCCCGCGAGCGGATCGCCGAGGTCGAGGCCGCGATCGACGACCGACTCGACGACGCCGGCCTCGACGCACCGACCGAGGCGGCCGTCGCGAACCGGCGCGCGGAACTCGACGACCGTGAGGAATCGGTCCGCACGGACCTCGACGACGCGCGGGTGAACGCCGAGGGGCTGCGGAACCAAGCGACGAACCTCGCCGGGAAGGCCGACGACCGCACCGAGCGCGCGGAGGAGATCGAGTCCGAGGCCGACGACCTCGACGACGAGGCCGAGACGGCGGCGGAGGAGGCGGCGGAGCGCGAGTCGTCGATCGAGACGCTCCGCGAGGAGGCGGCGGAGCTCCGCGAACGGTTCGCGGCCGCCGACGTCGACCGCGACGGCGTCGCCGACGAGCGCGAGACGCTGCGCGACGAGCGGGGAGGAATCCGCGAGCGAATCGCCGAGCTGTCGGCGGAGCTGAAGAACGCCCGCGAGCGCGTCGAGGAGGCGGAGGCGCTGCTCGCGGCCGGGAAGTGCCCGGAGTGCGGCCAGTCGGTCGAGGACTCGCCGCACGCGAGCGGGATCGACGAGGATCGCGAGCGAGTGGCGGAGCTCGAATCCGAGCTGGAGGCCGCCCGCGAGCGCGAGGGCGACCTCGACGAGCAGGTCGCGGAGTTGGACGAGCTCGCGAGCGCGGCGGACAGACTCGACGAGATCGACGAGCGGATCGCGACCCTCGAAGAGCGCGCCGAGGAGAAGCGCGCGGCGGCGGAGCGGAAGCGCGAGCAGGCCGCGGAGAAACGCGAGCGCGCCGCCGAGCTCCGCGCTGAGGCCGAGGACACGCGTGAGGTCGCCGCGGAGAAGCGCGAGGAGGCGGAGGCCGCCGCGGCGCGCGTCGAGGAACTCGAAGCCGATCTGGAGGCGGTCGCGGACGCCCGTGAGGCGGTGACGGCGGTCGAGGAGCGCCTGTCGGCGATCGCGGACGCCGAAGACGAGATCGAGCGGCGCCGCGAGAAGCGCGAGAACCTGGCGGAGGTGAACGACGAGCGGCGCGACCGACTGGCGGACAAGCGCGAGCGGCGCGACGAGCTCGCCGACGCCGTCGACGAGTCCGCCGTCGAGACGGCGAAAGAGCGGAAGGAAGAGGCGGTGGAGTACCTCGAGAGGGTCGCCGGCGAGCTCGAGCGACTCGACGAGCGGAGAGAGGAGCTTCAGAACGCGATCGGCGGAGTGAAAGGCGAGCTCAGCGAGCTGGAGGCGCTCCGCGAGGAGCGCGAGGCGCTCGGCGATCGGGTGGACGCGCTCGAGACGCTCCACGAAGAGACGAGCGAGCTGGAGACGATGTACGGCGACCTGCGGGCGGAGCTCCGCCAGCGCAACGTCACCGAGCTGGAGCGCACGCTCAACGAGACGTTCGAGCTCGTCTACGGGAACGACGCCTACTCGCACATCGAGCTCGACGGCGAGTACGTCCTCACCGTCTACCAGAAGGACGGCGAGCCGCTCGACCCCGAGCAGCTCTCCGGCGGGGAGCGCGCCCTCTTCAACCTCTCGCTGCGCTGCGCGATCTACCGGCTGCTCTCGGAGGGGATCGAGGGCGCGGCGCCGACGCCGCCGCTCATCCTCGACGAGCCGACGGTGTTCCTCGACTCCGGGCACGTCTCGCGGCTCGTCCGGCTGGTCGAGGAGATGCGCGGGTTCGGCGTGCGCCAGATCGTCATCGTGAGCCACGACGACGAGCTGGTGGGCGCGGCCGACGAGCTGGTCACCGTCGAGAAGGACCCGCGCTCGAACCGCTCGACCGTCCGCCGGGAGGACGCGGCGGAACTCGACGTCGCGTCGCTCGCGGACGACTGAGCCACCGCTGCGCCGGTTAGTTTTATAAATATTGGACGACGGCAGGAACGACAGAAGTCCGGGACGACGCCGCCGCCGAGAGGGACGGCGGCGACGGCTCGCACCTCCACGTCGGCGCGTGCCTGCGAGCGGCCGCCGGTGGCGGCCGCGAGGAGCACGCGCGAGGGAGTCGGGCGCTCCGAGGGCGACCGAAGGGAGCCCGAAGGACGCGCCCGACGAGGCTGGGGAGGCGTGAGGCTGCGGTGCGGTCGCGGTCGGGTGGGGCT
>NZ_NEDJ01000054.1 GCF_002114285.1 Halorubrum ezzemoulense DSM 17463
GTGTCCACGCGACGCCTCGGCGGTCGGCGAGCGGTCGAGTCGGCGGCGGCGGTCTCAGCGCTTGTGGTCGTGACCGAGCGCGAGCGCGAGGGCGTTCGCGAACAGCAGGGCGACGAACAGCTGCCCGGTGCCGCCGTCGAGGCCCGCGTACAGGAGGGCGGGGTACGCGGCCGGGATGGCGATGGCCGCCCAGAAGGCGGCGGCTTTCACGGTGCCGGTCATCAGCCCGGCGAGCCGTTCGCCGGAGGCGATCTGCGTGGGAGCGGGGGTTGACATGGACACCTCTCCGTAGGAAGGGGGACCACATATAGCCCGACGAGGGTTCGACGAATTTCACCACGTTTCTCGGTCGGTTTGGACGTTTTAAAACCCGCTCAGATATATTTTAACTGTTTATCGGCTCCGCTAATCCTTTGTTTCGAGATCTGTGCCGAACCGAGGGTTTCGGAGCGTCTGGGCCCGCGGAGCAGTCCGACCGCCGCGAGCCGCCGGTAGTCGACCCCGGTCGCGGTCCGGCGCGCGCCGAGCCGAGCGCCTGCCGCGGTACCAATCGCTTTGTCCGTCGGGGAGCGAGGACCGGTATGACCGAGACCGATCACCGCGACCGGCGCGGCGACTCGAACGGCCGGCGCGGCAGCACCGGAAGCGACCGAGAGCGACCCGCGGCGCGAACCGACGGCGGTCGCCCGGGCGTGGCGGTGGTGGCCTGCGGCGGCACTATCGCCTCGGAACCGGGCGAGGACGGTGCGGCGCCGGAGAAGACCGGCGACGACCTCGTGGCGGCGGTGCCGGCCGTGAGCGACCACGCGCGGGTGACGGCCAGAGAGGTCTGCTCGCGGCCGGGGTTCGACGTCCGGTGGCGCGACGTGCTCGCGACCGCGGCGGCGGCGCGCGAGGCGGTGGGCGAAGGCCCGGACCGGACGGGCGTGAGCGCGGACGAGGCTGCCGACGGCGTCGTCGTCACCCACGGGACGGACACCCTGGCGGACACCGCGTTCGCGCTGGACCTCCTCACGGACCTCGACGCGCCGGTCGTCGTCACCGGCGCGCAGCGGCGGCTCGACGAGCCCTCCAGCGACGTACCGGCGAACCTCGCGCTCGCGGTTCGGGCGGCCGCGGACAGCCGGTTCTCGCGCGGCGTCCACGTCGCGTTCGACGACGAGCTCCACGCCGCCCGCGACGTCGTGAAGGGCCACAGCAACGCGCTGTCGACGATGACTTCGCCGGGCGCGGGTCCGGTCGCGACGTTCACCCGCGCCGCCTCGCGCGTCGTCCGCACCCCCGAGCGCGGCGTCTCGGTCGATCCCCTCGCAGACGCCGTCGAGGGTGCTGAGGGCGTGCCTGAGGTCCCGGTGATCCACTCGGGCACCGGCGTCGGTGCGGGCGCGCTCGAACGCGCGCTCGACGCGGGGGTCGGCGGGATCGTCGTCGAGGGGACCGGTCTCGGGAACGTCACCGGGGCGCTCGGAGAGGCGATCGGCGAAGCGGTCGAGTCCGTGCCGGTCGTCGTGGCCGGGCGCCCGCCCGCCGGGCCGACGGAGCCGGTGTACGGGACCGCCGGCGGCGCCGTCACGCTCGCCGACCACGGCGTCACGTTCGCCGGCGACCTCCCGGCCCCGAAGGCGCGCGTCGCGCTCGCGCTCGGCCTCGCCGCCGACCTCGACGCCGAGGGGGTCGAGGCGCTGTTCGCGCCGCCGGCGTAGGCCGGCCGGAACGCGTCCCGCGCTCCCGGACCGGCCGCGGACCGGTTGGTTAGACGCGCGTTTGCGTCTACAGGAGGGACTTACGTATCGACAGCGTACCGCGAGGTATGACTGGTCTCACGCGGCGAGCGGCCCTCCACGGCGTCGCCGTCGGAGGCGTCGCCGCGCTCGCGGGATGTACCGAGGCGGGCGACCCGATCCCGGGCGGAAACGGAACGGACGGCGGCGACCGACGCGACGGCGACGGTAACGCGAGCGACGGCGGGGACGGCGGCGACGGGGTGACGACGGCGGTTCAGCAGGTCGGCGCGGCCCTCTCCGGGCCGGCGTGGAACCGGAACGAGCGACGCGGGTTCTGCGCGCTGATCACCGAGGAGCACGGCGAGGGCGCGGGGCTGTTCGACGACGCGCCCGAACGGGTCCGCGCGTTCGTCGAGGAGACCGACTTCGCGGCGTCGAGGCTCTGCTACGTCGAGTCCGTCGGGCCGGACACCTGTCACGACGAGATCGCGTTCGGCGGGGTCGCGGTCGAGGACGGGACCCTCGTCGCGAACGCGACGGTTCAGGGGCCGGGGGGCGACGATGTCACCTGCGGCGAGGCGATCACCTACTCGGCCGCGCTGCTCCGGGTCACGAGCGATCCCCTCCCCCGGGCGGCGCGGCTCTCGGTCACCGACGGCTGGGGCGAGACCGGGACGGTGCGCGACGCCGACGGAATCCGCGACCCGGAGGGGCTCGCCGGGGAGATCCGACCCGACCACGGGCCGTCGAACGTCCCCGCCTCGTTCGACTGCGACGCGGAGGGGGCCGAGCGTCACCCACAGCTCTACGAGGGCGGCGTCAACTGGGGCGGCGCGGGCGGGGTCGGCACTGGCGCCGGCGGCGACGGCCCGCTCGCGCTCCGCGTTGTGATCCCCGGCGACGACGCCCCCGGGTCCGATCCGCTCGCGATCGGCCGCGGGACTGCGTTCCGGATCGAACTGACGAACGTCTCCGGTCGCACGGCGTACGTCGGTAGTCGCGGGCAGTACAACCTGGAGGTCCTGACCGAGGCGGGCTGGACCGAGCTCCGCGCGACGGAGGGCGACCCCGCCGTCGGCTACGACGACGTGGCGATCGGCGTCCCGCCCGGGGGGACGCTGACGTGGGAGTTCGAGATGAGCGAGTCCGGGCTCGTCGGGGACGGGCCGCAGGCGGACGCGTTCCGGGTCTGTCCGGACCTCGTTCCCGGCCGCTATCGGTTCGTCTTCTTCGGCGCCGACGACCTCGCCGTCGCGTTCGACTACGAGGACTGACGCGGCGGCCCGGCGTCAAACCGCGGCGTCTCAGCCGCGGACCTCGATGAGGAGGTCCGTCTCGGGCGACTCGCCCATCCGGTCCCGCACGCGGTCCCACGAGAGGTCCGTGCGCGCGGTCACCGACTCGGTGGCGACCGCGCCGCAGGCGTTGCCGACCAGGATCGGGACCTGGTAGTCGCGCGGGTCGTGCGAGAACCCGTCGCCGGTGATCTCCGGCTCCCGCAGCGCGGCCGCGAGGAACCCGGCCGCGAAGGCGTCGCCGGCGCCGGTCGTGTCGACCGGGTCGACGTCGAACCCGGGGTGCGAGACGCTGCCGTGCGGCGTCCGCACCGTCGCGCCTTCGTCGCCGAGCTTGATCGCGACGACGCGGTCCTCCGGCTCCCACGGATCGACGTCCGTGGCCGCCGCGAGCGCGTCGGCCTCCCGGTCGTTCACGAAGAGCACGTCGCTCGCGTGGAGCGCGGCGTCGAACTCCCGGTCCGCGACGCGGCGCCCGGGGTCGAAGCTCCGGGTCGCACCCGCCTCGGCGGCCGCGGTCGCGAGCGCCGCGGCGGTCTCGGGCTGCTGGCCGGTGGGGTGGAGGTGGTCGGCGGCTGCGAGCGTGTCGCGGTCGAGCCCGGCCGCGGAGAACGACTCGTTCGCGCCGTCGTTCGCGAGCATGAGCAGCTCGCCGCCGCCGTCGACGATGACGTACTTCACCGAGGTCGGCTCGGCGGCGTCGACGAGTACCTGACCGGGATCGACGCCGGCGCTGGCGAGCTCGCGCAGCGCCAGCGCGCCCGACTCGTCACCGCCGACGCTGCCGTAGACGACCGACTGGCCGCCGAGGTCGACGAGCCCGACCGCGACGTTCGCGGCGCTGCCGCCGCCGGACTGTTCGAGCCGGTCGATCCGCGTCTCGCCGTCGGGCTCGGGGAGGCGGTCGACGTGGATCGTCACGTCCCAGTTGATGTGGCCCGCCGAGACGACCTTCGGGACGCGGTCGGCGTCGTCGGGGTTCAGGTCGGGGTCGCGGTCGACCGACGGGTCGACCCCGTCGCCGGCGGGGGGCGCACCGCCGTCGGCAGCCCCGTTCCCCGCGGCGTCGTTCCCCGCGCCGTCGTCGGCCGCCCCGTCGGTCGCGGTGCCGCCGTCGCCGTCCCCTCGATCCTCGGAACCTTCGCCCTCCCACTCGTCGACCTCGCGGCCCCACGCCGCGACCGTCTCGTCCCAGTCGTCGACGCCCTCGCCGTCGCCAGGTTCGGACGCGATGTCGTCGTCGCCCGCGCCGTCGCGTCCGCTCATGGTTCCGCCCACGGCTCGGCCGCGCCCTCGCCGAACAGCTCCCGCATCAGCGTCACGATGCTCTCGGGCGGGAACTGCCCCTGCTCGGTGACGATCGCGTCCATGTACCGCGGCGGCGTCACGTCGAACGCTGGGTTCTCGACCGCGACCTCACCGATCTCCCCGCGGGTCTTGGCGTCGATGACCTCGCTCTCGTCCCGCATCTCGATCTCGACGGTGTGGCCCGTCAGCGTCTCCGGGTGGAGCTTGATCGTCTGTGCCGCGGTCATGATCGGGACGCCGCGTTCGCGGGCGTTGACCGCGAGCCCCGAGGTGCCGATCTTGTTGATGACGCCGCCGTCGGCGGCGATCGAGTCCGCGCCGACGACGACGTGGTCGACCTCGTCGAGGTACCGCCGCGCCGCGGAGTCGACGATGAGCGTGACGGGGACGCCCGCGTCGCGGAGCTGTTCGGCGGTGATGTGGCCCTGCTGGCGCGGGCGCGTCTCCTTGACGACCGCCGAGATCGACTTCCCCTGCTCGACGGCCGCCTCGATACACGCGAGCGCGTCGGTGGAGTGGCAGTGGGTCATCACCGTGTCGCCGTCGGCGAGGCGGTTCGCGCCGACCCGCCCGAGGTCCTCCTGCGCGCGGTCGAGCTGGCGGACGAACGCCTCGCTCGCGTCGGCGACGCTCAGGCGGAGTCGGTCGACCGAGTCGCCCTCCATCCGCTGGAGGACGTATCGGAGCGCGTTGGGCAGCGACACCGCGGTCGGGCGCGTCTCGCGGAGCGTGCGGGCCGCGGCGCGCATCGACGCGCGGAACGCCGCGGGGTCGCTCGCGGTCGCGTCCGCCGCGGCCGCCGCCTCCGCCTGCTCGGCGAGGGCCTCGGCGGCCGCGGAGGCGATGGTCGCCGCGCCGCGGATCTCCATCGTCGCGATCGACTCGGCGGTCTCACGGACCGCCGGCGCCGGCTCCGTGTCTGTCATACCGATCCGGTAGCCGCCCGTGTATTTATAAAACCGGCCGACTGCCGGCGCCGCCGCCCCTACTCCGCGTCCGGCTGCTGGCCGTAGCTCTCGAACCGCTCCTCGACGGTCGCCATCTGCTCGTCGGTGAGGACGTGTGGCTCGCCGACCGCAGACGCGCGCAGGTAGAGCCGGCAGATGTCCTCGACGTGGCGGGTGTTCTCGACCGCCGTCTCCACGTCCGGGCCGGTGACGACGAGCCCGTGGTTGGCTAAGATTGCGGCGTCGGAGTCCGCCTCGGCCATCGCGGCGACGACGTTCGCGGCCAGCTCCTCGGTCCCGTACGGCGCGTAGTCGGCCAGCGGCACCTCACGGCCGACCGCGGCGATCATGTAGTGGACCGGCGGGAGCTTCCGGCCGAGCGTCGCCATCGTCGTCGCCCACGGCGAGTGGGTGTGGACGATCGCGCCCGGCCGGTCGTGCCCGTAGATGCCCGTGTGCATCGGCACTTCGCTCGACGGCGCCATGCGCCCGGCGAGCCGCTCACCGTCCAGCGACACCACGGGCACGTCCCCCGCGTCGAAGGAGTCGTAGGGGACGCCGGTGGGCGTGACCGCCACCGCGTCGCCGTCGCGGACGCTCAGGTTTCCGGTCCGGCCGGGCGTCAGATCGGCGAGCGCCGGCGCGTACTCGACGACCGCGTCGCGCGCCTCGCGCAGGAGGTCGGGGTTCGCTCCCGGCTCGGGGTCTCCCACGGCGTCATCGCGGGTCACGCCGCCACCTCCGTCAAGTCGGTGAGCGCGTCGAGCCGACGGTCGGGGCGCTGCCGCGCCGAGAGGTCCGCCTCGGCGGGCGCGTCGCCGTCGGCGACGAAGAGGGCGGTGTCGAGACCGACCGCGTTCGCGCCGGCGACGTCCGTCTCGGGGTTGTCGCCGACCGCCAGCGCCTCGCTCGGCCGGCGGTCCAGCTCGGCGAGCGCGGTCGTGAACGGGAGCGCGCTCGGCTTCTCGCGGCCGACCTCCTCGGAGGTGACGAGCAAGTCGATCCGGTCGTCGACCCCGAGCGCCGTGAGCTTGCGCAGCTGGATCCGCGTCGTGAGGTTGGTCACGACCGCGACGTCGATCCCGGCCGCGTCGAGCGCGTCGAAGGCCGGTTCGACGCCGTCGCAGGGCGACATCTCCGCGAGGAATCCGTCCCAGTAGGCGTCGCCGGCCGCCAGCGCGGCCGCGGCGTCCGGCTCGCCGGAGCGACGGTACAGCCCGCGCTTGAAGTAGACGTGCCGGTCGTGGCAGGCGGCGGTGGTTCGCGTCTCGCGTTTCGCCTCCCGTCGACCGGTCGCGTAGAGGTCGTCGAACGCCGCGCGGTCGAGCTCGTACCCGCGCTCGCGGAGGGCGTCGAGCGCGGCCCGCTTGCCCGCCTCGTTACAGGGGGCGTACGGGTACAGCGTGTTGTCGAGGTCGAAGAGGACCGCCTCGTAGCTCATGGGCGGACTCGACGCGGCACCGACTTAACTGTGATTCGACGCGGCGACACCGCGCGGTCGAGAAGCGGAGACCGCGCCTCACTGCTCGTTCATCGCCTCGCTGGCGATGTTGCGGCCGCGGGAGTTGAGCGCCACCTCGCGGCGGATCCGGACCTCCTCGACCACTTCGAGCTCGACCAGCCGCTCAAACGTCTCCTCGACGTCGTCGACGTCCATCCCGAGGAACGAGGGGATCTCGAACGGCGAGACGCCGGAGTACAGCGCCATCAGCACCTCGCGGTCGCGGCTGGAGAGGTCGACGTTCGTCGACGACCGCTCCTCGCCCTTCCGGAGCCACGACTCGACGAACCGCATCCGGCTCGGGTCGCCAGCGACGTGCGTCTCGATGCTCGTCCCCTCGTCGTCCGTGTGCGACACCTCGATGACGGGCTTTTTCTCGCCGTTCACCGTGCGCTTCGCGGCGTCGAGCCCGCTGATGTCGTCGAGGTCGAACTTCACGAACGCGCCGCGCTCCAAGGCGGCGTTGAGCCCGTTCTCGTCGATCTTCACGCGGGCCTGCTCCCACTCGGTGTCCTGGACGACGCCCCCCTCGATCGCGGGGTGTTTCGCCATCACGGTCTTCTGGTCGAGCAGGGCGCGGTAGACGTCGCGCTCGAACGACTCGTGGTCGGAGGCGGCGACGAGCATGACCTGATCGCCTAAGTCGAAGCTCACGTAGTTGGAGACGCGCGCGACGGACTGGTTCGCGTCGTGGCGGCCGCCGAGCCGCTCCAGCTTCGACAGCGGAATCGTCCGCTTCCCGTCGTTGCCGGCCAGGATTAGCCGCCGGTTCGAGAGCAGGACGCGCCCGGGCGTCCACGAGACGTCGCTCACCTTCCGCCCCTCGCGGACCGCGACCGCGAACTTCGCCTGCGTGTCGGTGATCTTGTACTCGCCCTGGTCCTGCGCCATTTACGGACCCCCCGCGCGGAGCTTCGAGACGGCCGAGAACACGCGCTTCCTGACGGCCTGACTGTCGTCGTCCGCGTACTCTTCCAAGCGGTTGAGCGTCTCCTGTCCGCCGATCTGTCCGAGGACGAACACCGCCTTCGCGCGGGCGTCCTCCGGGTGTTCGGGGCTCAGCTTGTCGAGCAGACGGTCCTCGACGACCGGCCCGCCGAGGCTCTTGAGGCTCGTGGCCGCGAACTGCGCGGTCTGCGGGTCGTCGTCCGCGAGCGCGTCGGCGAGCGCCTCCACCGCCGTCGACGCGTCCGGGTCCGCCACCCGGCCGAGGATCCACGCCGCGTTCCGCCGCTGGCGGCTCTGCTGGCCGTCGGTGAGGATCTCGACGAGCGGCTCGACGACGGTCGCGTCGTCGGCCGCCTTCAGCTCCGAGACCACCTGGTCGCGGACCGCGTGGCTCTGTTGGGTGGGCACGTTCGAGAGCAGCTCGATCACCGAGTACACCGCCGCGTTGCGCACGACCGCGCTCTCGTCGCCGAGCGCCCGCGCGAGCGGCTCGACCGGTTCGGGCGTGCTCGCCTTCCCGAGGGCCCCGGCCGCGATCCGGCGGATCGACTCGTCGCCGTCGTCGAGCAGGTCCAACAGCGGCGACAGCGCCTCGTCGGTGCCGATCGTCCCCAGCGCGTTGGCCGCGGCGCGGCGCACGCGCGGGTCGTCGTCGTCCAGCCGCTCGCGGAGGCCGGGGACCGCTCGGGCGTCCGCGAAGGTCCCGCAGGCCTGCGCCGCGCGGAGCCGGACGCGGGCGTCCTCGTCGTCGAGCGCGCCGACGAGCGGCTGGACCCCGCTCGCGTCGTCGAGCCGCCCGAGCGCGTTCGCTGCCGCCATCCGGAGCTCCGGGCGGTCGGCCTTCAGCGCGCGGGCGAACTTCCGCGCGGTGACCCACTCGGCCTCGGCGTCGCCGCCGCCGCCCGTGAGCTCCTCAAGGAGCTGTTGGAGCGCTTCCTCGCCGATCGCGTCGAGCGCGTCGACCGCCGACCCGCGGACCTCTGGGTCGTCGTCCGTCGTCGCCGCGCGGAGCAGCCCGTCGACCGTCGCCTGATCGCTCTCCTCGCCGACTTCGCCGAGGAACTCCGCCGCCCGCCGCCTGACGGCCGCGCTGTCGCTGCCGAGCGCGTCCCGGAGGCGCTCCGCGTTCCCGTCCCGGGCGTGCTGGTACAGCGACATCAGCGCCTCCCGAACACCCGTCGTCGCTTGTCGATCGGTTCGTAGCGGTCGGTGCGGTCCGGGGGGACGCTCTCCGTCATCCCCAACACTAAGACGCCGTCGTCCGCCAGCGACGCCTCCAGCGTGTCGAACAGGGCGGCCTTGTGGTCCACGTCGATGTAGATCAGCAGGTTCCGGCACAGCACCACGTCGAACGGGTCGCGGGCGCCGTCGCGGATCAGGTCGTGCGTCTCGAAGTCGACGAGGCGCTTGACCGCCGGGCGCACCTGAAACGTGTCCTCGTCGCGCTCGACGTACTTGTCGGGGTCGGAGAGCGGCTCCAGCTCCTCGGCGATGTCCGTTGTGCGCGTCGTGTGGTAGACGCCCTCGCGGGCGTTTTCGAGGGCTTCCTCGCTGATGTCGGAGCCGAGCACCTCGATCCGCGACTCGTCGATCTCCGGGTCGTCCCGGGCCAGCATCGCGACGGAGTACGGCTCCCGGCCGTCCGCCGAGGGCGCGGACCAGACGCGGACGCGCCGCTGGTCTGCGGTCCGCTCGCGGAGCACGTCCCGGAGCACGTCCCACATCTCCGGGTTTCGGAAGAACTCCGTCACGTTGATCGTGAGCGCGTCCATCAGCGCCTGCCGCTCGTCGGCGTCCTCGCGGAGGATCCGCTCGTACTCGGCGTGCGACTCCGTGTCGCGCCGCCGCATCCGCGCCGTGATCCGGCGGTCGAGGTACGACTCGTTGTAGTACCCCGGCTCGAACGGCACCGTGTCGTCGATCTGCCGGAGGACGCCTTCGAACGCCGTCTCGCCGTCGTCCGCCGACCCGCTCATAGGCTCACCACGTCGAGGACGGCCACGACGTCCCCGTCCCCGAGGACGGCCGTGCCGCTGAGGCCCGGCGTCCCCGAGAGCGGGCCGTCGAGGGGTTTGACGACCACTTCCTCCTGGTCTAGCACCGCGTCGCAGTGGAGCGCGACCTTGCGCGTCTCCTCGCGGATCCGGACGAGCATGCCGTCGTCGCTCGGGCCCTCGCCGGACCCGTCGGGCGCCGCGGGGTCGGCCGGGACGAACCCGTCGTCTCCCGGCTCGTCGGCCGCGACGCCGCCGTCGGCGGCTGGCGTCTCCGTCGGCCGTTCCGCCGCGGTCGGATCGATCTCGCCGAGACGTTCGTTCAGCCGGACGACGGGGTAGAGGTCGTCCTCGTGTCTGACGACCTCGTCGCCGTGGACCTCCTCGACGTCGTCGGCGCGGGCGACCTCCGCGATCGACTTGATCGGGATGCCGTACTCCGTGCCGCCCACGTCGACGAACATCACCTTCACGATGGCGACGGTGACCGGGAGCCGGAACCGGACCGTGCTCCCCTCGCCGGGCTCGCTCTCGATCGAGACGGAGCCGTCGAGGTCGCGCGCGGTCGTCCGGACCACGTCCATCCCGACCCCGCGGCCGGAGACGTCGGTGACCTCCTCCGCGGTCGAGAAGCCGGGGTGGAAGACGAGGTCGTACACCTCGTCGTCCTCCATCGCCTCGACCGCCTCGCGGCTCTTGACGTCCTCGTCGACCGCCTTCTCGCGGAGCTGGTCGGGGTCAAGCCCGCCGCCGTCGTCCGACACCTCGATGATCACGTGGTCGCGCTCGCGCTCCGCCGTGAGCGACACGTGGCCGGTCGGGTCCTTCCCGGCCGCTTCGCGCTCCTCGGGCGACTCGATCCCGTGGTCGACCGCGTTCCGCAGGACGTGGACGAGCGGGTCGCGCATCTCCGTGAGGATCGTGCGGTCCAGCTCGACGTCGTCGCCCTCGATCTCGAAGTCGATCCGCTTGTCGAGGTCCCGCGAGATGTCGCGGACGAGCCGCGGGAACGAGTCGGACACCTGCGAGAACGGGATGAGCCGCATGTCCATCGCCGTGTCTTGGAGGCTGGAGGCGAGCTTGTCGAGCTCGTCTAAGGCGTCCGACTCCGCGTCCGTCCCCTCGATCTCGCGGCGGAGCTTGATCCGGCTCGTCACCAGCTGCTCGACGAGCCCGTACAGCTCGTCGACCTGATCGACGTCGACGCGGATCGACTTGATCTCGTCGCCGGACTTGGAGTCGGTCCCGCCGGCGGACCCGGAGTCGTCCGACGGCGAACTGGAGTCGTCAGCGGACGGCTCGGCTTCGCCGTCGTCGTCGGACTGGTCGGGCTCGTCGTCCGCGTCGGCCGCGGCCGGCTCCGCCGCGCCTGCGGCGTCGAGCTCGCCCGAGTCAGCGGCGCCGGGGTCGGCGGGTTCGGGCCCGGCGTCGCCCGACTCGGCGGCTGACTGCTCGGGGGCCGCCGATTCGGCGTCCGGGTCGCTCGATTCGACCTCGGCGGCGGCGCCGCCGCCGACCGCGGCCGCCGTCACCGCCTCGACCTGCGTGAGCGCCCGGGGCCCCTCGGCGACGACCTCGGGGTCGGCGCCGCCGACGAAGGCGTCGAACCCCTCGTCGTACTCGCCGTCCTCCAGCGCCTCGGGCGCGGGATCGGTGACGTGCCCGTCGAACTGCTCGTCGAGGGCTTGGAGGACGAGCGCCGCGTCGACGCCCGGCATCTGGGCCTCGCCGATCGTCACGTCCGCGTACGCGACCGGGTCCGGGAGGTCGTCCGCGGCCGCCGGCGGCTCCGGCACCGAGATGTCGGGGGCCTCCCCGTCCGCGTCGGCTTCGGTTCCGCCATCATCGTCACCGCCGGCGTCGCCTTCGTCGGCCGCGGCATCGCCGGCGCCGCCGGCCGAATCGCCGTCTCCGCCGGCGTCGCTCCCGCCGACGGTGCCGTGCTCCTCCATCTCGCGCAGGCGCGATTCGAGGTCGGAGGGGTCCGTCGACACCTCGCCGGTGTCGGCGATCTCGTCGACCATCGCCTCGACGGTGTCGACCCCCTCGAAGAGGAGGTCCATCAGCTCGGGCGTCACCTCGCGCTCGCCCTGTCGGACCGCGTCGAGCAGGTCTTCGAGGGCGTGCCCGAAGTCGGAGACGCCCTCGTACCCCATCGCCGCGGCGTTGCCCTTCAGGGTGTGAGCGACGCGGAACACGTCGTCCATCGCCTCGGCGTCCTCGGGGTCCGCTTCGAGCGCGAGCAGGGCGTTGTTGAGGTCGGTGATCCCGTCTTCGGCCTCGGCGACGAACGCGGCGCGGTGGGAGTCCATCAGGCCTCACCCCCCACTATCGCGCCGGCGACGTCGTCGAGGTCGCACACCGCGTCGACGCCGCCCGTCTCGACGGCGCGCTTCGGCATGCCGTAGATGACGCAGGTGTCCTCGCTCTGCGCTAGCGTGTACGCCCCGGCGTCGGCCATCGCGCGGATCCCCTCGGCCGCGTCCGAGCCCATGCCGGTCAGCACGACGCCGACGAGCGGGTCGTCGATCACCTCGGCCGCGGAGCGCATCGTCACGTCCGCCGCGGGGGTGACAGTGTGGGAGTCGTCGTCTTCGTCGAGCTTCACCTGGAGCCGCCCCGACCGGTAGCTGTCGATGCGTGTGTGGCTTCCGCCGCGGGCGACGAGCGCCTCGCCGGCGCCGATCCGGGCGCCGTCGCTCGCCTCCCGCACGTCGTACGCTGAGGCCTCGTCGAGCCGGTTCGCGAACCGCGAGGTGAACGCCTCGGGCATGTGCTGGACGATCACCACGCGGCAGTCCGCCATCGGCAGCGCCGACAGCACGCGCTCGACCGCGTTCGGGCCGCCGGTCGAGGCCGCGATCACGACCGTCAGCGGGCCGTCGACGTCCGCGGCGTCCGCCTCCGACGCGGCGTCCGGCGAGCGCGACGCCGCGGCGCTCGGATCGTCACGCTCGCGGGTCGCGGCGTCGAGGTCGGCGTCCGCAACCGAGCGCACCGCCTCGACGAGCCGGTCCGACTCCCGCGAGACGCCGGTGGACACCTCGCCGCCCGGCTTCGCGAAGAAGTCGACCGCGCCCCGGTCGAGCGCCTCGAAGGTGACTTCTGCCCCCTCGTCCGTGTGCGCGGACAGCATCAACACCGGCGTCGGCGTCTCCTCCATCAGGCGCTCGACGGCTTCGAGCCCGCCCATTCCGGGCATCTCGACGTCCATCGTCACGACGTCGGGGCGCGTCTCGGCCACCACCGAGAGCGCCTCCTCTCCGTCCCCCGCCTCGCCGACGACCGCGACCCCGGCGTCGCTCAAGAGGTCGCTTATCAATCCCCGCATGAACGGAGAATCGTCGACGACCACCACCCGCGGCGACCCGTCCCGACCGCCGCGCCGATCCGTCGTCCTGCTCATACTCCACAGCGCGCCCAGAATCAGCATAAATCCACGGACCCAGTAATCACCCCTGATAATTCAGGGAACACGGTTATTTGTCGGTTCACCGCAGGTACAGGCATGGCAGCCACAGAGGCGGACGCCGAACCGACCAAGGTGCTGGAGTTCGGCCTGGGCGACGGGACGTACTGTCTGGACATCGGCGTCATCGACGAGATCGTCGACGCCGGCGAGCTCACGCGGATCCCCAACTCGCCGGACCACGTTGAGGGCGTCATGGACCTCCGCGGCCGGACGACGACGATCGTCGACCCGAAGACGCTGTTCGACATCGACGAGGCCGGTCCGCGAGAGCGGATCGTCGTCTTCGACGACGACGAGATCGACGAGGGCGGCACGGTCGGCTGGATGGTCGATGAGGTGTTCCAGGTTCGCGACGTCTCGCCCGAGGACGTCGATCAGAGCACTACCGTCGAGGACGAGGGCGTCCGCGGTATCGTCAAGTCGGACGACCGGTTTGTCGTGTGGGTCTCGCCGGACGTCGACGAGGCCATCGCAGGCGACCTCGACGACGTCGAGGCCGCGGAAGCGTAGCCGAGAGGGCGGAGCGAGCGCCGGGCGACCGCGTCGGCGACCCCGTCGGCGTCCGCCGGCGATCGGTTCTCACGGGTGAGAACCGGGTGCCAACGCTTATCAGCCGTCCAACGGGTCCCTACGTATGCGCGTCTCAAGCGGCGTCCCGGGGTTCGACGACCTCGTCGACGGCGGGTTCCCCGAGGACCGCCTCTACGTTGTCAGCGGCCCGCCCGGGAGCGGGAAAACGACGTTTTGCTCACAGTTCGCGGCCCAAGGCGCTCGGAACGGCGAGGACGTCCTCTACATCAGCATGCACGAGACGAAGGACGGGATCCGCGAGGACATGAGCGGCTACGACTTCGGGTTCGACCGCGCGCTCGACTCCGACCGCGTCACCTTCCTCGACTCCTTCTCGTCGGACGGCCGGCGCTTCTTCGGGCTCCCCGGCGACCGCCGCGACCGCTCGGGGGTCACCAACCGGCTCACCGGGTTCATCAACTCCCGCGACATCGACCGCGTCGTCTTCGACTCGACGATGCTGCTGCGGTTCCTCTTAGACGACGACGAGGACACGATGATCCAGCTGCTCTCCTCGCTGAAGCGGACCGACGCGACGACGCTTCTGATCTCCGAGATGACCGACCCGAGCGCGTACTCCGAGGAGCACTACCTCGCGCACGGCGTCGTCTTCATGCACAACTACCTCGAAGACGAGGGGATGCGCCGCGGGGTCCAGGTGCTGAAGATGCGGGGAACGGACGTCGACACCGACATCCAAGACGTGGAGTTCACCGACGGCGGGCTCCGCGTCGGCCCGGCGGCGACGGTGACGCACTGATGTACGACCGCACGTTCGGCACGGAGTGGGACGACCTCTCCCGCGAGGAGGCGGTCGAGCGCGCCTTCGCGCTGGGCGTCGCGGCCGGCGTCGACAACCCCCGCCCGGAGGAGCTCGACCGCGTGCTGGAGACGTTCTCGGGGAGCTACGACCGGAGCATCGTCGAGCTGGCGTACGACGAGGGGCGAACGAAGGCGCTGGAGGCGAAGGCGGAGCGGGACGACCCGGAGGACGAGGCTGTCTGGTCGTCGCTCGTCGACGGCGCCGGCGCACCGCGCGAGTCTCCGGTGCCGGCCGCGCTCCCCGGGGCGATACGCGAACTGACACTCACCGACGGGCCGCGGGAGGGCCCGCCCTCGTCGCTCGACCTCCCCTCCATGCTTCGAAAGTGATCCCTCGGAAGGGTTTTACCCGACACACTCTCACGTCCACAAAATGACTGTGCTTCCCGACGCTGTCCGCGGTGCCGACAGCGTCCTCATCAGCGGTCCGCCGATGAGCGGGAAGTACGACCTGTTCAACCGGCTGCTCGCGGGGTGGTCCACGGGCCCGGTCGTGATCTCGACGGGACGGACCGCGGAGAAGATCCGCGAGGACTACGAGGAGCTGACGGGGGCGGACGGCGACGACGTGGTCGTCATCGACTGCGTCACCCACGAGCAGGGCGACAAGCGCGAGGACACGCCGGCGACGAAGTACGTCGCCAGCGCCGGCAACCTCACCGACATCGGGATCAAGTTCACCGACATCGTCGAGTCCTCCGTGGGCCGCGACCGCGCAGTCGGCGTCTACTCGCTGTCCCAGCTGTTGATGTACTGGGAGCCAGAGCGTATCTACCGGTTCACCCGGGTAATGACCTCGCAGACCTCCGGCGAGGGGTGGCCGTTCGTCGGGGTCGTCGGCTCGACCGCCCACGACGAACAGGTCGTTCACACCCTCCACGAGCCGTTCGAGGTCGTCGTCGAGACCCGCGTCGACGACGACGCGCGGGAGTTCCGCGTCCGTGGCCGGGTCGGCCAGCCGTCGGACTGGGAGCCCTTCTGAGCCGGGAGCCGCACCGTGGCCCGAGATCTCCGCGGCTCGCGTCGAACCGGCCTCACCCCACCAGTTCGAACTCCGCGCCGATCGGGGGCGCGTCGACGAGCCCCCAGTAGACGAACCGGTAGGTGCCGTCGCCCAGCGGCGGGCAGACCTCCAAGTCGACGCCGTCGACCGCGTCGGCGATCGCCGACTCGGTCAACGTGATGTCCCAGGAGTACGCCGAACTCGTGTCGAGCGCCGCCTCGGTCCGGGGGAGTTCGACCGCCTCGCCCGAGGTGGAGCCGCGGATGTCGAGCCACCCCTCCCCCGTCTCGCGCTGGAGCGAGTAGGTGGATTCGCCGAGCGTGGCGGCGGGAGCGTCGCCGGTGTTCCGGAGGACGAGCCGGAGCGACTGGCCGTACGTCTCGGTCGCTCCCTCCGTGGAGAGCTCAACGGTCGTCTCGTCCGTCTCGACGAGGGTCTCGGTGACCGACGCCTCGAACGGCTGACCGAGGCGGACGAACCCGTCGTCGTCGCAGGTCAGCGTCGCCGGCGTTCCCTCCGGGCCCTGCGGTCCGTCGCCCGCCGCGAAGTCGAGACAGCCCGCCGTCGCGACGGACAGGGCGAGCGCGCTCCCGGCGAGCGCGTCGCGTCGCGTGTGGTCCATACGGGTCGAACGAACGCCACCGGCATGAACCGCACGCGTCGTCGCGGGAACGACCGCGGATGTCGGTCGAGCGACACGCGACCGGCCGAGCGGTTCGGAACCGCTTTCCCCTCGGCCGGCGGATGGCCCCGCATGGAGCTGTTCGGATCGAGTGGCATCCGCGGGGTCGCGCTGCGGTACCTCACGCCCGCGCTCGTCCTCGACATCGCGAAGGCGGCCGGAACGGTGTGGGACGCCGACCGCGTCGCCGTCGCGCGCGACACGCGGACCACCGGCGAGCTGTTCGCGAACGCGGCCGCGAGCGGCCTCGCCGCGGTCGGCTGCGACGTCGACCGCCTCGGCGTCGTGCCCACGCCCGCGGTCGGGAACTACTGCGAGGCCGACGGGGTCCCCGCGGTCCTCGTCACCGCCTCGCACAACCCGCCGGAGTTCAACGGCATCAAGCTGGTGGGCGCCGACGGCGTCGAGCTCTCCGTCGACGTGTTAGAGCGCATCGAGCGGCGCGTCCTCGACGACGAGTACGACCACGCCGACTGGCGGTCGGCCGGCGCGACGACGCCGATCGATGGCGCCGTCGACGACTACGCCGACCAACTGACCGCTGCGGTCGACCGCGAGGCGGTCGCGGACGCCGACCTCACGGTCGCGGTCGACCCCGGTCACGGCGCGGCCTCGGTCGCGTCCCCCCGGATCTACCGCGAACTCGGCTGCGAGGTGTTGACGGTGAACGCGACGCCGGACGGCCACTTCCCCGGCCGCGACTCCGAGCCGGTCCCCGAGAACCTCGCGGACCTCTCGCGGCTGGTCGCGACCTCCGACGCCGACGTGGGGATCGCGCACGACGGCGACGCAGACCGTGCCGTCTTCGTCGACGAGCGGGGGCGGTTCGTCGACGGCGACACCTCCTTCGCGGCGCTGGCGGACGCCTGTCTCGAACCGGGCGACGCAGTCGTTAGCGCGGTCAACGTCTCCCAGCGGCTCGTCGACGTCTGCGCCGCCAACGACGCCGACCTCGAACTGACACCCATCGGCGCGACGAACATCATCACCCGGACGCGCGACCTCCACGACGAGGGGGTCAACGTCCCCATCGCGGGCGAGGGGAACGGCGGGCTGTTCTTCCCGCCGTACCGGCTCTCGCGGGACGGGGCGTACATCGGCGCGCGCTTCCTCGAACTGCTCGCGGCCGCGGACGGCGCGCCCGTCAGCGAGGTCGTCGCGCCGTACACCGACTACCACTTCGTGCGGGAGAACGTCGAGTACGCGGACGACGACGAGCGCGACGAGATGCTCTCGGCCGCCCGCGCCTACGTCGAGACCGCCGACGCGGAGCCGAACACGACGGACGGCTATCGGCTCGACTACGGCGACGCGTGGGTGCTGGTCCGCCCCTCGGGCACCGAGCCGAAGATCCGGATCTACGCCGAGTCCGCCGACGCCGACCGCGCCGAGCGGCTGGCGGCGGACATGCGCGTCGCCGTCGAGAGCGGGCGGTAGCGCAGGCTATTTGATAATCGAAACTGCGGTGGCGCGTGCCTGCGAGCGGCCGCCACCGGCGGCCGCGAGACAGCACGCGCGAGGGACGCGGCGACCGGAGCGAAGCGGAGGGAGCCGCGAGGTTGGGGAGGCGTGAGGCGCGGTCGCGGGGCTTTGGCGGTGATTGCCGGCGATCCGCAGTCGACTACTTATAAACGGTCGGCCGAGACTCTGGTGGGGCTCGCCGCCGATCTACCGGGATCAGGTTGTTAACCGACAGCCGAGACCTCGACCGCGGCCGCGACACGGAGACGTGTCTATAAGTAGCGTCAGTCCAGCGCCGCCAGCGCCTCGGCCGCCTCGCGGGCCGCTTCGAGGTGGTCGCGGGCGCGCCGCGGGTCGTCCGTCTCCTCGGCGGCGCGGGCGAACCGCGTCAGCGTCCGGGTCAGCGACGCGCGGGCGGCGCCGACGCCCTCGGCGTCGTCCGTCAACTGAGGCGGGGTGGGTCGCCCGGACTCAGGCGGTCGGGAGTCGGGCCGCCGCGGCTCGGGCCGCTGGGAGTCGGACTGCTGCGGCGGCGCTGACCCCTGCGGCGGCGCCGACCCCTGTGACTGCACGGCGGCCGAGCGGGAGGGCCGCGACCCTGCGCTCTCGGTCGCACCGGACTCGGTCGTGGCGGAATCGGTCACACCGGAGTCGGCACCCACCGAGCCGTTCTCGGCGACGCCGTCCGCCGCGCCGGCGTCCACGTCCGGCGGGGCTCCCGTCGCCTCGGTGCCTCCCGCCGCGTCCGGCTCCGCCGCGGTCCCGGTCGCCTCGTTCGCCCCCGCCGCGCCGCCGGCCTCGTTCCCGCAGGTGGGACAGAACTCGCGACCGTCGTGACGGAAGATGGGGTCGCCGCACTCCTCGCAGTGGCGGTTCGTCATCGTCGCGCCCTTCAGGAGGAGCTCGGACATCCGCTGGGTGTGCTCGCGCTTCTGCTCGTCGTCCGCGAACTTCTCGCGGAGCTTCTCGCGTTCCGCCTCCTTGTCGAAGTCGTCGCTCATGGGCTGACGAACGTGGTTCGCGGGCAAAAGTCCGGTGGGCTCGGGACGAGCCGTGGCGGGAGCCGACGGGCGCCGTCGGCCCGCGGGCTCACTCCTCGGTGACCGTCCGGTCGTCGGGGTCGAGCTCGCCGCGGTGGATCTTCGCGCCGTCCTGCGCGACCTGTCGCCCCAGCACCGCGCACTTCACGCGCATCGGCGAGATGTCGACGCCGAGCATCTCGGTGACGTCGTCGGTGTCGAGCCCGTCGAGTTCGTCGACGTTCATCCCGTGGAGCCGCTCCGAGAGCATGCTCGCGGAGGCCATCGAGATGGCGCACCCGTCGCCCGTGAACCGCACCGCCTCGATCGTCTGCTCCTCGTCGTCGAGGTCCACGTCCATCCGGATCGTGTCGCCACAGGAGGGGTTCTCGCCGACGTGCGTGAAGTCCGGATCCTCGAGTTCCCCGTAGTTTCGCGGGTTCTTGTAGTGGTCGAGGATCTGCTGTCGGTACATGTCCGAGCCCAGTCCCATACTGACGCACAGTACGCCGCTCCGGCTCAAAAGGGTTCCGTCGAGCGCGATCGTTTATAAATAGGTGAGAGTCAAACGACGAGTGAGTACGGAAAGTGCGGTGGCGCGCACCTGCGAGCGGCCGTCAGCGGCGGCCGCGAAGCCAGCACGCGCGAGGGAGGCGGCGGGCCGGCGCGGCGGCGCCGGCGCCGGTGTGTCCGCCGAGGCTGGGGAGGTGTGAGGTGCGGGGCCGAGCGGTACGGGGTGGCACTCGAAGGGGCAGTCGTGAGGCGGGCAAAGGCGGTGTACGTACCACAGCGACAGAGTGGAGCGACTGAGCGAGGAACGCAACGAGCGTGCGTCCGGCTCGCGACTGGGGCTTCAGTGGTGTTCGTCGGCGACCCCCGGAACGAGTCCAAACCGACACATCAGCCTCGGTCAGGCCGCGTGCTCGTCGACCCACGCCGTCAGGTCGTCGCCCGAAATGAACCCGTCGGCGCGCCGCGCGACCGGCTCGCCGTCGACGAAGAGGACGAACAGCGGGACGCTCCGCACGTCGAACCGCTCGACCAGCGGCGGGTCGTCGCGGGGATTCACCAGGCCGACCGCCAAGTCGGCCTCGGCGCCGCGGGCCACGTTCCCGATCACCGGCTCCATGCTGGCACAGATGCCGCAGCCGTCGGTGTAAAACTCCACGAGCGCGGCGTCCGCGTCGGCGACGAAGGCGTCGAGAGCGTCCTCGTCCGCGAGCGAAACGGGCCGGTCGGTGCCGGACGATCCGGAGGAGGGCGCCTCGGAGGCGTTCGAGGCAGTATTGGATTCCATACGCATTATTGGGCGTCGACGGTGATAACTGCTTCCGTCGACGCGGTCGGCGTCGGAGAGAAGAGCGCGAGGGCGCGTCGGCGGGAATGACCGGCGTCGCTACGCCGGTTCGTCGGGCTCGGGCTCGGTCCGCCACCCGCCCTTCAGCGTGACGTACCAGACGGAGGCCCCGGCGAGGACGAAGACGGCCCCCATGTACGGGATGATCGGCAGCTCGACACCGACGAAGTCGAGCACGGTCCGGAGCTCGTAGACGACCACGCCGAAGATCGCGCGCGTCACGAGCAGCCCGCCGCGAGAGATGTCGACGCTCATCGGACCACCTCGACGACCGAGGCCGAGAGGTCGGCGACGGCGCCGAACAGCGGGGCGGCCGCATCTGCCAGCGCGTCGAACAGCGGCGCGAGCCACACCGGATAGGTGCCGACGCCCGGTCCGAGCAGTCCGCCGCGGTTGATGATCGCCGCGATCGGCAGCGCGTACGCGAGGACGACGAGCGTGAGCGCGATGCCGACCCACAGGCGGAGGTTATCGAGCACCTGCGGCGCGTCCTCCGCGCCGGAGACCGGACTGGGGAGCGGCTCCGCGAGCCCGGACACCTTCGGGTTCCCCATCGTCAACACGAGGTTCCCGAGGAAGAGGATCGTCGAGACGAAGAGCAGGGTCCCGCCGATCGCGATCTGGATGTTGAGCTCCTCGAAGCCGCCGAACATCGTCGGGTAGTCGAAGCCGGAGTACTCCGGCTCGGCGGTGCGTCGCGGGACGCCGAGGAGCCCCTGCGCGTGCATCGCGTTCGACATCAGCGCCATGCCGATGAACCAGAGGACGACCTGGAACAGCCCGATCTGGCTGCTGTAGATCGGCTTGTTGCTGATCTGCGGCCAGATCCAGTAGGTCCCGGCCATCATCGTCAGCGCGACCGCGGTCCCGACGGTGAGGTGGAAGTGACCCGGCACCCACAGCGTGTTGTGGATGAGGTAGTTGATGTTCATCCCGGCGTTGACCATGCCCGAGAAGCCGCCGGCCGCGAACATCAGGCCGGCAAGCATCATGCCGGTGAACTCCGGCTTGCGCCACGGGAGGTTCGTGAGCCAGCCTAACAGCCCGGTGCCGCCGCGCTGACGGGCGCCGTACTCGACGCTCGCGACGACCGTGAACGCGGTGAGCAGGCTGGGCAACAGCAGGAACATCGTGTTCGTCATCGAGATGAACTTGAACCCCTCGGCGATCCCCGGGTCAAGGTACTGGTGGTGGATCCCGACCGGCGTCGAGAGGAGAACGAACAGCACGAACACGACCCGGGCCAGCGGGTCGCTGAAGAGGCGGCCGCCGGCGATCTTCGGCAGGACGGTGTACCAGAGCATGTACGCCGGCATGAGCCAGAAGTAGACGACCGGGTGGCCGAAGAACCAGAACAGCGTCCGGGTGAGCGTCGGGTTCACCTGGTCGATGAAGCCGAGCGACCACGGGAGCAGGAACAGCAGGACGGAGGCGGCGACGGCGGACGAGGCGATGTACCACATCGTCATCGTCGTCAGCACCATGAACGTCTGGAGCGGGATCCGCTCGTCGGGGTGCTCGCGCCGCCACGCGAGGAACGTCCGGAACCAGTCGGCGCCCGCGATCCACGTCCCGACGATGAACACGGTGAGCCCGGCGTAGAACAGCGGGTGCGCCTGAAGCGGCGCGTAGAACGTGTACAGCACGTCCGCGCTCATGTCGATGGAATCGACGAACCCGGCGAGGATCGAGATCCCCGTGAGCGTCATGCCGGTCGCCATCAGCCCGTACCACGTCCACGTGATCTTGATGTTCAGGAGCGGCCGGTCCAGACTGCGCGTCAGCGCCCAGGTGAACAGCCCGACGAGGAAGAATATCGTGAAGCTGATCACCATGAACACGCCGTGCGCGGTGAGGACGGTGTAGTAGTCGGTCGAGGGGATGATCCGCGCGACGTCGGTCCGGTGGAGCGTCTGGATGATCCCGAAGATCGCGCCGAGCAACAGGGCGAAGAAGGAGCTCAGGAAGGCCGCGCGGACGACCCGCGCCTCGTCCGGGAACTTGTCGACGAACGTCTGTTCGGACTCGATGGCGGTGCTCATTCTGAGTCACCTCCGCGGCTCTCGAACTCCGACTGGCTCACGACGTTGATCTTTCCTTCCATGACGTGGTGACCGGCGCCGCAGTACTCGTTACAGACGAGCCCGTACTCCGTCGGCTCCTCGGTCTCGACCGTGATCTCCGAGACCTCGCCGGGGACGGCCATCGTGTTCGCACTCGTGCCGACGACCTCGAAGCCGTGTATCACGTCGCGAGAGGTGACGTGTAACGTCACGGTGCTGTTCGCCGGCACGACGATCGGAGACGGTTCGAAGCCGAACTGGTAGGCGACGATGTACGCCTCGTACTCGTTTTCGCCCACCTGCTCGACGCGGGGCTCGGAGAACCGCTCGTCCTCGTCGAGCGCCGCGGCGTCGACCGTCGACTGCGAGTCGGCGACCATCGCCACGCCGGGACCGACCGCCCCGTAGGTCACGGTGCCGATGAGCGCGAGAATCAGGACGATCGACAGCGCGAGCCAGAGCTTCTCGTAGGCGTGAATGTGCACGTGTGATCACCCCACCACGACGAGGTCCCGGCCGAGGAACTCTACGAAGTAGATGTACACCCACGCGAGTACCAAGATTGCGAAGTAAATTCCGATGAGCGTGAGCGTGCCGATCGGGTCGAAATCCTCTCCCTCGCCGCCGACATCGTCAGTCGGAGCGTTTGCTGCCTCACTTTGGCCCATAGGCGACTTTGACAGTAGAGAGCCATATAAGATCTACCCGTTCTCGCACCCTGAAAACACGGGTGTTATATATTTCCGGCGAGCGCATGGTTACGGCATGGACTTCTCGATCCAACAGGCCGTACTCCTCGTCCTCGGCGGACTCGTCCCCGCGATGGTGTTCATCGCCGATCGGGCGGAGTTCGTCGTGGCGGTGACGCTGGTGAACGTCCTGCTCATCTGGGGGAGCCTCCGGATCGCGACCGGCGGGGCCCTCCCGGGGTTCGCCGGCGACTCGGCCGACTCCGAGCACGCGTAATCGATCACGAACCGCGGGACCCGCCGCCCCCGGTCCTCTGACCGCCCCCCCGCTCTCCCCTATACCCACCCGACCCTGCC
>NZ_NEDJ01000055.1 GCF_002114285.1 Halorubrum ezzemoulense DSM 17463
GTGTTCTACATTTAAAAAATTATTATTCCATATAAATCTATCAGTCAAACTATAGCTGCTGGGCCGTTTCCTTGCCGATTGACTTCCTCCCACGGCTGAAGCCGTGGGATTCCTCCGGTGGGGATGTTGGCTATGCCGAACCCACGGAAGCAAGTTTCCCGTCGTCTGGGCTCCGGTTTGTGCGCTCCTCGTTGCGACTTGCCCTCTCGGGAGAGTGTGATACTCCCGACCAGTTGTGGTCGTCCCACCTGAGACGCACGGGCCGAACTATCGACCCAGCTTCAATTTCGTCAGCCTGTTGTTCGAGGAAGGTGCGAGACGCGCACAGGTCTGCGTGGGCTTCGTGACTACACGGACACCGGAATACGTCACCTCCCCGGTCGGTGTCGTCCTGTTCACCATACGCCGGGCAGGTCCGGATTGTATCGGCTTCTGACCGCATCTCGACGGTGATACCGTATTCCCCGGCTGTGTGTGACAGGCGTTCGATTGAGATTGATGGCGCAAAGGCCGAGCTCGATTCCTAAGGACTCCTAGAGGGCGTCAGCACGGAGCAATCCCTAGAGAACGCACCGGTCCTGTGACGGAACCTAGCCGCGCGCAGTCCAAATACTGATTAGCATGACGATTCCACATATACGGAAGAATGCCCGAGAAGCAGACGGATCCCGACTGGAATATCTCCGAGCGGGACACGCTTATTCTACGGGAGCTTGCGCGCGACCCACAACTCACCTCCCGTAGCCTCCGAGACCTCCTCGAAGAAAAGCACGGCATTGACGTCTCCCATGTGACCGTTAGCGAGTCAATCCGGCGAATGCGGAAAGACGGCGTGTTCCGCGAAGCACTTGTTCCAAACGAGGAGAATCTCTTCTTTTCGTTGTTCGAGTTCCAATTTAACCCAGAAGGGTTCGAAGAGAATTGGCGAGAAGCACTCGAACACGTCCGATCAAGCCGCCATACCTTCATGTACTTCCTCTCGGATGGCGATTACCAGTGGAAGACGATCATGATGTTCGAAGATCGCGAACAGGAGTCAAAGTGGATCCACGATTTCTACAAGGAGTACGGAGAACTCATAAATAATCTTCGTAATTCCGTCGTGACGAACGTCCTCAAGTTCGGGACCGACCCGGAGTTGTTCGAGGTGTTCCAAGAAGACAACGGGGAGGAATGACGACCAACGCTCGTTGTCAAGTCAGTCGAATTCACCGAACCGAGTGACAGGCGCTAACTCCTCAGTGGGTGGATCCTCAAAGGCATCACGCGCGATCGACCGCCGGTGGACCTCATCGGCCCCATCAACGATCCGGAACTGCCGGACGTTCTCGTGGAACCGGGCAATCGGCAGGTCGTAGGCGATCCCGTTACCGCCACAGAATTGGAGGGCGTCGTCAATCGCCTCCTGGGCCACGTTCGCTGCGAAGGTCTTAGCCATCGCCACCTCGATGCGCGCTTCGTGACCATCAGCGATCCGTCTGGCGGCGTGGCGCACCATCGTCCGGGCGGCGTGAAGCTCGGTGCGGCGATCAGCGATTCGGAACCGTGGCCCCTGTTTCTCCGAGAGCGGTTCACCGAACCCTTCCCGTTCAGAGAGATAGGCGGTCGCAATGTCGAGCGCACGGTCGGCCATCCCGCCGTATCGCATACAGTGAGTAAGTCGAGCCGGACCAAGCCGCTGTTGTACGAGCTTGAATCCCTCATTCTCTTCGCCGAGCGTATTCTCAACCGGCACTCGAACGTTGTCAAACCGGATTTCGGCGTGTGTTGTTCCGACTAAGTCTTCGCCAAGGTGCGGGATATTCCGAACGATTTCAACGCCGTCAGTGTCAGCGGGCACCAAGATAACCGAACAGCCGGCGTATGGATGTGCCTCCTGGTCAGTACGGGCGAAGGTCAACAACAGGTTGGCCTCAAGACCACCAGTTGTCCACCACTTGTGCCCGTTGATGACCCACTCATCGCCGTCCTTCTCCGCAGTTGTTCCCAGCATCTTCGGATCCGATCCCCCGCCCTGCATCGGCTCGGTCATCGCGAACCCGGAGTCAATCTCGCCAGCCGCAAGCAGACGGAGCCAGCGCTCCTTCTGGTCGTCAGTGGCCGCGATCTCGAGGGTATGCATGTTCCCTTCATCCGGTGCCGCACACCGAAGCGCGGTTGGGCCGAGTAGGCTTCGCCCCGCCTCCTCGAACACAGGGAGCATCTCACGGAATCCGAGACCAAGTCCGCCGTACGCTTCGTCGACTTGCGGAGCGTAAATCTCTCTGTCGCGTGCGGCGTCACGCAACGCTTCGATTTCAGCTGGTGGGACCGGTCCCCTACCAAGCCACTCGCGCTCGACAGGAAGCACCGTTTCCTCAATAAATTCCCTGACGGCGTCGGCGACCTCGGGTCCACGTCCGATATCGTTGTACTCCATACCAGATATTGATTAGCAATGTAAATAGTGGTTCCGGCTATTACCCCAAAAAGCTATAATAAGCGAAGCTGATCTCCAAGTCAGCGAGAAATTAATTTACAATGTTAGTCGAATATCCCGTTACCAATAAATCCGTTCGCTTGGAGAACAGGCCAACGCAGTCATCGCTCGCCACGCATCGAATGGGGGTAGAACGGTCGTGACTGATACTAGCTATCTTGACCGGCTGGTTGACGATGACGCGCTCAGTGAGTACCTTACCGAGGAGTTCGGGGAGGTGGATACGTTCGACGTTGAGCGACACGCAGAGGGGCACTCAAATGAAACGCTGTTCGTCACGTGGGGCGACCACGAACTGGTGATCCGACGACCGCCGCCCGGTAAGACGGCTGACACCGCCCATGACGTACTCCGCGAACACCATGTCGTCGACGCACTTTCCGGCACCGGCGTTCCGGTACCCCGGACGTTGCGCGCTTGCGACGACCCCTCAGTGCTCGGAAGCGACTTTTATCTCATGGAGCGTGCCGACGGCAGCGTATTGCGAGACGCCGAAGCAAGTCGGTTTGCCAATCCCGACGCACGCAAGCAGATCGGAACCGAACTTATCGACACGCTTGCGGCTATCCACGTCGTTGATTACGAGGCAGTTGGACTTGCCGAATTCGGTCGCCCAGAGGGATACACAACTCGACAAGTCGAGCGGTGGACGGAGCAACTTGAGTGGGCCTTTGGGACAACGGAGTCTGTCAGAGAAGTTCCTGACCTCGTGGCTGTCGGTGAGTGGCTCGCCGACAATGTCCCAGATGACCATCCAGAGACGCTCGTCCACGGAGATTTCAAACTCGACAATGTGATGTATGGGCCAGGGACACCGCCAGAGGTCGTTGCTGTGTTCGACTGGGAACTGTCGACGCTCGGTGACCCACTTGCCGATCTCGGATGGCTGCTGTTGTTCTGGTACGATGAGGGTGACCCAGACCCGGCGATGCCAGATTTAATGTCGACGTTCACAGCTCGCGAAGGGTACCCGACTCGCTCGGAGGTAATCAATCACTATGAGACAGCAACGGGACGTGAGTTCGTTCACGAGCGGTTCTACCGCGCACTCGCAGCGTACAAGATGGCTGGGCTCGGCGAGATGTTTCTCGCGAGGCACCTAAATGACGATAGCGACGACCCACTGTATCCAAAGATGGAAACACAGGTTCCCGAGCTCGCGTCGCGGACACTCGCGTACATCAACGGAGAGACGGAGCGGCTGTAGTCCCCATTGACCATTGTCACCCAGCCGTCTCACCGTGCGGTCCAGCCACCGTCCGCAGCGAGTGTTTCGCCGGTAATGAAACTCGCTGCGTCGCTTGCGAGGAAGACGACGGGGCCGGCAATCTCCATGGGGTCGGCAAACCGGTCAAGCGGTGTCCGGTTGAGGATCGACTTTCGAAGCCGTTCGTTCTCCTGTAGCGTTTCAGTGAGGTCGGTTGCGACGTAGCCGGGGGCAACCGCGTTGACCCGCACATCTGGTGCCCAGTCCATCGCTACGCTCTTTGTCAATCCTACGAGGCCGTGTTTCGACGCGACATATGGATGCTGTTTCGGCAGGCCAACCTCTCCCGCAACGCTCGCGACATTGACGACACTGCCACCTGCTTCCCGGAGATGGGGGCCGGCAGCTCGGAGCGTTCGAAACGATCCTCGCAGGTTCACGTCGAGAACACTATCGACCGCAGCGGACTCAATTTCAGTCGGGTCACCAAGCGCGTCTCCAGGGTTGAACCCGGCGTTGTTGACGAGGATATCGAGCGAATCAAACGCTTCCACCGTCTCTTCAAACAGCGTTTCGACGTCATCACCATCGGTCACATCGGCGGTGATGCCGCGGGCTTCGACACCTAGATCGCGGGCTTGGTCGGCAACAGCCTCAACCTCAGTAGCTGTCCGCGCCGAGGGGACGACCGTGGCTCCCGCAGCAGCCATCCCGAGAGTTATGCTGCGTCCGATGCCGCGCCCGCCACCAGTGACAACAGCAACCTGGCCCGAAAGGTCTGGAAGGACATCCACTGGTGCCATGTCAGCTCCGGCCGCGGTTGTATCATCAGTGGTCATTGGCCACCCCCATCGCCAGGCGCATACGGGAGTTCCGGCTCCTCGATGGTTTCTCGAAGCGTCTTCTTATCGAATTTCCCGGTCGCAGTTTTCGGAATCTCCTCACGGATCTGGACGTCGTCTGGAAGCCACCAGCGTGGGAACTCCTCTTGGAGGAACGTCCGGACAGACTCTACGTCAATCTCACAGCCCGCTTTCGGAACGACAAACGCCAACGGCCGCTCCTGCCAGCGTTCATGTGGCGCCGCAATGACGACCGCCTCGGCAATGTCACTGTGTGCCATCAAGGCGTTCTCCAGTTCGATGCTGGAGATCCATTCACCGCCGGACTTGATGACATCCTTTGCCCGGTCAACAACTTCGATGTAGCCGTCTTCGTCGACGGTGGCGATGTCCCCAGTGCGGAGCCATCGGCTCCCGCCGTCATCTGCTTCGACGAAGTCCGTCTCGTTGGCCTCCGGTCGGTTGTAGTACTCCCCAACAACAGTTGGACCGCGAACAAGCAGCTCACCGAACGCCTCGCCGTCCCATGCGACTGACTCGCCGTCATCCCCGACAACTTGCATCTCGAGGCCGGGTGAGAGTAACCCCTGCTTCGCTCGTTTGTCGAGAGCCGCTTCGCGGCCGTCGGTGGCAGTCCCGGATGTCGGCCGGGAAACTGAGCCGATACTCATCGTTTCGGTCATCCCCCACGCGTGTTCGATCGTCACCTCATATTCGTCTTCGTAGCGTCGCATCACCTCCCGTGGGGCAGCACTGCCGCCAACGATGATACGCTCAAGCGAGGAGAGGTCACCGCCGTGCTCATCTAGGTGATCAAGGACATCGATCCAGACTGTCGGGACCCCCGCAGTGAGCGTCACCTCCTCAGACTCAATCAGATTGACGAGGTCAGCGGGATCTGGAGACGGCCCTGGGTAGACCTGCTTTGCGCCGGCCATCGTCACAGCATATGGGAACTCCCAAGAGTTCACGTGGAACATGGGGACGACCGGCATCACAACGTCGTCCTCAGCGACGTTGAGCGCAGCGGGCGTCATCACCATCATAGCATGGGCGTAGAGCATCTTGTGGGTGTACTCAACACCCTTCGGCTTCCCTGTCGTCCCAGAGGTGTAACACATCCCGGCTGGATCGTCTTCCGAGAGCGGTGGCCACGACGCTATGGGATCTGTGTCCGCGATCAAGTCTTCGAAGGCCGACAGCGGCAAGTCTGCCTCGGTCTTCGGCACCGTGTCATCCATGACGACGACCTCGCGTACCCCCTCGATACGGTCCCACAGGCGATCGAGGATCGCCACGGCATCACGGTCAACAATCAGTACGTCGTCGGCGGCATCGTTGACGATGTACTCGACGTTGTCGTCCTGTAACAGGAGATTTACCGTATGGAGCTGCGCGCCAGAGAGCGGAACCGCATAATACGCCTCGAGATGTCGGTGGGTATTCCATCCAAGCGTCCCGACTCGATCGCCGGACGTGACACCGAGATCGGCCAGCGCGGCCGCAAGCCGCCGGACACGATCGCCAAAGTCGGCGTAGGTGTAGCGATCGATCCCATCGTGGGTGCGTGAGACGACCTCAGTCTCGGGGAAGAGCCGAGTGGCCCGCCAGAAGAACGGACGGAGTGTAAGCTCCTCAGGCATCGGCAGTCCCCACAGAGAGGTACGTCTCAAGCAGGTCCTCTCGGTCCCGAATCTCATCGACCGTCCCATCGAAAACAATCTCTCCAGTATCCATGATATATCCCCGTTCGGCAAGTTCGAACGCGAAGTCGACGTTCTGCTCAGTCAATAGGACAGTCACGTTCTGTTCAACAACAGTCTGGACGATTTCTTTAAGATCGTCAACGATCACCGGCGCGAGCCCCTCCGTCGGTTCATCAAGCAGCAACACATCTGGTGACTGGACAAGCGCGCGAGCGACCGAGACCATCTGCTGTTCGCCGCCACTGAGGTTCCGTCCGTTGCTATCACGGAGATTGTCAAGCGCAGGGAACAACTCATACATCTCTTCAACCGGCCGCGGATCGCTTGCTAGGTTATGTGCCAAGCGAAGGTTCTCTTGGACGGTCAAAGTGGGGAACACCCGGCGATCTTCCGGCACGAGCGAGATTCCCAGTCCATTAATCGCATCAGATGAGAGTCCCGTAATCTCCTCGCCACGATACGTAACAGAGCCGGACCGTGGGGGAGACGCACCAATGATCGAGCGCATGGTGGTCGTTTTCCCTGCGCCGTTGCGTCCGAGTAGTGTCACTACCTCGCCTTCGTCGATCTCTAGCGAAACCCCGTGAAGGACGTGGCTGTTCCCGTAGTACGTGTCGATTTTGTCGACTGTGAGTATCGTCATACGCTATCACTTCCGAGGTATGCTTCGGTTACCCGTTCATCCGCCAGCACGTCTTGTGGTGTCCCGTCTGCGAGGATCGCTCCCTCGGCAAGCACGACAATTCGATCAGAGATGTCAGTGACGACATCCATGTTATGTTCAGTTACCACGAATGTTGCGTCGAGGTCCGCATCGAGTTCCCGGATCAACGAGACAATCTCCGTGACTTCAGTCGGATTCATGCCTGCGGTGGGCTCGTCCATCAGGAAGACGTTCGGCTCGATAGCGAGCGCCAAGGCGATCTCGACGGTCCGTTTTTCGCCGTGACTCAACGTGTCGCAGGGTGTATCTGCGATGTCTGTGAGCCCAGTGAGCTCCAGTATCTCCTCGATGTCGGCCTCAACGGACTCATCACCAGTTGCCCGCGAGCGGAAGTCAAGTCGGGTCCCTTCGTGGCTGATCCGAGCCACACGGACATTTTCGCGGACAGTGAGCCCTTCAAAAATATTCGTTATCTGGTACGACCGCGAGAGTCCTGCCTGCGCAACTTCGTGCGGCTCCGCATCGGTAACGTCAGTAAGTTCGTTTTGATCGCCGCTTCGAAGCCAGATAGATCCGCCCGTTGGCTGGAGCACACCAGTAAGGAGATTATAGAATGTCGTCTTTCCAGCTCCATTTGGTCCGATGATACTGGTAATTTTGTCGTCGTCGATCTCGATAGAGACGTTATCGACGGCGGTCAGTTCTCCGAACTGTTTGCGGAGATCGTCTGTCTTGAGGACGGTTGTCACGTGTCATCACCTCTGTCAGTCGCCATGTTATCGTTGCCCGGTTCGTCCTCGTGATCTGACGCAGCCGAGGCCTGTTCACCGGGGTCAACGGTATTCTCTCGTCCACCAGGGTCACTGTCGTCGTTATTGCCGAGCACTCGATCGCGGAGCAGCAAGAGGCCACCAACAGCACCCTGCTTGAAGAACAGCACAACTGCGATGAGCAACGCGCCGAAGAACAGCTCCCAGTAGGCCTCCAGAGCCGGGAAGCGACTAATCGCCCACCGGATGTACAGGAAGATAAATGCGCCCACGAACGGGCCGTAAAAGTAGGTCGCACCGCCGATGACGGTAGCGATAACGGCGATTGCGCTCGTCGACCAGTGGGTCAGTCCTGGAGAGGCAACGCTGGCGAGCCCCGCGCGAAGGACACCTGCAATTCCGACGACTGCTGCCGAAATTATGAACGTCATCCAGCGGTGGTGGCTCGCATCGATCCCGAGCGCGGCCGCCCGGTCAGGACTCTCTCGGATCGCCTTACAGATGGTCCCAAACGGTGAGTTGACGATGCGCCATACTCCGTACGTTGCCGCGACCACGGTAATGGTCGAGATTACGTAGTAGATCCGCCTGCCACCAATCCGAAGGCTTGTACCGCCGAGGTCTACAGTCCCGAGGAGAACAATGACCCCGTCAGTACCGTTTGTCAGTCCCGCCGGATCTTGGATGATGAGCGAGTAGCCCAACATCCCAAACGCAAGGGTGATCAGAGCAAAGTAGATCTCCTGTAACCTGACACTGAGCCATCCGACAGGCACAGCGACGATGATAACGAGTACGAGGCCGACAACGCCACCAATCATGAACGTGACGAGCGGCGAAATTCCGGTACCGACAATATCAGCGATCATCGGTCCTAGGTCTCGCAATACAATTGCGATCCCGTACGCGCCACCCGCGTAGAACAGGCCGTGGCCAAACGACAGCAGACCGGTGTACCCGTACAACAGGTTGAACCCGAGCGCGAACAGCGAAACTACGAGGAAGTCGGTGAACAGGTAGACTTGGAACGGCGGCGCAAAGGTGATCAAGATTAATGCGAGGGCTCCAAGGACGCCAAACCGCTCACGGGTCCAGCCCTCGGCGACAGCGGATCTAAACCGGCTAACCCGACTGCTGGTGTCGGTCGCGCTCATTCGCCGATCCCCCCGAAGAGTCCCTCAGGACGGATCAGCAACACGATCACCATCGCAAGGAATGGAATCGCGATGCTGCCGGCACTGATAAACTGCGGGCCGAGACTCTGCATCATGCCGATGAGCATCGCACCGACGAACGCGCCGCTCATTGAGCCGAGGCCGCCGATGACCACGACGATAAACGCGTCAATGATCACCTGATCACCGAGGGCTGGGCTGGTCGACTGGAGCGGTGCGGAGAGCGCTCCACCAAGGCCAGCCAGCACGCTACCGAGGAAGAAGACCCCAGTGTAGAGCCGCGGCACGTCGACACCGAGCATGGCTGCCATCTCACGATCTGAGGAGGTCCCTCGGACCAGCGATCCAAAGTACGTCCGCGTGATGAACAGCCACAGTCCGATGAGCACCGCGACAGCCAAGCCAATGACGACCAGCCGGTACGCGTTGAACGTACTCCCGCCGAACGTCACAGAGAAGTTGAACACGTCTGGCGGATCGATCGAGTACGATCCCGACCCCCAGATGAACCGGACTGTCTCGTGAATGACGAGTACGAAACCAAACGTGACTATCAGCTGGTCAAGGTCAGAGTCGACACGGTCATACAGCCGCCGGATCGCAGAGAATTCGATCACGGCACCAACGATACCAACGGCTAAAGCGCCCACCACAGCGGCGATCCAGAAGTTGTCAATGACGTTCGAGACCACCGCTAGGGTGACGTACGCACCGAGCATGTAGAACCCGCCGTGTGCGAAGTTGAGCACACCGAGTACGCCGAAGATGAGACTCAGCCCAACCGCAATTAAAAAGAGGCGACTCCCGAGGCTGAGCCCGATGACAACGTCAGAGATACCGATCAGTGGAACGAGTGATGTGAGACTCATAAAAACGGCAAGAGGGTTAGATACCCGTCGGCAGGTCAGAGTCGCCGAGTGCTTCCGACAGCACGTCGGGACCCGCCTCGTATCGGTTCACCGGGTCGAGGACGTTACTTTCCCACTCATCGTCATATGTGACGGTGCCCCAGACTGACGCGACCGTCGCTTGGTTTGTCTCGCTGAACTGGTACTCACCGACTGGGCCCGAGTGCTCCATGCCGGTGAATTCGTCGACGAGCGCGCTGGCCTCTGTGCTACCGGCTGATTCGATCGCGTCTTTGTACAGATAGAGCGCGCGGTATGCTCCCTCGGCATTGTACGTTGGGAGCGTGCCGTACTCCTCGTAGTACGCCTCACGGAACGAGTTGTTCGTCTCTGAGTCAGGGACGAACGGATCATACCGGGTGGATGCGTACTCTCCCTCCGGGAGGGGGCTGCCGTCGCTGGGGTAGTCCGTCCCCATCCCGACACTGAACAGCGTGTGGTCGATCTGGTCGAACCAGCCGGCGTCCTCAGCCTGCCCGATGAACGTTGTGAGGTCAGCCCCCCACAGTGGGGTGAGTACCGCGTCAGGGTCGGCGTCGAGGATGGAGCTAATAAATGGCGTGTAGTCACTCGTCGCCAGCGCCGGGAACTGCTCGGCCGTGAACTCAGCCTCGACACCGAGTCCGTCACAATAGGCCTGGAAGTAATCCCACGTCTCGTACCCGAAGGCGTAGTCTGGCCCAATAGTGGCCCATTCGGTGGCATCGAGTTCCTCGGCAACACGCGCTGCGCCGTACACGTCTTGTGCGAGACTGTTGGAATCGCGGAACACGTACTCGTTCCCAACGGAGTCTTCATGTTCACCCTGCGGCGAGGTGACGAACGGGGTTGCCGCGTGCGTGATCATGAACGGGACCTGAAGTTGGGAGATTTGTGGCGCAACTGCCTGCGCAACGCCACTCGAGTCGAGCCCAAACAGTCCGTCGACGTTGTCCTCTTGGACAAGACTACGGATCTGCTGGATTGCCGTGTCTCCGCTTGCTTCGGTGTCACGGACAATCACATCGACCTCCCGCCCGTCGATACCGCCGTTGTCATTGATCCGCGACTGCGCAAACTCAATTCCCCGTTCTGCCTCTTCGCCGTACAACGAGGCGAACCCTGAGAGGATGTATGCGGCACCGAGCGTTACGGGCCCACTGTCGCCACCACCGCCTGAACAGCCGGCGAGTGCGACCGCCGTCCCCGCACCGGTCGCCTGTAGGAACCGTCGCCGCCCAATCGGCGATTGACTTGCTGAACTCGTCGGTGTCTCCCCAGTCTGCTTTTCTTTGTTTTCGTCATCCCCAATTTCGGTTTCCATTGTTAACAATCGTCCGTGAGTGTCGCTCACTACATAAATGTGTAGGTCCATGACACACCATCCCTTTATCTCGGTTCTGTGTTCCGCTAAACACCCCAGTACAGAATTAGATCGTCAGTTCTGAGTGCCGGGCCGGTTACCTGAGCAGCTATCAAACGTGACCAATGTTAATGTACCTGTGTTGCGTTCCCAGATCGCATGGATGTAGTGAATCCAGCAACGGGGGCTCGTGTTGAGACATACGACGATCACGATGAAGACGACGTTGAAGCGGCCTTAGACCGGTCAGAACAAGCATTCAAAGACTGGCAGACCCGCCCGCTTCGGGAGCGAGAGCAACTTCTGGCGAACGCGGCAGAGGTACTCAGAGAGAACAAACAGGAGTACGCCGAGACGATGACGCGGGAGATGGGTAAACCGATCTCACAGGCGGTTGGCGAGGTTGAAAAGTGCGCGTGGGTCTGTGAGCATTACGCGGAACACGCAAGTGCGTATCTCGAAGCCGACCACCATCCGAGTCCTCCGGGGTCAGAAGTGAAAACCGAACACGAACCGCTCGGAACTGTCTTAGCGGTGATGCCGTGGAATTTCCCACTCTGGCAGGTGTTCCGCTTTGCCGCACCGTACCTCACCGCTGGAAACGTGGGGATTCTCAAGCACGCGTCGAATGTACCTGGGTGCGCGCTCGCAATCGAGGAAGTGTTCCAGAAGGCCGGGTATCCTGATGACGTCTTCCAGTCGCTGCTGATTCCATCGGATCTCGTAGATAATCTCCTGACGGACAGTCGGGTTCGGGCCGCAACGCTGACAGGAAGTGGTCCAGCTGGACGTGCGGTAGCCGCGAACGCCGGTGACCAACTCAAAAAGACCGTCCTCGAACTTGGAGGGAGCGACCCATTCGTTGTCCTCGACGATGCGGACCTATCGGCTGCGGCTGAGACAGGCGCTTGGGCGCGGAATCTAAACGGTGGTCAATCGTGTATTGCCGCGAAACGGTTCATCGTCCACACGGACGTATACGATGAATTCCTTGGCTCACTGACCGACGAGATGGATTCGCTCGTTGTGGGAGACCCCACAAACGAGGAGACCGATATCGGGCCACAGGCCCGAGAAGATCTTATGGAAACTCTTCATGAACAGGTCACCGCAAGCGTCGAGGCTGGAGCGACGCTCGTGACTGGCGGTGAGCCTCTCGACAGAGAAGGAGCCTTCTACCCGCCGACCATCTTGACTGATCCCCCGGAAGGGTGTCCCGTCGACACGGAGGAGACATTCGGCCCAGTAGCTACGGTTTACGAGGTTGACGACGAGGAGTCGGCGATCACCAAGGCTAATGACACACCGTTTGGACTCGGAGCCAGCGTTTGGACGCAGGACCGCGACCGCGGTGAACGTGTGGCAAGCCGTATCGACGCGGGCTGCGTGTACGTGAATCAGTTGGTGAAGTCCGACCCACGGGTTCCGTTTGGCGGTGTCAAGGACTCAGGCTATGGCCGGGAACTCTCCGAGGCTGGGATCAAGGAGTTTGTCAATCGCAAAACCGTTTGGATCGAATAACATCGGACAAGTTGGGTAGCGGCTTTTAAACGGGCCTTCGTCAGGTGGACAGCATGCCGAACTCAATAGCGCCCACATTACCGAGCCATTTCCCTAACTGCCGAGGGCTTGAGCGGTCGCGTTCTCTGTACCAACGGAGGTGTTCGTGGGTGTCCGTATTTCGAGCGATTCGTCGTCGTACACTCTCATGGTCTCAATTACAGTACCGTTCTCGGCAACTCGTTGGACGATAACCGTCGGCGTCTCCGTAGGCGTCACTGGGTCTGTTTCGGTAGGATTCTCGACCGGTGTCTCGCCAGCGAGGAACTGCGAGATCGCGTCAGTCTCTTCGAACGAATCGACGTTCCCGGACCGTGCGTCTACAAACGCGACGTACGCGATCCCGCTGTTATCTTCGGGGACGACGCGCACTTGCCAATACTCTCGATCGTCGATGACTGTGAGAATGGGTTCGGCTGGCGAAAAGCGGTCCCAGTCTGTCTGTGGTGCTGATTGCCGCACGAGATCTGCTGCTCGCTGTGGGCCGAACAGCGAGTCAGTTGGGATGTAGCGTTCGAAGGTTCCGGTTTGGCCGTCGATTGTCCACAACTCTTGGAGACCCTGTGCGTCGCCGTACGGTTCGACAGCAACAACGTACTGCGGCCCCGACTCAGAGAGAATGAAGAACGGCTGGTCGTTTCCGTCTCCGGGAAGCGGCGCGATCTCGATTTCATCTTCGTGGCTCGTATAGGTGTTGAGGATTCCATTTCGGTACTTCGTTGCCGCGACCGATTGAAGCGCCAGTTTCTCTGGATACAGTTGCTGAGTGTCAAGAATTGGGCTAGCCGCAGCCTCAGAGGGAGAGAGCATGTCGATCGAACCGCTTGGATCAATGACGGCGACGCCTCCCCACTGTGGTGTCGAGTGTGGTAACGGCGTCAAGTGGAATGTGGGCTCAGTGTATGGGACGGTGATGTATTGAGTCTCATTGTGGATGACCATCTTCGGATCACCGTAGTCCACGAGATATGCCTGCGATTTGAGGAGCTTCCAGCGGTAGTTCCGATAAAAGATCGTTCCGACGCCAGTTTCGAGCTCGCCGTCTACGGACCGTACATTCGCCTGCTGAGTTGTCATATCGACAAGGACAGTTCCAGCTTGACGCTTTGTGATCGTGTTAAATAGGCCATCCGGAGCGAGCGGAGCAGCCCAGTAGGGAGTCCCATTCACCACGCTGATATCGGTCTCCCCGACGCGGTACTGCGGCCGGTTGAGTGTGTTCGATGCGTACCGTTCGGCGACCGCTCGCGTGACAATTCGGGGATTGTCGGCGTCAACATCGTCGAGTTGCTCAACAGTAGCCGTCTGGCTCATTGTTTGGTCGCTTAATGTGACGCCAGCGACCGCGTTAGCGACGGGCATCAGCGCGAACGCAGCGATCACGACGACGACTACACCGACACGAAGTGGGGTAATCGTGTGGTCGCTGCTGGAGAGCGTGTTGATGACGGTCTCAACGCGGTCGCCCGCACGTACGGTAACCCACGCCGCGATACTACCAGCAATGATGCCAAGCAACAGTAGCGGCGTCGTATACACCGTGTAGATGAGGCCATGGAGCCACGGCCGGAAGAACCAGCCGACGGCAACAGCAAGAATCCCAACAATGCCAAGCGGAATCCACGGTGGCGCCGACTGGTCTTGATCCGAGTCATCTGATGGCCAGTCGGCCAGATCGGTATCGAAGGGTTGTTCGTCTGAATCATCGGATGGAGGGCGTTCTGACATTCGTATGGGGCGTGAAATTATGATCTTGAACCTTGTATGTATGAGTTGCGAACCAACCCGCAAATTAGGTAGTAACTTCGCCGAATTACGAATTGACACAAATTCTACCAATAAGTAAGATCTTATCCTCGCTTGGGAGGGAGGCGATCCACTCAAAATCGGCTCGTGAGATGATCCTTTGATCGTGTACCGCACTTGCCAACCACTGGGACCCCAGCGAAGTGTTCGGAAGGTCTCCCGAAGTCACCAATCACGCACCACTATGTTCTACGCAATGTCCGCCACTTCGCGGCGACGAACCCTGCCACGATGAACCCGAACCCGGCGACGGTCGCCGGCGTCACTTCCTGCCCAAGCACGAGCCAGCCGGCCAGCGCTGCGAACACGGGGATGACGTACTCAATGAAGCTCATCTCGATGGGTCCGAGGTCGTCGAGTAACGTGAAATAAAGCAAGAAGCCGCCGACGCCAGCAACGGCAGAAAGGTACGCAAGTGCGGCGAGTGCGGACGGGGTCCACGTGGCGGCCGCGAACGATTGACCAGGGACTGCGATCACGGCGGCGTGGAGCACGACGGCGCCAATAGCCATCATCCACGCCTGCGTCGAGAGGAACGGCATCGACGGCGACCTGCTGTGCGTGACGACCGCGGCGACGGCGAACGCAAGTGCGGACGCAAGCACGAGCGACACTCCGAAGACGCTGTCCGCGAGATTCGCGGGGTCGGGATCAGCGATAACGACGACGCCAACGAATCCAAGCACGACGCCGAGTGCGGTGGCAGCGGTAAACTCTTCCTCAGTAGAGACGAGCCGCGTGAGCGCAGGTGTCACCACGGGGACGAGACCCAACAGAACGGCCGCGACACCGCCCGTGACGTACCGCTGGCCCGCGAAGAGGAATGCGTGGTGCGCACCGATTGTGAGCGCGCCACCGACGAGCACGTAGACGTAGTCGTCCCGAGTATGGGGACGGATATCCGCATCGGAGGCAACCACAGCGACAAACAACAGTGCGGCAGCGATGTCGAAACGCACGGCCGCAAACGGCACCGCAGGGAGATCAGCCAGGCCGACGTCCGTCGCCATGAACGCGGTGCCCCAGACGGCACACAGAAGCAAGAATCGGCCGGCCGTCCCGTAGCGACTCATTCACGAGGAGGTCGCCGCCAACAGCGAAATATCCGTCGGACCGCGCCAACTCTCGAGTGACCCGATGCGCCTAGCGACGGCGTCGACTGCGAAGTAGATGTAGACAAACAGACCTCCACGCTGGGTTAGCGCCCATCAGGGCTTCTGGGGTGATATAAATACCACCAGTCTAGGTGATCAGCAAGCCCGTTCAGATGACCCCGCCGTTGACATCCTCCTCCGCGTAAACGCGGAGGAATCCTGAGCGTTGGAGATTTCAGGTTTACAGTTCCACCGAACTCCGACACGGTGAGAATCCGTGTGGGGTTCACGGACTGTGACGGGTGGGACTGCTGGGAGTGCCAAGCCCCCGGTACTCCTATCCTCTATCGTGTTCGGACTCCCGGAGTTGTTTTTGCCTCGGGGAGTCCGGCAGACTTCGCTGGACTTGGAGTTACTTTCTGTGGTGCGTACAGCAGTCGGGCACTGTATCGGTTCATTATAAGAACCGACCGCTCACCCAACTGGTTCCGATTACTGTCTCATTGCTTGGGGCGGACAGACCGCCATCGTAGGACTAACGGGAGTCGCTCTGTTCCCAGTCTGATTCCTATCTATACGTGGGATTGCCTGTCCCTTTAAGATGCGGATTGCCAAATCTCAGTGTGGCTATTGTAGTGTAGATTGACTCCGAGTTGTCGGATTCATCCTGCGGCTGAAGCCGCAGGTATTCTCCTTGATCTATATAACGAGCAGTCCAATGATGAGCAGCAGCGCCGCGACCACGCTGCCGCCCGCCAGTAACGGGTTCTCCATCGCCTTCTCGTGAAGTGGCATCTCGGCGTATTCCTCGCGGAACGTCTCGAGATTCTGTTCGCCGTAGAAGTACTTCGGCTTCAACGCGAACCGTTCGGTCACCGCACAGCCCGTACAGACCGGCTCACCTTCCACCCGTTCGGTCTTGATGTGGCTGCGGCAGGCGATCGCCCCGCAGTTCGGACAGTAGGTGTAGGTCTCGTCGATACCGCTCGTCTCGCAGTGGACGCACCGATGAATCCCGTCCTCCAAGGTGACCCGTGAAGGGCCAGCAGCATAGTATTCGTACGGATACGAATACTCTTGCAGCTCGGTCGTCTGCCGAACCTCAGGGAGATACACCGGCTCGATCGATTGCACAGAGATATCCGAGAGATTCGGCCTACACGTCTTGTTGTAGGTGACGTTGTTGTCGCCGGTATAGGTCACCGTCGTCGTGTGATAGTCCTGAAGCCGGTCAACAGCCCACTCCTTGTACTCTGTTTGGGTCTGCCCAAATCGGCGCTCCTCGACGTCGTCGAATACCTCGGTTAACTGTCCAATATCGAGGGGGACCGCCGCGTGGAAGTTCTCGATGACTAGCGTCGCGACGTCGTCGTCGGCCACCTTCGGATGTCCACGGTCAGCGTGGACGACGAACTGTGTGCGATCGTTGATCCGGTGGATGACGCCTACCGATGTCTCGAAGACAGCGTTCGTGTCCGCGGTGACCGCAACCACCGGGCGGAACGTCACCGTCGAATGTGGCTCCGGAAGGTCGGCGGCCTCGATGTTCTCGATGTCACGGAACCTCTCCTTGACAGGGGCGTCGACATCTGTTGTCGGATCGTGGGGACGTAGCGTCTCGTCACAGAGAATCTCAATGCGACCGTTATAGAGATCAAGCCCGATCTCGTCGGCGATCTCCCGGAGAGCCTCGCCGTCGAGCAACTCGATTGGGTGGGGGTCGTCGTTCTGTTGGAGTCGGTTTGTGTACTCCTGAGCAGGGTCCGTGAACCGGCCAGTCGTGACGACCATTCCGCGTTTGGGGCCGTCAAAGTCAAACGTCGCGATCGCCGAGTGGAGCTTCTGGACGACTGGCCGCCCGACCGTCCCCGTGTGCTTACACTCGACAACGATTGCTCTCCGTGTTCCGTCGACGACTTCCTCCATCAGGACATCTCGGCCCTCGTCAGCTGTCTTCTCAGCTTGGCGGACGTTCTCGTAGCCGAGGTTGCGGAAGACATCTTCTATCAGGTCCTCGAACTCGAACCCCGAGAGGTCGTCCAGTATAGCCATCCGACTGTGATTAGACAGTATCTTGTTATAACGCCTCTGTACGCGCACAGTCAGCAGAATCTCACCGTGATCCAAGCCGCACTCGCCTACGACGAGGCCAGCCACCAGCTCGCGGTATGAACAGGGACGACGGTGCCGGCGAGTTCGATCCGATCTGTCTCCCGGCGCTTCAGTGTATTCGTGACTGCTGGCTCGAACCCGAATCGCTCGTCGGCGACGACTACGAGATTATCACGTTCTAAACGGTTCGGCGCGCTCACCCGACACAACGCTGACTCGGAGACGGCGTCAACTCCGCGAACAGCACCCCTATTTTTGCGTACGTCACGTCCTCAATGACCGCCGGTTCTCCTGACTCGCCTCCCCTCTTGCCGGTCGGAACGGACTTATCCGGACATCAGGCTATCTCAGGGTATGATCAAACTCACGCGGGCAGCGTACGATGACATCGTGTATCGGGCGTACAAAGGCGGCGAGGCAGAGATCTGTGGCGTGCTCGCTGGCGAACACGGCACTGACGGTGACAAGAGCGTCGTCACAGGGACGTACGCTGCTGAGAACGTCGCGGAAACACCAGAGATCCGCTACCTGATCGACCCCGAAGAGCAGCTTGAGCTGATTGAGACCGTTGAGGAGGCGGGTCTTGACGTGGTCGGGTTCTACCACTCGCACCCGACCGGACCGACGCACCCGAGCGAGACGGACGCCGCACAGGCCACGTGGCCGGACCACTCGTATGTCATTTGCGCACTCGACGGCTACCCCTTCGTCGGCTCGTGGCGGTGGCGCGACAACGAGGAGGCGTTCGAACAGGAGACCGTCTCGATCCGAAGCGAGCGCTGAACGAACCCCGCAGACGGCGAGTATTCTCACAGCACTCGGCACGCGGTCGCTCAACGGGAAACGGCGAGACCGGCGCTACGAACCATCCTCGTCTCGGAAACTCCCCGGTTCGCGTCGCCCCAAACCGGGTCGGAGGGAAGCCTCTTACTCGATCGCTTCGATCTCCGGTTCGGCGTCGCCACCAGCGTCGATCGCGCAGGATGCCGTGTACTCCACGTCGTGGACGGACTCGATGGCCGGATCATCGCCGCAGACCGGGCAGTCGTCCTGCTTGGGGATCTCGACCTTGTCGAACTCCATGTCGAGGGCGTCGGAGAACAGCATCGACCCGTCGAGGGTCTCGCCTTTGCCGATAAGGTGTGTCAACTACCCCACCCTACTTCGCTCATTCTGAGGGGTTCGCTCGTGGAGAGTGGGGCTTGTCCATGAACTCGGCCTCGAACCCATCCGGGTAGGCGGTGAATCCGCCACTCGGCGTCACTGTTCCAGACTTTAGGGCATGCTGACTATTGCCCGTCCAGCGAGACGACTGTTGGCCCCGACGGACATACCACATCCAGGTGTTCTTCGCCGCGTTGTAGTCCGCGTTCGCTTCCGACTCGCACTTCACGCACCGGAAATCGGTGCGGGTCGCGCGATTCTCCTCAGCTGTGAAGCCACACTCGGCGCACCGCTGTGACGTGTACGGTGACCCGACTTGCTTCACTGAGATACCTTTCGCTTCGGATTTATACGCCACTTTCTCGTACAGCGCTCGGAACGCCCGCTTGTGACCCCACAACGCACCTGTGCGATCGCGGATGTGGGTTAGGTTCTCGAAGGCTATCACGTCGGACTCATATCGGAGGGCTTCGTCCACGATAGCGTTCGACGCTCGGTGAAGTACGTCACGCACGTAGCGAAATTCCCGGCCACTCGACTGTTCGAGCGCCCGATGGGCGCTTCGCGTCCAGGTCTGTTGGAGTCCGGCGCGTACTTTCTCGAACTCGCGGAAGTCGTGAGTCAACTCCCGCCCGCTGAAGAAGAAGGCGGTGCTGGTGACAGCGAGGTTTTGGATACCGAGGTCAACCCCGAGGACCGTCCCGTCCTCGGCGGTGTTCCGCTCCGTACTGTTCTTCTCCCGACGGAAACCGATAGTGAACTACCCCACCCTACCGCTCGGGCTGACGCCCTCGCGCTTGAGGGTGGAGCTTCCTGTTTTCACGACGCGCTTTGCATCCACAACCGAGGACACAGGGAGCGCAGTCTCCACAGGCGTTAATTCGGAGCGTCCCGCTCCTAACCGCTTCTTCACACCGCGAGAAAGAATATTCAACGCCGCGTTCGCGTCTCTGTCAGCCTCAAACCCACACGCCGGGCAGGAGTGTTCGCGCACCCACAACGGTTTCTCGGTCGAAACGCCGCAGGACGCACACTCTTTCGTCGTTCCGCGCGGATTCACAGCAACAAAGTACGTTTCTTCGCGTTCGCACTTGTATTTGAGCATCCGCAGGAATGTTCCCCACGCCGCACCTGCCCGGTTCCGCGAGTTGCCCGGTAGTTCGACCAACCCCTTTGCGTCCAAGTCCTCGACCGCCACGAAGTCGTACTCCCGAGCGTAGTAGTTCGAGAGCTTGTGAAGGAAGTCGCGGCGCTTGTTCTTCAACTCGGCGTGGCGTTCTGCCACGACCCGACGCTGTTTCTCCCAATTGTCTGACCCGTGCTGTTTCCGCGAGAGGTCGTGCTGTGCGCGTTCCAAACGCTCGCGTTCGTCGGAGAGGTCAAGGGATTCGACGGCGGTTCCGTCCGTGTCGTGGGCGTACTTGAGAATCCCCACGTCGATGCCGACGCAGTTCTCGGGATTCTCCGGCTTCTCCGGCGGGTCGTCGGGCGTCTCGATGCCGAGAATGGCGTACCACTTCCCGGTAGGTTCTTGCTTGACCGTGACGGTCTTAATGTCGGCGTCGTCGGGGAGGTCGCGGTGGAAGGTGAGCGGGATTTCTCCGAGTTTTGAGAGCCACAGTCGCGTCCGACCGCCCGTGTTCTTGAGCTTGAAGCCGGATTGACTGTAGGTGAAACTGCGGTACTCGCCCGGTGCCTTCCACTTGAGCGTCCCGACGCGGTAGCCGTTCTCTTTGCGCCCTCGTAGTGTCGAGAGGTTGTCGTACAGCCGTTGCACGACCTTCTGTAGTACCTTCGAGTGAACGCCTTTCAGGTCGCTCCACCACTTCTTGAGACTCGGCAGGAGCTTCTGCTCGGAGTATGCCGAGGTGTCGTCGTTCCGATTCAGGCGGTGGAGGAAGTGGTTGTAGACTTGTCTACAGGTATCGAGAGTCCACGCTAACTGTTCTTCGAGAGCGTCGGACGGTCGGAGTCGATACCTGTAGTTGTAGTTCACGAGCGTTCTTCGATGAGTTCGTCAAGTTGTCCGCGAACGAACGACGAGAGGTTAAGATGGTTCTCCTCGACCCACTCGGCTTGGTCTTCGCGGATGGTGATGTTCTTCCGCCTCACTACATACGCATTATGCGTGTTTGTGCGCATAGTTGTTTCGATTGCGTGGGCCTGTGGGCCGAGCGTCGAACGTGTTTGAGAACCGTGCGGCGCTGTATCCCCTCCCTACTCACTCGCTTCGCTCGTTCGTTGAGGAAGGGGCCTTAGCGCCTCAATTCAGGTAATTTTCGAGCATAATGTGAGGATTCTCCGGCTTCACATCTTTCGCATCGGCGATTCCTTCGATGATTTTCTCAACTACCGTCTTGTCCGTACCGTCACTTGTCTCTCACGTGTCAGAGACCCGTCTAATTCGCAGTTTTCAGTGACCGGCTGTTTCGGACAAAACGTATCTGAAGAATAGAACTTCAACAGAGCCTCACCGCCAGAACCGCGGCTACTCGTCCGGTTCGTCGACCAGCAGCGTGTTCAGTACCAGCGTGGAGATACCGCGCCGGAGGCGTTCGGTGACGGCCTGATCGGAGATGCCGAACGAGTCCGCGAGCTCCTGGGTGGAGATCTGCCGCGGGAGCGAGTAGTAGCCGGCCTCGACGGCGGCCGCGAGGGTCTCGCGCTGCGGAGGCGTCATCCCGTACCACGGACCGGCGTCCGGCTTCGTGGGGTTGTAGATGCGCTCGATCGAGACGTCGATGTCCTCGTCGAGGTAGAACTCTTGAAACGACGAGAGCGCCTCGTGGCTCGGGAACCTGAGTTCGAGCCCCCACGTGTCGGCGGTTCCGGTCGCACCCAGCAGGACCGCGTCCAAGTCGAGGATCCGGCGGAGCAGCGAGGCTTCCGAGGGGTCCCAGTTCAGCGCGTACAGCGTCTCGTCCTCGTGGGTGTCGACGAGCTGGATGTCGTTGACCGAGGGGTGTTCGCGGACGGAGCGCTCGAACGTCTCGCGGACTTCGTTCTGGATCCGAACAAACGGCGTGGGTTTCCCGCCCAGCGGCACCATCGTTTCCAGCGTGAGCTGCGTCGGCTCTTCGATCCGGAGGATCCGTCCCAATTCGAATTCGACAGATGGAATAGTCAACTCAACGATAACGCTCATCAGATACAGCACTGTTCTGTCGCAAACGCGTTAAAAACTCGGTAGAAACCTTCTACTGGAGCGCGATTCACCTTGGTGTACCATGTGTTTCGGTAGTATTATCCGTTTAGGAGACCTATCAATAATCGTAGAAACAGACGACTGCGGTCTCTGTTTGCGCGGCGGTGAGTTTCGCGACAGCATCGTATCGCAGTCGAGTGTACGTTTCATCATGACAACTGGCGACTCATCCGAAGACGACATATCGAGTACAGAGGAGTTCGAGGTCGCCCTCGGTCGGGTGCTCTGCGACGCCCTCGAGAACGGCGTCGATCCCCGCGGAACGTGGGAGTATCGGACCGAGGGCACGGGGTCCGACATGGAAGTCCTGGTGGTCGAACTGGCAGACTGACGCCCGCGGCCTCGCCGCTTGGTTCTGGTATAAGTACCTTGGTAAGCCAGTCCGAAGAGACTGGTAACCGGAGCGTAATCCCCTCGTGTGACAGACGATCCCGACCCCGCGACGAACGCCCTTGATCCTCCGACGAACGCCTCTGAGTCGGGAGACCCCGTGGCCCGTCGCCTCCTCGAAGGCGTCTCCACGCACGCAATCTTCATGTTGAACGCCGACGGGAACATCGTCGCGTGGCCGGCGCCGGCGACGGCGCTCTACGGACACGACGCGACGGCGGTCCTTGACCGACACGTCCGGATGCTGTTCGCCGACGACGAGGGCGAGGCGGACTCCGACTCACTTCCCGGGGACTTCTTCGCGGAGCCGAGAGAGGAATCGGTAGAGTTCGAACACTGGCACCGGCGCGCGGACGGCTCCGTCTTCTGGGGCACCCTGACGCTGTCGCCGCTGCGGAACGGCGAGTTCCGCGGGTACGCGGCGATCAGCCGGGACACGACGACTGCGAAGGAGTACGAGCGGATGTTAGAGCGGCAGAACGACCGCCTCAAGGAGTTCACCGATATTCTCGCGCACGACCTTCGGAACCCGCTGAAC
>NZ_NEDJ01000056.1 GCF_002114285.1 Halorubrum ezzemoulense DSM 17463
CAGCGGCGTAGCCACGACGCGCCACCCCGTGTTCGTCGTATCGTCCCTGTTGGTAGACGCAGTCGATGAACACAGGGAACGTTACCTTGCCGGCGAGTTCGTGTTCGATCTCGCGGCTCCAGCCTCTGCTGAGTTCGTCTTGGATCGTTTCACAACCGGTGCGAGGCGAATGCCATGGGGCTTGACCCATGGATGAAGCCGACAACTCGTGAACCAAGCCATTAACTCGAAACATCTCAAACAGAGTGATGTGACGGCATACTTCGCGTCTGGCTTAGTCGGCGAAAACAAGCCGGGTCAGGCGCTCTGCCGTGACCACCAAGTAGGAGTGGGAGACTCCGAATCCACGCCCGCGGAGACTCCGAATCCACGCCCGCGGAGACTCCGAATCCACGCCCGCGGAGACTCCGAATCCACGCCCGCGGAGACTCCGAATCCACGCCCGCGGAGACTCCGAATCCACGCCCGCGGAGACTGCGCTCTCTGTGGGTTCCCTTGCGGAATCTGTAAAGCGCGTCGTTGAAACGGGAAGCCTCGGGGCCTGACCCCGAGGCGGTTCACCCCACTTGACGATCGGCATCACGTAGGCGTAGTTGTGCGTGGACAACAGCCCAAGACAGGTACTGTTGTAGAACCCGCGATCGAGATAGACGGCCTTGACGCTGAGGTCAAGGCCGTCAAGGAGCTCGAGAAACTCACCAAGGACGTCGCTGGTGGTGTCGCCAGCGACAAGCTGGCGCACCGCCAGCGTGTACCGTTTGTTGCGTACCCGCGCGTACAGCGTCGCGTACGCGTGAAATGTCGTCGTTCCCCGTTTCGCTTGTGAGGAGTACAGCGCTTCTGTTTCGTCTTCATCGCCGTAGTAGGGGTTGAGGTGGAGGTCTACACAGACCTCCACCGGTCGATCTGGAAGCGTCTCAAGCGCATCTCGTTGAAGTAGCGTGTCGCCAACCGCCTCAACGGAGTCAAGTTCGAACTGCTCGGTGAGATGTTCTCGGACGGTGTTGGCGTGTGGCGAGCCTTCGGTCGTTTCGCAGACGTGATTGATCGAGGTCCTGCCGGCGCTGGCGCCGGCGAGGACCTCGTACAACGTCTCTGTCGTGACCTTGACGTTCTCGTCGATGTCTATCTCAAGCTCTTCATCGAGGCTGTTGACGACAAAATTAAGAAGATGCTCTTCCTCTATCTCGTTGTCTGCTTCGGTAGGTTCCACACTCTTCCCAAGCAGACACTTTCACTCAAACCCGATGTGATCGACTGAGCCTTGAATCTTCCATAACTTGCTTGAACATTATCAAGGAGCGAACGGCGTCAGCCGTGAGCGAGTAGGGTGGGGTAGTTCACCCGCTGTGATCGTCACAAGAAGTCATCGATTCATCTGCGAACAATCCCGTGATAACCGTGTCGATCAGTGCCTCCTCAACCTCATCATAGGTCTCGTTCAGGACGATGGGTGTGTTCTGTGCTTGCGTGACGAACAGCAGCGACCGTAGGAGTCCTCGTACGATATCCGGATCGTCTATCCGGACATCATCGCGCGCAACCCACGCTTCCGGCTGCGGTAACACGCGGAAATCTGCTTCGGCACCTGTGTCGGGTTTGTTGTCGCTATCGCCTTTACTAATCGTGCCCGTGTTATTGTTGTCCCCTGTACTGGTACCATCATCATAGTTTGTTCCATTCAACTGCTCATCGATCCGCCGTATCTCACCCTCCACAAACAGCCTCCGAATAAGAGGGTTCGATCGGACTTGTTTAAGTGTCGTCCGCAGGATCATTTCAGCTTCCGCCTGTGGTGTCTCCACCTCACCGATGACTGCTTCGAGTTGTTCAAATAACTGATCGCGCTCAGAGACCAGCACAACAAGATACAGTTGCTCTTTCGAGTCAAAAAACTGGTAGAACGTACTAGTACCGATTCCCACCTCTTCGGTAATATCATTCACACGCGTTCGATCGAAACCGAACTGCGCGAAAAGTTTGTGGCCCGCCTCAATCAACTCTTCGCGGATACGCTCGCGATCTTCATCGGTAAAGCGCGCCATTATTGCTTCCTCGCGTCAGCTGCGATGGCTTCGTTTTTTCGCTCCATACCGAAATACGAGAGTCCACGAACAAAATGTTTATTGGTTCTCGGGTGAAGTAGTGAGTGTGCAACGAGCTCGCCACTTCTCGCCGAATAGTCCCGCAACGGAATTCCCCCGATCCCGGAGTACAAACACCACGACTATCGAGGTGCGGTAGCGCATGCGGACTCGCCCCCTATCCGTTGTGCTTGTGAGTGTGCTTCTCCTCACTAGTGGTCTCGGCATCGGTGCTGTCGGCGCCGAGCTAACCGGCTCCGACGCCGCACCTAGCATCGGCGTTAGCGCGCCCGCACAGGCCTCGAACATCGGTGGGTCTCCTGATCTTGACGTGTTCGCGCCGAACCCGAACCTCGTCCCCGGCCGGACCAACCAGATCTCCCTCCAGATCGCCAACGACGGAGACCTCCGGTTCGGGAACGCTGCGAACAGCGATCTTGTCACTACGGCGCGCAACGTCCGCGCCGAGGTTGAGGCGAGTGGTCCACTATCTGTCGAGTCGGGCGAGACATCGATCGGCAGCGTGACGACAAGCGCCCCCGGTGAACTACCGGTGAGTCTGAACGTGCCGCAGGGCGTCGAGCCCGGAACATACTCGCTAGATCTAGATCTCACCTACGGCTACATATCCTCCGGCGAGAGCCGAACCGTAACGATCTCCCGCGACGTCGAAGTCCGCGTGCGCGACGACGCCCGGTTCCAAGTCGTTGACATCGACAGCGACGCGCAGATCGGTGACAGCGGCACCGTTGAGGCGACGATCGAGAATGTCGGCGCGGAGACGGCGCATAATGCTGACGTGACTTTTGGGACGCACAGTAATAGTGTCACAGTGAGTGACGGTCAGTCCAACACTGTTCGGATCGAGGAGATCGAACCCGGCGAGACGACATCTGTCGCATACGATGTGGGCGTCGCGTCCGATCTACCAGTCCAGCAGTACACGCTCTCCGGTTCCGTACAATTCGAAGACCCAGACGGGATCACCCGCACCGATGATGGGCTCTCACTCGGGATCCTCCCGCTTGCCGAACAGGAGTTCGCATTCACTAACGTGGAGTCACAGCTTCGCGTCGCCGAGGACGGCGAACTGGTCGGCACCGTTCGCAACGACGGCCCTGTTCCGGCCCGTAGCGTTGTTGTTCAGTACGCCGGCAATTCCCAGAGCGTGATCCCGGCAGAGCGGTCGACCGCTGTAGGGACGCTTGATTCCGGTGAATCCGCGAACTTCACACTGCCAATCTCGATTAGTGGCGAGGCCGAGTCCGGCCTGCGCTCGCTCGATATGGCAGTCCAGTACCGAAACGGTGAGGATGAATTGCGGGCCTTCGAAGACCTCGTCGTCGACGCTGAGGTTGCCCCTGAGCGCGACCGTTTCGACGTTGCGGTCGAGAACCGCACTATCCAGTCAGACGGGACTCGTACCGTCGATGTCACCGTAACGAATAATCTCAACGAGACTGTCAGCGACGTCGAGGCACGGTTGTTCGCCGACGATCCGCTCGATACAGGTGATACCGACACGGGATACGTCCAATCACTCGACTCCGGGGAAACCACCACGATGACTTTCGAGTTGACTACTACAGGCTCTGCAACGCCGGGTAGCACGTACCCAATCTCGCTTGACTTCCGGTACGATGACGCGGACGGAGACAGCCAACTGACAGACACCTACCGTGTCCCGATAGACGTGATCGAGAGTGAGGGCGGCGGACTGCCGCTGCCAGTTATTATTGTCGCGCTGCTTGTCGTTGGGACGGGGGCGCTTGTCGTCTACCGGAGGCGGCAGTAACCGATGTCTCTCGGCGAGCGGATCGAGGCGTGGACACGGCGACTTAACGACGCCATCGTCGACAGCCCGCGCCGAGTCATCATCATATTCCTCGTTCTCACGCTGGTGTTTACCGGCGGGATAGGCCTTGTCAGCACGGACACTGAGGCCACCGATTCGTTCACCGATGGTCTCGAGGAACAGCAGGCACTTGACGCGGTTAACGAAGAATTCGAAGATCCATTCGAATCCGATGATGAGTCTACACAACTCATCCACTCGGGAAGTAACGTTTTGACAAAAGAGGCGTTACTCAGAGACCTCCGGGTCTTAGAGGAGGTTGAGTCACGAGACGACCTCCGGGTAGCCTCGGCCAACGGCCCGGCCACAGTCGTCGCACAGACAATCGACCCGTCGGCGACCACGGCAGCCGAACAGCGGCGCGTCCTGGAGTCGACGAGTGCGACCCGAGTCAGACAGGTCGTTCGCAGCCTCTCAGAAAATCCGCGGTTTACGGGGACGCTCGCGACAGATTTCAACCCGACGAGCGTGAGCGCAAGCGCGTCCATCACTGTCGTCTCACACGATGTTCCCGGAGGATTCTCTGACGCTAACCTCCAAGAGGTTCAAACGACGATCCGATCGATTGCGGCTGATCAGCCAGGGGATCTCACGGCGTTCGGCAGCGGCGTGACGAACGCCGAGACGGCCAACGTCATCGGTGACTCGCTCACTATCGTAATGCCTGTCGTTGTGCTGTTGCTGCTTTTGTTCCTGGTCGTCGCCTACCGTGACCCGATCGACCTCGGGCTCGGGCTGCTGTCGCTTCTGATGACCATCATCTGGACGTTTGGGTTCCTCGGATTCTCTGGAATCCCATTTAACCCACAGATGATTACCGTTCCTGTGCTGTTGCTTGCGGTCGGGGTCGACTTCGGAATCCACATTATCAACCGCTATCGCGAGGAGACCGTCAAGGGGTACGAGGCGACAGAGGCGATGCGTGAGGCGAATAACCAACTGATGATCGCGTTCATAATTGTCACTGTGACCACTGTGTTCGGATTTGGGGCAAACGTAATCTCTGACCTCACGCCGATCCGAAACTTGGGAATCGCCTCGGCAGTCGGGATTACCTTCACTTTCCTGATCTTCGGGTTGTTTCTGCCGGCAGCAAAACTGGTCGTCGACAGACTGCGAGAGCAGTACGGAGTCCCAGAATTCAACTCGGCTCCGATCTCTTCGGAGGACTCAACACTTGGAAAATTCTTGACGTTCCCGGCGCAGGTTAGTCGGTACGCGCCAATCGCGTTCGTGGTCGTGCTGCTCGTGACAGGGGGGATGGCCGCAGCGTACGGCAGCGGCGTCGACACCTCTTTCGAGACTGAGGACTTCCTTCCCCCGGAGGAGCAACCGGACTATGTGACCAGCCTCCCTGAGCCGTTCGCACCGAGTGAGTACACCGTCACTGAGACGTTGAACCTGCTTGAAGATCGCTTCTCGACCAATCAGGACCAAACAGTGAAGTTGTACGTCGAAGGGAACTTCGAAGAGGGCCATGCGCTTGAGGCTCTCGCAGACCCAAACGACGATGCATCAGGCTCACTCGCAGTCGGTGACGGCGGGAGCGCCCAGCCAACAAGTATTGTGACGGTGATCCAATCGCATGCCGAACAGAATCCGGAGTTTGCCAAACTGGTCGCCCGCAACGATATCGACGGAAACGGAATTCCGGATCAAAATCTTGACCGTATCTACGATGTGCTGTTTGCCTCGTCGTCCGGCGATCGGGCTGCGCAGTACCTCACACCGGATCGACGGAGTGCGCAGGTCGACTATGCGATCGACTCCGGGGCCTCGCAGGCTGAGGCCGCGGCCGACACTCGAGAATTCGCTGAAGAATTCCGGTACGAGACGACCGCCACCGGTCAGATCGTCGTATTTGATGCCGTGACTGATATTATCTTTAATTCTTCGATTCAGGGACTAATCATCGCAATTGGGTTAACAGGATTGTTCCTCGTTATTGCCTACGCCGTATTGGAGAGCAAACCGCTCCTCGGAATAGCGAATCTCTTCCCGATCTTAATCGCAATCGCATTCTTACTTGGGACAATGCGATATCTCGGGATATCACTGAACGCGCTGACCGGCACAATTCTATCGATTTCCATTGGGCTCGGAATTGCGTACTCAGTACACGCCACTCATCGGTTCATCGATGAGTACAACGCCGGCGCCGACGCTTACGAGTCGATGATTATCACGCTCTCGGGGACAGGTGGTGCCCTGCTCGGAAGCATGCTCACCACTTCGCTCGGGACGGGCGCGCTCGCGCTCGCCATCACACCCGTGCTTGGGGACTTCGGCCTTTTGATGGCGCTGAGCGTGGTATACTCTTTCGTATTCACAGTGATCGCGCTTCCTCCAGCAGTGTTGTTGTGGGAGCACTATCACGGGATATGGGAAGGGATCAACCTGTCTGTCTCTGGGTGAGATTCAATATTTGCCAGTATTATAATTTTACAAAGTAAGCTACAGAAACAAATCCTTCACCCTCAAGAGGAGAACCGTGTCAGCGGTGATTGAGTAGGGTTGGGAAGAAGTCAGTATATTTTCGACATGTAATTCTAGTCGAATTGTTGCTTGGACAGGTAGCTATCTATCCAGCAAGAGTCACCGGTTGTTGTCGGCGATGCTACTCTGGGGTCTGTACTAGTGTGTACGGTTACCTGACTTGGCATCGGTCCGGGTGCGTCGCCGACACCTTTCGTTTTGATCGAGTAGTGAAATAATGCGGTGAAGAATATCGGGCTGAAGTACCTCTGCGACCAGCAGAAGTCTAGGCATAGAGGCGCATCCGTAGGCGTGTGATTGAACAGCGAGGCGTTGAATGTGAATGGCGGATCCTCGCCTACTACCTTGAGCAATTAAAACGGCAGTCCACGCTGAATGCCACGCTCTTGCGTCTCGTCCGCATACAAGAGCTCTGCTCTTGTGAACACTGTATCCCCTCTCTACTCACTCGCTTCGCTCGTTCGTTGAGGAAGGGGCCTCAGCGCCTCAATTCAGGTAAACTACAATATCCCAACCCAGTGGTGCGGTGCCGTGGGAATCTTTGCGCTTCAGCGCGGGGAGGGTGTCAAACAGCCTGACTTATTCGCTTCCCATGAGACGGCAGAAAAATTAGTTTGGATTATATACAAACCTAATCGGAAAAATCCCTACGCCTCGTCGCGCTCGACAACGACCCTCCGTCCGGTCAGTTCTTGGGGCGCAAAGCGGTAGAGTTCGATGTCGAGGTCCGGCTTGTCGTCGGCCCAGATCTCGAAGAGAGGACGCTGCGTCTCACCGTACTGTGAGATCGTTTCGGGGGTGAGCTCGTCGACGTCGACGCGTTCGAGGGTGCCGACGCCGACGACGCTGGCATATTCGTCGTCTTCGTCCTCGTAGACGACCACGCGGGCCCGCGGCGTCGACGCGAGGAACTCGCGCTTTTCGCTGTCGGGCGTCGACACCAGCCGGAGGTACAACGCGCGCTCGTCCGCGTCGTACCCGTAGGAGATCGGGATCGCGTACGGCGCGTCGTCGCGCGCGAGCGCGAGAACGCCCGTCTCGTGGCGAGACAGGTGTGCGTCCACCTCGGTCGACGACATCTCGACCTCGCTGTTCGTCGGCATATCGAACCTTCTTCCCACGAGTTGATAAAGGGAACGAGACGGCGCGCAGCGCGGGGACAGCGGAGAGGCGTCTCGGTGGTGCGGACGACGGCGGAGGCTCTGCGGCGGTCGCCGGCCGACTCCGTTCAGCTGATCGTCGGCGCCTCGCCGATGTCTTCCTCGGTGACCGGCGCCCCGCAGACGACACAGCCCGTCTCGAGTAGCGTCGCCCGCATCGCGTCGTCCACCTCGATCGAGCGCCGACACTCCGGGCAGACGAAGGTGTGGGTGGATCGCCCCGTCATACCCGTGCGTACGCTCCCCATGCCCATCAAACGGACCTCGGATTCTCGCGGCGTCGGAATGTGATAATCGATCCTTAGTCAAGCAGCGACCGGAACAGCTTCCGCTGGGCGGCGGCAACGTGCTCGGTGAACGTCGACCGACCGATGCCCAGCGACGCCGCGACCTCGCTGGCGTTGGCGCCCTTCGGGTGGTCGAAGTACCCCGCCTCGTAGGCGGCTTCGAGCACCCCGCGCTGGCGCTCCGTCAGTTCGCTCCGGTCGACGGTCACCAAGTCCGACTCCGTCGGCGTCGTCGACGACTGGAGCAGGCGCTTCACCTCCATCTCCGGACACGCGTCGCGGAACGCCTCCAACACCGACCGCAGCGTCGGCAAGTCGCTCGCGTGGAAGGTGACGCGCAGCCGCCCGTCGCGGACCACCGCCTCCGAGACGGGCGTCTCGTGGCGGTCGAGGACGGCGAACGGCGAGTCCGGGTCGACCGCCGCCTCGAACCGGTAGGCCGCTCGGCCGCCGTAGTCGAAGACCACTTCGACTCCCTCGGCGACCGAGAGGTCCGCGTCCGCGATGAACTCCACGACCACTCGCTCGCGGTCGTCGGCGGGCGTACACCGCGTGACGCCCGTGACGGGCGTCGTTCCGTCGACGACGCCGTCGAACGGCGAGGCCGCCGCGGTCGGCAGCGAGACCTCCGCCCGGATTCCCGATCCCATCTCGTTCGTCCGTGCCCGCGCCGGGCAAAAACGTTGGCGGGCGCGCGGTCGGATATAAAACTCCCCGCATATGAGGGGCCACAGTTCGGGAGGCTGTAGCCGTAACGTACAGGTATGAAACGCCCCCCGCGCACGACCGACGCCACGACGACGACCGAGGGAGACGCGGCGCTCGACGCGACGTTCGAGGCGCTCGCCGACGCCGACTGTCGGGCGATCCTCGCCGCCGCGGCGACGCCGAAGACGACGAGCGAACTCGCCGACGACTGCGACATCGCCCTCTCGACCGCCTACCGGAAGGTTGAGCTGCTGAGCGAGACGCCGCTGCTCGCCGAGGGGGTTCGGCTCGACCCGGACGGCGACCACGCCGCCGAGTACGTCCGCGATGCCGCCGAGGCCGCGATCGAGTTCGGCGACGACGGCGTCTCGCTCGCGGTCGACGACGAGGGGGCCGACCCGCTTGCCGCCGCGCTCAACGCCCCCGGCGTCTCGGCCGACTGATCTGCCACGGCGCAACGGATCGGCCTCCCGGAGGTGCGATCAGGGCGCGTTCGCCCGGCGGTTCGTCGGCGACCGTTTTCGCACCTGATAATCACGCGGCCACGCTTATACGCCAGTTCTCGAAGGTGTTCCGTATGTCCCGCTCACCGGAACCCGAAACCCTCGTCGACCTTGCGCAGGACAAGGTCGCGGTGATCGACGAGAAGGGCCGGTTCCGATACCTCAACGCGGCCACCCGCGAGTTGCTCGGGTTCGACCCCGACACGCTCGTCGGGACCGACGCCTTCGACCTGATTCACCCCGACGACGCCGACCGCGTTCGGACGGCGTTCGAGGCCCTCGTCGCCGGCGGAACCGCCCCGGAATCGCCGTTGGAGTACCGCTACGCGACTGCCGACGGCGACTGGGTGTGGTTTCGCACCCGCGTGTTTCCGCCGTCGGAGACCGGCCTCGACGGCTACGCGCTGAGTTCTCGCGACGTCACCCTTGAGGTCGAGTCACGCCGGCGCTTGGAGACGATCGCGTCGACGTCGCCGGACGTGCTCTGGATGTTCAGCGCCGACTTGGAGGACCTGTTATTCGTCAACGGCGCGCTCGAATCCGTGTTCGGGATCGAGCCGGACGCGCTCGAACGGTGCCCGCAGATGTTCCTCGCCGCGGTTCACCCCGACGACCGTCCGGCCGTCGAGGACGCGATGGAGCGGCTCTCCGACGGCGAGCCGACGAACCTCGACTACCGGATCGGGCCGGCCGACGGGCGGACCACCTGGGTCAGGGTGCCCTCGCGCCCCGTGTGGGAGGACGGCGAGGTCGTCGCCGTCACCGGTTTCGCCCGCGATGTCACGGACGAGTACCGCCGCGAGCGTCAGCTCACGGTGATGGACAACCTTCTCCGACACACGATCCGCAACGACATGAACATCGTCGACGGCACCGCGGAGCGCATCGCCGACCGCGTCGAAGACGCCGTCAGCGCGACGGCGACCGAGGAACGCGGTGTCGTTCCCGACGAGTTCGACCTGGCCGAACTCGCCGCCGACCTGATCGACCACGCGGAGACGGTTCGCCGGGTCGCCGACGACCTGTTGACGACCGCCGAGAAACAGCGCGGCGTGATCGACCTCCTCCGCCACCACGAACACCCGCAACCCCTCCGGGTCGCGCCGCTCGTCGAGAGCGCGGTGGCGGACGCCGTCGACGACCGGTCAAGTCCGACCGCGGAGATATCGGTCTCCTGCCCCGGCGACGTGCGGGCGTTCACGCACCCCGAGCTCGACTACGCGATCGCCGAACTGATCGAGAACGCGATCGAACACGCCGAGGCGGCGCCGAGCGTCGAGGTCGAGGTCACCGCGCCCGCCGACCGGGTCAAGATCGCGGTCCGCGACAACGCGCCGCCGATCCCCCCGGCCGAGCGGGACCCGATCACCGACCGGTGGAAGATGGACGACCTCAGACACACCGGCGGGATGGGGCTGTGGCTCGTCTACTGGATCGCCGATCGGTCCGGCGGCGACTTGGCGTTCGACGCCGGCGCCGACGGCAACGAGGTGACGATCTGTGTCCCCGACGCCGACTGTGACCCCGGCGACTCGACGGTGGATCGGACCCATCCGGTCGCGCCGGACGCCCGCCCGACGCCAGCCGGACCGGACGCGGGGGAGATGACGCCGGTCGTCAGTTCGCCACCGTCCGATGTTGAGGTCGCCGAGTCGCCCTCGGCTGACGCCGAGACCGCCGAGTCGCCCCCCTCCGACGCCGGGACCACCCAGCCCGAATCCGAAGCCGGCGGCGCGGAGTCGGCCGATCCGGAGCCCACCGGCTCGGAGCCGATAGACTCCGGCCTCTCCGCGTCCGAGACTGCCGCGGATCTCGACGGCCCCCCCGACTCACCGCCGGGATCCACGAACGGTTGACCGAAACCCGATCGATCGTTCACCGTTGACTCCGATTCCGAAGAACATCCCACCGATCTTAAGCCGTCGCTTCGCGTACTCCCGGGTTGATGGGTACGCTCAACGAGCTGTTCGACCCGGACCGGGTCGCTGTCGTCGGCGCGACCGCCCGCGAAGGGGCCGTCGGCCGCGCCGTCACGTCGAATCTCCTCGACGACTTCGACGGCGACACGGTCCCCGTCAACCCGAACTACGACGCGGTGCTCGACACGCCCTGTGTCGACGACGTCGCCGACGCTGACGCCGATGTCGCGGTCGTCGTCGTCCCCCCCTCGATCGTGTTGGACGCCATCGAGGCGTGCGGGGAGGCGGGGGTCCGCAACGTCGTCGTGATCACCGCCGGGTTCGGGGAGACCGGAGAGGACGGAGCGGCGAGGGAGCGTCGCCTCGCGGAGCTAGCCGACGAGTACGACCTCAACCTCGTCGGCCCAAACAGCCTGGGGATCATGTCGACGCCCTCGGGGATGAACGCCACGTTCGGCCCCGAGAACGCGCTCCCCGGCGGGCTCTCCTTCATGAGCCAGTCGGGCGCGTTCGTCACCGCGGTCCTCGACTGGGCCAACGACAACGGGATCGGATTCAAAGATGTCGTCTCGCTCGGTAACAAGGCCGTCTTAGACGAGACGGACTTCGTCGACCACTGGGGTGACGACGAGGAGACCGATGTGATCATCGGCTACCTCGAGGGGATCGAAGACGGCCGCGAGTTCATCGAGACCGCCCGCGAGACCTCGCAGGACACCCCGATCGTCGCGGTGAAGTCGGGGCGCACGAGCGCCGGCGCGCAGGCCGCCTCCTCGCACACCGGCACGCTCGCCGGCTCCGACAAGGCGTACGAGGCGGGGCTCGATCAGGCGGGCGTGATCCGCGCGGAGTCGGTCGACGAGCTGTTCGACGCTGCGGGGATCTTGGGCAGCCAGCCCCTCCCCGACACCGACAGCGTCGCCATCGTCACGAACGCCGGCGGCCCCGGCGTGATGGCGACCGACGCGGTCGGCGACGCCGACCTCGACATGGCGTCGTTCACAAGCGAGACGAGCGACGCGCTCGCCGAGTCGATGCCCGACGAGGCGAACATCCACAACCCGGTCGACGTGATCGGCGACGCCGACGTCGATCGGTTCCGAGAGGCGTTGGAGATCACGGTCACCGACGACAATGTCGGCGCCGCCCTCGTGTTGGCCGCGCCGACCGCGACGATCGACTTCGACGAGCTCGCGGACGCGATCACCGACGTGAGCGACGAGATGGACGCGCCCGTCGCCGCCTGCCTGATGGGCGGCGACCGCACCCGCGAGCCGAAACAGCAGCTTCAGGCGCGGGGGATCCCCTGCTACTTCGATCCCGCGCGCGCTATCGACAGTCTCGCGACGCTCGCCACCTACCGCGACATCAAGGCGCGCGAGTACGCCGACCCGATGTCGTTCGACGTCGACCGCGAGCGCGCCCGCGAGATCCTCGGAGCGGTGCGCGACCGCGACGACAACCGCTTGGGCGTCGAGGCGATGGAGCTGCTCGACGCGTACGGCATCCCCACGCCCGACGGCGCCATCGTCGACTCGCCCGAGCGCGCCAGCGAGGTCGCCGAGGGCGTCGACGGCGACGTGGTGATGAAGATCGTCTCGCCGGACATCCTCCACAAGTCCGACATCGGCGGCGTCGCCGTCGGCGTCGCGGACGACGACGTGGCCGACACCTACGAGGACCTGATCACCCGCGCCCGCAACTACCAGCCGGACGCGACCGTCCTCGGCGTCCAGGTTCAGGAGATGGTCGACCTCGACGATGGCGTCGAGACCATCGTCGGGATGAACCGCGACCCGCAGTTCGGCCCGCTGCTGATGTTCGGGCTGGGCGGCATCTTCGTGGAAGTGATGGAGGACACCACCTTCCGCGTCGCGCCCGTCTCCGAGCCCGAAGCGCGGGAGATGACCGAGGAGATCCAGTCGGCGCCCCTGCTCCGGGGCGCCCGCGGCCGCGACCCGGTCGACGTCGACGCCGTGATCGAGACGATCGGCCGGCTCTCGCAGCTAGTCACCGACTTCCCGGCCATCCTCGAACTCGATATCAACCCCCTCGTCGCACTGCCCGACGACGACGGCGGCACGAACGCCGCCGCCGTTGACGTGAGACTCACCGTCGACCCGCAGGAGCTCGATCTGGCGGAGACCGAACAACAGCCGCTCGACGCGGAGGAACCCACCAATGACTGACACACCCACCACACTCGTCACCGCGACCGGAGACAGCGCCGGAAAGACAGCGATCACCGTCGCCTTAGCGCGGCTCGCCGCCGACCAGGACAGCAGCGTCGGCTACATGAAACCGAAGGGGACCCGGCTCCAGTCGAACGTCGGGAAGACGCTCGATCAAGACCCGATGCTCGCCCGCGAGGTGCTCGGCTTGGACGCCGAGATGCACCAGATGGAGCCCGTCGTCTACTCGCCGACGTTCGTCGAGGGCGCCATCCGCGGCACCGAGGACTCCGAGGCCCTGCGCGACCGCATTCGCGAGGAGTACGACGACATCGCGGCCGACCACGACCAGGTGTTCGTCGAGGGCGGCGGCAGCTGGACCACCGGCGGCGTCGTCGACCTCACCGACGTCGACGTGGCGGAGCTGCTCAACGCGAACGTCGTCCTCGTCGCCGAGTACGGCTCGCCGAACGACTTAGACGACGTGCTGGCGGCCGCCGACGCGTTCGGCGACCGCCCCGCCGGCGTCGTGTTCAACAAGGTGTCCGACGACGCCTTCGAGTCGCTCGATCAGGACGGCATCCCGTTCCTCGAATCGAAGGGGGTCACCGTGTTCGGCGCGCTCCCGTACGAGAAGGAGCTCGCGGGCGTCACGGTCGGCGAGCTCGCGGACGAGCTCGGGGCCGAGCTCCTCACCGACGCGTCGACCGACGCCTTCGTCGAGCGCTTCCTCGTCGGCGCGATGGGCGGCGACGAGGCGCTCCGCTACTTCCGGCGCGCCCGCGACGCCGCCGTCATCACCGGCGGCGACCGCGCGGACGTCCAGACCGCGGCGCTCGACGCCTCCGGCGTGGCCTGCCTCGTCCTCACCGGCGGGCACCGCCCCTCCGGCGCGGTGCTGGGCAAGGCCGCCGACGCCGGCACGCCTGTCCTCGCCGTGAACACGGACACAGTCACTGCCATCGACCGCGCCGAGGAGGTCGTCCGCGGCGGCCGCACCCGCGACGTTCGCACGGTCGACCGGATGGCCGAACTGCTCGCCGACAACGTTGACGTCGACGCACTCGTCTGAGCGGCGCGCGACGGGGCCGGTCGGGCTAGTCAGCCGTCGACGCGCGCTCCGCGCTACGACGCGTCTCCAGCTTTCGGACGCCCGCCCGGGCGCCCGCGACGCCGGGTCTACGTGTCGAACTGGACCCCGGTGATCTCGAACCGCGCGCCGCCGGACGCGCTTTCGGTGACGGTCACGTCCCACCCGTGCGCGTCCGCGATTTCGTCGACGATCGCCAGCCCGAACCCGGTGTTGTCCGGCACCGTCGAATACCCCGACTCGAACACTGTTTCCTGGTCGTTTGCGACGATCCCGGGACCGTCGTCCGCGACGTAGAACCCGTCCGCGAGGCGCCCGACCTCGACCGTCACCTCCGGACCGACGTGGTCGACCGCGTTCCGGATCAGGTTCTCGAGGAGCTGCTTCAGCCGGCTCCGGTCGGCCCTCACCGCTTGGTCAGCGTCGACGTTCAGCGTCGCGTCGCCGGTTTCGACGCTCGCCCAGCACTGCTCGACTATCGGCTTCAGGAGAACGGGCTCGGCCTCGGTGACGACCTTTCCCTCGCGCGCCAACGACAACAGGTCGTCGACAAGCGCCTGACCGCGTTCGAGCGCACTCTCGGCCTCGACGAGCTGGTCGCTGTCGCACTCGGCTCGGGCCAGTTCGAGCCGTCCTTCGACCACGTTCAGCGGGTTCCGGAGGTCGTGGCTGACGACATTCGCAAACTTCTCTAAGCGTTCGTTCTGTCGCTGTAGCTCTTCCTCGCGTTCCCGCCGCTCGGTGATGTCCCGCGCGATGTGTAACCCGGCGACGACGTCGCCGTCCTCGCGCACCGGCGCCGTGCGTATCTCGAAGACCCGATCCTCGTACGGCACCTCGACGCGCTCGGACCGTCCGGCCAGCGTCGCCTCGTGGATCGCCTCGATCGTCTCAACGAGCTCCTCGGAGAACCGTTCGACCTCGGAGACGCTGTGACCCACGATGTCGTCGGGGGCGGTGTCGAGCGGGTCGAAGCCACCTCCGGAGACGATCTCATACCGAAACTCGCCGTCGACGTAGAAGACGGCGCCGTTCGGAAAGTTCTCCGCGAGCGTCCGGTACCGAGACTCGCTCTTCGCGAGTTCCTGTTCACGCTGTTTCCGCTCGGTGATATCGGTGATGAACCCCTCCAAGGCGTCCAGTTCGCCGTCGTCCGCGTACACGCCCCGTCCGCGCTCCCACATCCACTTCGTCTCGCCGCCCTCGGTGATGATTCGGTAGGTGACCTCGAAGGTGTCGCCCGCGGAGAGTTCCGCTTGGACGGTCGCCCACATCTCCTCTCTGTCATCCGGGTGAAGGATGTCGTCGCCCCAGACGACCCCGCCGTCGCCTTCGATCGCGCCGGCGCTGTACCCGGTGAGGGCCTCGACTTCGCCCCTGACGGTCTCCATCGGCCACTCCGGTTCGTTCCGACATCGGTAAACCATCCCCGGAAGGTTGCCGATGAGCGTCTCTAACCGCCGCGTTCGATCCGCCGCGATACGCCGCGATCGGTGCGCCTCGACGGCGTTCAGGATCCGGTTGGCGAGGAGCGCGTACTGATCGGCGTTCCCCTTCTTCTGAATGTAATCGGTGACGCCGGCCGAGATCGCGTCGCTGGCGACCTCCTCGCTTCCCTTGCCGGTGTGGAGAATGAACGGGAGGTCGGGGTGATCGTCGCGGACGGCCTGGAGGAACTCGATCCCGTTCCGGCCCGGCATCTCGTAATCGGATATCACACAGTCGAACGCCTCGTCGGCAAGCCTCGCTGATCCCTCGGTCCCGCTCGGTACGATCTCGACGTCGAACCGGTCGTCTTCGCGTTCGAGAAAGGTCGCAGCCATCTCTGCGAACTCCGGCTCGTCGTCGACGTACAGGACGCGGATCGGTTCGGTTATCGGCTCCATCTGTGCTACCAATTGACGAATGATCGCGTCTGGAGGTGATAAATCCGGTGGCAACACTCGCATTTCACACGTTCAGTCGCCGATACCCCGCCTATCCGGCGGTCGCGTATCGACCCACGCTCGACACCCGACCGCGCGCTCTACACAGGGGCCGGATCCGCGAGCGGTCGCCGCCGTCGGTCGCCCGCATGTGCGCCCCGCGCCCTCGCTCGCTTCCGCGGGTGATCGTCTGACGTACTGTGTTCAGGGTGGACGACGTACCCCGCCCATGACCAGTCTCTCGGAAGCGTACGGCGGACGGGGGCACTCCGGGGTCGACCCGCGACGGCTGTACCTCGGCGTGGGGGCGTTCGCCGCGGGCGCGCTGCTCGTCGTCGCGGGCATCCTCGTGGCGGCGGAGGTGGCGGTGCCGGCGGGCTACAGCTCCGGCGCGGCCCGGGAGCTCGGCGGAATCCTCGGCGGCGTCGGCGTTCCTCTCGTGTTGCTCGGCGTGATGGCGGTCCTCCCGGCCGACCGCAACACCTACGCCGCGGCCGTCGTCGGCGCGGCCGTCATGTGCCTCGGCGTGGCGCTGTTCGCGCACGCGTACCCCCAGCAGTGGGTTGGCGGCCCGCGCCCAGAGCTGACCGACCTCACCCTCCCCACCGCCGGCGTCTACTTCCTCGGCGCCGCGACGACGCTGTGGAGCGTTTTCGTCGGCGTCGCCAACTTCAAGACCCGCAACGACCCCGGCGGCACCGTCACGATGGAGGTGACCCACAAGGGCGAGACGAAGGTCGTCGAGGTCTCCCGCGACCAGCTCGGGAGCCGCGGCGGCGTCGGCCTCCTCGGCGGGACCCCCGACGGCGAGATCGAGACGCAGACGAACCGCCCCGACGACGCCGAGAGTGACTCCCCGGGCGCCGCGCCGTCGCGTTCGAGCCCGCCTTCTGGAGGGAACTCGTCCGGAACGCCGCGCGGCACCGACCGGTCGGGCGGAGCGGGAACGCCGAACAGCGACGGAGCGGGAGCGCCGAGCGGCGCCGAGCGGTCGGACCGTCCGGGACGAACGAGTAGCGGGGGGCGCTCCGGGGCGAGCGGTCGCTCCATCCCCGGGTCGCCGGGCGTGAGCGACGGCGGCAGCGCCGACAGCGACATCACCTCGCCGCTGGACGACGCGGGGCCGACGGACGGGCCGGAGTCCCCGACCACGCCGGAGTCCGCGCCCGCGCCCGGCTCTCCCGCGGCGCGTGACGGGCCCGGAGACGCCTACTGCGGCAACTGCGCGGAGTTCGACTACGTCCGGACCGACGACGGGATGCGCCCCTACTGCGGCCACTACGACGAGCTGATGGACGACATGGAAGCCTGCGACGATTGGACGCCGCGATAGTCTGCCACGTCGTCGCGAGCGCGCTGGCGACACCGAGAGACGGTCGGGTCGGGGCGGTTTCCCGACAGAAGAGCTAACTTGCGGAGCGTCGAGCGGACCCCATGGACGACCGCCGTACCCTCCTCGTCGCCGGATTCGTCGGAGCGTCGCTCTCGTATGTCTTCAACGTCCTCGCGTTTACCGGCGCGTTCGACGTGTTTCGCTGGGTCGTGTTCGCCGCGCTGTCCCTCGGGTTCACGTACGGATTCGACCGATTCATCGGCTGGCAGACCGCCCCGGCCTGACCTGTCCGACGGCGGGCGCCGCGGCTCGCCCTCGGCGCCGCCGTGGCGGCATCACACCGGTTCGGCCGACGGGAGTTGTGACTCGGCGACCGCGAACGCGAGCGTGCTCAACACGCCGATGAGCGTCCCCGCCGCGAGCGCCATCGCCAACTCCGAGAGCCCGAGCGCCGTCACGCCCGGCGCGTCCGGGAGGAAGAACCCCGACACCGCGAACAGCACGACGGCGATGGAGACCACGTAGAAGGGGGCGTTGAGGTAGCGCCACCGGAACCGGCCGGCGAGGTACTCGTCGGTGATCTGCCCGAGGCTGGAGGTGACGCCCGCGACGCCGAGCCACTGGACGAAGCCGTGGACGAACGCGGCGAGGGTGGTGCCGGCGGCGAGCGAGCTCCCCTGAACCCCGCCGACGGCGTCGACGGTCTCGACTCCCTGTACGCCGCCGACGACGACCAGCGCGAGCGCGACGACGTAGGTGACGAGGGTCACGCGGCCGGTGTAGAGGACGTTCCGGACGCTCTCCGCGGCGCCGTCAACGCTGTCTTCGAGCCCCAGCCCGCGGAACAGCGAGTAGAGCCCCACCGCGCCGGAGAGGATCCCCAGCACGGCCGCCCCCGCCACGTCGAAGAGGTTCGCGACCACGACGAGCGGGTAGATCAACAGCAGGACGCCGAGTGGAATGAGGATCGTGCCGCGGGTCTCCGGGTCGGCGAGGACCTGCTTGATCGTGTAGTACAGCGACTCGAGGTCCTGCGCCTGTCTGACGACAACGCGCCGCATCCCGTCGATCGGCATCCGCGACCGGATCACGGGGAGGACCGACTCGTCTTGTGCGCCGTCGGTGATCACGACCGCGGAGACCTCCTCGCTGGTCGACAGCTCGGCGAGCACGCGGTCGACCTCCTGGCCGACCGCGCGGTTCGCCTTCACGTCGGGACCGTCGACACCGGTGACGGCGGCGACCTCGACGGCCTCGCCGTCGGCGGCCAGCTCATCGTGGACGTTGACGCCTTGGAAGAGGACGTTGACGTCGGAGTCCTCGGGGTCGGCGGTCGCGAGCGCGACCGCGGCCTCGGTGACGTCCTCGTCGCCGATGACGGGCGTGGGGATCCCCGTCTTGCGGCCGAGGTCGTCGTCGAGGTCGACGCAGAGGACGAGCAGCATCGAACGGGGCTACGCGAGGGGACGACATATGTTTTCGGCTCGCGTCGCCCCTCCGCGTCGTACGCGATCCGCCGACTGCGTCGCCTCGCCGTCAGCTCTCGTCGGTCGGCTCGTGTTCGACCCCGTTCATCATCCGGCGGACGTTCTCGCCGTCGCTGAACGCGGCCGGGTACGCCGCCAGCGGGAGGACGAAGTCGTCCTCGACGCCGACCGGTTCGCCGATGTGGAGCTCCAGCTCGGTGGTCACGCCCGTCCCCTCGATCTCCGCGTCGACCGTGTACACGACGACCGCCGTGTCGGTGTCGAGGACGCTCGTCGAGTACTCCGAGCCGCGCTCCAAGTCGCCGACGTTCTCGAAGCGGCTCAAGATGAGCTCGGCGCGCTCGCGGGTTCCCATCTCCGCGATCGGGTTGAGCGCCCGGCCGAGGACCTCTATCTGCGGCGTCGTCACCGCGGCGAACACGGCGGCCTGGTAGCGCTCGCCGAGCAGTTCGACCGCCTTGTCCTACTCCGCGACGGTGTTCGTCACCCGGACCTCTCGGGTCTGTCCGGCCGCCTCGACCTCTCGGGAGATCGTCTCGTCGGACACCTCGTTGAGCTCGTACCCGCTCTCCGAGAGCGTCGCGTCGGCCACCGTCGCGGTGACGGCGGCGAACTCCGCGGGCCCGTCGCCGGTCGCGACGTCGAGCGCGGTACAGCCGGCGAGGCTTGCGAGGCCGACCGCACCGCCGGCCGCGAGCGCCCGGCGACGGGTGACCGCGTCGCTCGCGTTACTGTTCTCCGCGGCGTTCTCGGCGTTCGGGTTCCGGTTCATGGCCGCTACTGACACCGTGCGGGGGTACATACTTTGTGTTCGGTGCCGCTCCGCCGTGCCAACGGCTCTCTCGGGAGCGCGCGGTTCGGACGCTTTTTGAGGCCGCGGCCGGTAGGAGGGAGTAGATGATCTCCAAGGGCTGCGAACAGTGCGCCAAGGGCGGGAAGATGGTGCTTTTCGTCTACGGCTACTGCGACCAGCGGGACTGCTTCTACTGCCCCCTCGGAGAGAACCGGAAGAACGTCACCGACGTGTACGCCAACGAGCGGAAGGTCGAGTCCGACTCCGACGTGATCGAGGAGGCCAAGCGTATGAGCGCGCTCGGCACCTCGATCACCGGCGGCGAACCGCAGGAGGCGATGGCGAAGACGACCCGGTACCTCGAACTGCTGAAAGACGAGTTCGGTGAGGACCACCACACCCACCTCTACACGGGCATCACGGGTGGCCGCGAGAACATGCGCCGCCTCTCGGAGGCCGGCCTCGACGAGATCCGCTTCCACCCGCCGCTGGAGATATGGGGCGACATGCACGGCACCGAGTGGGAGGAGATCCTCCACATCGCCCGCGAGGAGGGACTCACGCCCGCCTTCGAGATCCCCGGCATCCGCGCGGAGCCGGAGTTCTTGGAGTTCTTAGACGAGGGCGCCGCCGAGTTCTGTAACATCAACGAGTTCGAGATGTCCGACGGGAACTACCGCCGGATGCAAGAGGAGGGCTTCGAACTACAGGAGGGCCACATGTCCGCCGTCGAGGGGTCGAAGGACGACGCCATCCTCGAAGAGATGGCGAGCCACGAGAAGGTGTACTTCTGTACGTCGGTGTTCAAAGACGCCGCCCAACACCGCAACCGCCTCAAGCGGATGGCGAAGAACATCCGCCGCGAGTTCGACGAGGTGACCGACGACGGGACGCTCGTCTACGGGAAGGCGTTCGCCGACCCCGAGCGGTTCGAGGCGCTCGGCGTGCCCGAGGAGTTCTACACCGTCAAGTCGAACCACGTCGAGGTCGCGTGGTGGCTCCTCGAGGAGATGATCGAGGACGGCGACCTCGACGAAGGCGAGATCGTCGAACAGTACCCGACCGTCGACGGGACCGTCGTCGAGCGCACGCCGGTCGCCTGACCGGTTCCGCCGACTCCCCACCCCCGCCGCACCTCCTGTTCCGGTTGAATCGCTTGTCCCGCCGGTCCCGACTCCGAGGCAGCGCTCCGGCCCCCTCGCCGCCACTCTCCTCGCTGCGCTTCGTGACATTTGGTACCACACTTATGTACTACCGGCACTTATTGCCGCGTATGGCCTCGGAAGAACCCGTATTCGCCGACGTGAGCATCGGACAGGCGGTGTACAACGAGGACGGCGAGCGGCTCGGGTCGATCCGCGGCGTCGACGACGACGGCTTCTACGTCGCGTCGCCGTCGAGCACCGACACGCTGGCGCTCACCGACGCCAGGGACGTGTTCGGCACCGCGTACGTGATGTGGCGCTGTTGGGAGTGCGGCGAGATGGGCGAGATCGGCGACCAGCTCCCGGCGAACTGCCCGAACTGCGACGCGCCGCGCGAGCAACTGTACTACTGGGCAGAGGACTGATCGACGCGCCGCGAGTGCGTCGACGCGGCGGCGCCGCTCAGGCCCGCTCGCCCTCCTCCTCGTGCGCCCCGTCATCCACCTTCTCTCGGAGCCGCTCGACCTCCGCTTCCAGCTCCGCGATCCGCTCGGCGTCGGGCCCTCCCGCTCCGGACGCACCGTCCTCGGACCCGTCGTCAGACCGAGTCGTGAGGTAGAGCACCGCTCCCCCGACGAGAACGAGGGGGACCCCGAACAGGAGGACGGCGATTATCAGGACGATCACCAGCTCCGGACCGCCGGGGACGCCGCCGAACGCGAGGGCGAGAGGGACCATACGCCGCCCACTCGGGCCCGCGACTAAAACGGATCGGCGGCGAGGGCCCTTCGCCCGCCGGTTCACTCCGCGTCGACGAAGTCCGCGAGGTTCGCCTGTAGCCCCGCCGCCAGCGTCGACTTCCGGCGGAGCCGGCCGAGCGAGACGGGCAGGTGGTCGGCGATGCCGCGGACCGCCTCGCCGAACGTCTCCGCTGTCCCCCGCTCCCCCTCGAAGGCGTCGCGGACGGCCTCGCGCACCTGCCACACGCCGACCGGACCCCAGTAGTCGTCGGAGACGTGGCGCACGACGAGCGCCTTTGCCTGCCGGCCGCGGTCGTCGAGGTGTTCCAAGACGCCCAGCCGCGCCGCGTAGTATGCGCCCGCCGTCTCCTCGACGTAGCCGGTCCGTCCCTCGCGGCCCTCGCCCGCGGCCGCGAGGTACACCCCTGCTTCGGGGTCCGGGTTCCAGATCGACCCGGGCGACTTCATCTCGACGAGCTCGTACTCCCACCGCCCCGGCACCAAGATCACCCAGAAGGCGTTGCCGAGGTACTCGTTGCGGTGGACCTCGATCCGGTCGACCGCCGGGTTGTCGCGGATCGACCCGCGGAGGAACTGGCCGACCGTGTCGTCGACGGCCGTGATCGACCAGCGCGTCGGGACGAGCCGACGGTTCTCGCCGCGCCCGAGCGCCCCCGCCGAGAGGATCGTGTTGATCTCGTACACGTCGAACCCGCGGCGGTAGAGGTACGTCATCGCCCCCTCCGCGCGCCAGTCGTCGTCTTCGAGCGTCTTCTTCACCGGCCGCGGGACGTGCGGGTTCTCGCCGAGGTCGGCCGTGCGCGCCGCCGCGCGCGGCCCGGTCGGCGTCTTGATGTCTTCCGTGCCGACCTCGAAATCGAGGTCCGGCCGGCCGTCGAGCCCGATTTCCACGTCGACCGGCCGGTCCGCGATGGCGATCTCGCGCTGGACGCCTAGCCAACCGTCCCACGCGTCGTGAACGCTCTCGGCCGGTCCGCCCTCGCC
>NZ_NEDJ01000057.1 GCF_002114285.1 Halorubrum ezzemoulense DSM 17463
GGAACAGGCAGCTCGGACCTACGGCTTCCTCCTGTCACTGAACCTTACTGGGCCACCGATCCACAGTCTCGTGGACTGTATCGCTGTCAATGTATTCCGCTAGTTCCGCCAGTCTACCGAAGAGCGACAAGAGTTTACAACAACTATGATATAGTGTGGATATGGATAGGGATCTCCCGCTCGCCGTTCTCTGTGGTCTGTTGGTGGGATTCAGCATATTCTGGTTTCTTTCCCCTGACTGGTTCGTTGCAATGGGAACAGCGGCGGTTTACGCAGGAGCTGGGTACTTCTATTTGGCATTTGATATTCCACTCCTTGGTAGTTCTATCCAATTTGACGACCGTATAGACCGGTTCGGCTACGCTATTGGCTTGTTCGGTCTATCTGTGAGTCCCATCGCATTCGCGCAGTACTACGGCCAACAAGGTGTCACGACGCTCCCATTCGTAATTTTATTTATAGGTGTGATTGCGTTTCTACTTTTCATTTCAAAAGACCGACAACAGTCAGAACATATCCATTGATACACGCAAACAAGCACGAACTGGGCGTCTGAAGACACCGTGATATGGTGCTGGCGGGTGGCGTACAAGGAAATGCTGTTAGGTGCTTCACCTGTACAGACTGCAACCAGCCCAAAAGATATCAGCTGGTGAGAACTTCAACAAAAATCGTTGAATTTTCGCTCAGGGATAGACAGCTAACTCGAATTCATACCAACTCCCGTCGTAGATTGCGTACATATTCGGAAACGTTGTATATTCTGTATACTCGCTGTGTTCCTGTACGTGGTTGGTGGCGTTGAGCTGCGTGAGGACTGTTTTGAGGCTGTCCGACATTGGTGGCGACTCTTCATAGAATCCCGAAACTGGTCGCCCGTCCGTTGCCGTGTCGAGTACGTCCGTCGCCTCGCTTGAGAGCGAGACTGTGGAAAAGTCGATTTCGAGAACGGTATCGCGTACGTGTCGCTCGTATTCAGATCGTGATCTCCCGATCTGCTCGGCTGTGAACGTCTGTTCGGTCACAGGGATGGCATTCTGCTCGGCTCGTGCCTGGAACAGATGGTCGTTGTGTTGTAGATACTCGAACGGCGGCGATGGGACGAGATCACTTGCTTCGGTATCGAGTTGGTGGTGATACGTGACGCCGCGTGAACCAGGCTCCTGATCACCGACGTCGATCGCCGGATCTCGATCCGCCGCTGCGGCTTCCATCGCCTGCTGGAGTATCTGCTGGTCACGATCGGACAGTGACGTGACCGGTACTGTTACCGGATCAGTACTGTCTGGCTGTTCCGCATCCTGCAAGTCAAGATAGAATTCCCACCAGTCTCGTTCGACAGTACGAACGGTATCGACGTGGATCCGGTAGTAACTATCGCCGTCCGTAGCGAACTGGGGGCGTTCCCGTTGCTCAGAGCCGAACTCGTACTCGTAGGCCAACTGGTAGTTCAGGACAGTAACCGAACCACTCGTAAGCAGTTCATCGTAGACGGCACGCTTGTACTCGTCAGGGTAATCGATAGCGAACTGGGCCCGGTGTCCCGCTGGATCTGTTAGTAGCAACGCCTCGTACGGATCCTCTGTTGGATACGCACTCAATCGAAAGCGACTATCACCTGACGAGAGACAGCCAGCAACACTCGTGACTCCCGCTGCCCCGAGTGTCGTCAACAATGTCCGTCGAGTATATTGATCACTCATTTGCCACGTCTACCGATCATCGATAGGGTTCGAAACGGTTCTCTCTCACAGAACTGTTCGAAGAATATACGGAACTGACGTAGTATCACGAGTAGCCAGTTATTGCTGGGTGGGATGCTTCAAGACCCCGATAGCTCAAATCGAAACTGTGCTTTGCGTCGTGTCCGAGAAACAGGCGATAGAAGGTCTCAAATAGTTAAATATGGTTTTGATACTACGTTCGACCTAATATATGACGGCGGTAACCCGTAGATACGATGGTCACCGTCTCCGCATTCAAAGATGGATTCACCGCCCTCCGCGCGAATCCGATCCTGCTCATCGCTGGCCTGCTCGTCGGGGCAGGCAGCCAGCTACAATACGTCGATCACTTTATCGAGTCGCCATATCTCTCGGGAGGCGTGTCGCTCGCCTGGCTGATCGTCTTCCCGTTCGTTATCGGCGGGTTCATCGGCACTGCCCGAGCTGCGATCGACGGCACAGACGCGTCGCTCACTCACTTTCTCACTGTAGCCCGGGCTCATTACATTCGGCTTCTCCTTGCAACTGTGGTGTTCGTGCTACTCGTGTTTGGAACCGCGGTCGGATTTGGGCTCGTCGGGTTCATCCTCGGTATCGGAACGATGGCGCTCGCTGCGATTCACGAAATGGCTGCGTTCGCAGCAGGCGTCATCTCTCTGCTTATCTGGCTGGTGTCGATCCTCGTTGTTATTATGTTCGTGCAGTTTTATGACACGGCGATCGTCATCGAAAACGCGAGTGTCACTGATGCGTTCCGGAGAAGTGTTGGGATCGTTCGCTCGAACCTGAAAAGCGTCGCTGGATTCTCCGTGGCGTGGCTCGTTCTGCTGAACGTCTTCTTCATTCCCGAATACCTGCTCCAGTTGACGATGACAGATGCTGGCCCAGCTGACGTATTACCGATCGAGCTCGGGATTCCGATCGCTGTCCTGCTCCCCATCGGGATTGCCCTTTCTACGATCGGCTTCGCGTACTTCTACACGGTGTACACGGCCTACTATATGCGATTAATCGCTGCCTCAACTGATACTCTGGACTCAGTATGACCATCCACCAACAATTACGTACGATAGTTTCGAACAACCACCGAACAGATCAGATCCCCGCGATCGCCGCCCACAGAAACTAGCCAAACCCTATGTCACGGATCCTCCCGACACAAACTGACGCAACCGTTGAACGAAGCGATACTCCGGCCGTCTTGAGTCTCGACGACGACGGGACGCGAGACGTGATCGAAGCATTGTCTTCCGAGACCGCCTACGAAATCTTTCGGCTGCTCAACGAAACGCCGGCGACGCCGTCACGGATCGCTGATCAACTCAATCAGAGCGTACAGAATGTCCATTACCACTTGGAGAATCTCGAATCGGCTGGCGTGATCGAAGTTACGGACACCTGCTATTCGGAGAAAGGCCGGGAAATGAGCGTCTACGTCGTTTCTGAAGACCCGACACTGCTCTTTCTCGGCACCGAGGACGATCGGCCGAGTCTCAAACGCGCGTTCAAATCCTTCGCCTCACTGCTTGGTCCACCGTCGATCCTGCTTGCCGCCGGTGAATCTATCTCCCAGTTCGTTACTGCCGAATGAGCGAACATACCGACACATCGGTCCAAGGCGCTTCGACTGCCAGCGACACAACTACGGGTGACGTGGTACCGACGATCAAGGCCCGAGACGATGTCGACGGCTGTGGCTGTCTTGATTGCCGCAATATCGAGAGACCCGCAATTCGTCGAAGCGTTCTTGATTCGTTAGTCTGGTCCGTTCGCCTATTTCGATCCTATCCGTCAATTGTCGTTTTCGCGGGTGTGATCATTTTGGCCAGACGGCTTCTCGAAACGGACAGTTTCAACATGCTCCCGATGCCCGCAATCACCGTAGTTGAGACTCTGACGGCGTTTGCGTTCATCATCTTGATCCGTGCGTACGTGGGAACGATCGTCGCCGGCGAACTGACGGGCGAGCCAGTCACGAGACGTGAGGGATTACATCGAAGCCTCGCTCGGACGCCATCACTAGTCGGCGTCGTCATTCTCACCGTGGTTTTGGTGATGACAATTCCGTTCCTCGTGGCACTACCACTCTTCCTTATTGTCGGTGTGCTCCCGGTCACGCCGGTAGATATGATCAGTTTCCCCGTCGCTGCAGCGATCGGTGGAATCACCTTTGCCGTGCCGTTTCTGTTTCTCCTGTACAAGGTCTGGTTCGCACTTGAAGCGTGTGTCATCGGCCAGTACGGGCCGGTCAAATCATTCCGCGTGAGTTGGCGCATCACGACGAACTACCGAGGGAAATTCGTGCTTATCGGGGTGATCGCTATTGGAAGTGCAGCTAGTCTCTTTCTCCCAACATATCTCCCCGAGATGGGGATGAGTCTGGCCTCGTTGAACCCCGTTTTGAGCCTCATCTCATCGAGTGTCAGTGAACTACTTTCCATCGTGTGGGCAAGCGCCTACGCGCACATCTACGTCCAAGGTGTCGTATCGTGAGCCGAGGCTTATTCCAGAGATTCAATTCCCTTGAATAGACTCAGCTATGCTTTTTTAGATATACTGGAAGTACGTGGTGTCCAGAGACCATATAATATCAAACATAGCCCGATAGTCTGATTGATAGCACTCACAGCATAAAACGTAACTTCGTCTGCTATTGGGATTATAATTACAAATAATAACAGGAATGGCGTCAAGAGTACCAAAACAAACCCAGCAGCAATGAATAACATCGGACGTTGACCATTCCGAAGATAGCCACGTACAGCAAGATACGCAGTACAGACACCGAGTACAAGGGCTACGACAGAAAAGGCCAACCCAACAACCGCAACTGGGTGTGATAAACCAGCCTCTATCATTGATCTCTCACTTGGTTAATAAATTCGCTAAAACGGTCAGTCATCTTTTCCCGTTTACTGATAGTCACATCAGCATTCTCTTCAGAGATACCAATCACAATCTGAGTTGGATCGGCGGTATAAGTCTGGAAATGGTGGCCGTCTTCGTCATATTCCATTTCTGTATCTAAAAGTCCATAAGACGAGAGTTTGTCTGTCCGACGATAGACTGACTGTGGTGATATATCACACACATCACTCAATTCATCAGCTGACATTGGCCGTTTCATTGTTTCTTGTAGAATTTTTCTCGAATGTTCGTCACCTAAGATCTTCAAGACATCACTCAACTCCTCATCGGTCATTGTCTCTATATTGCATTAGGCGCATTCCACTCGCTATTGTCATTCAGACCCACATGGGGACAGATAATAAGTGGTAATTCACAGTTCGATAACTTGGAACCGTGCCTGACCCTTCTTTTTGTCTTAGTGAATATAAACAGTGTACTAATGACATCGAACGTTACTGAAAGGAAGAGTCATAGCAATCAAAATACCACTATTGCAGCGTTAGTTCATATTGCTGGCCTTTTGTTTGGCTTTTTTGCTCTTGCTCTTGTATATTTAGCGTCCGATAATGAGTTCACGAAATCGAATGCGGCTAACGCATTAAATTGGCATATCCCGATCTCTTTGGTAGCGATCTTAGTCGCTATGATTGGTCTCGGAGTAAGTGAACTCGTCGGTGTAGCAATGGCACTACTCATAGCGACGGCAACAATCTGCTTTGCGGTAATAGCATGTACAAACGCGTACCAAGGCCGAGCGTGGCAATATCCGATAGTCCCTCAGCTAATTTGACACCGCGTGAACTACCGCCTGTAATAGTATACTGTCGTGATTTCGTCGCCCTCTAACGCAAATCGAGTTTTAACCTTTAGTCATTTTTTCTTATCAACAAATGATAGGTCTGGTATGTCTGCCCACCAAAGAATCGTCCAATGGCTATTCGACGAAGAGATCTCGGTTGCAACAGTTCTTGGACTCCTATCTATTCCCTCTACAGTAGTTGTCTCCCTGAGTACAGAGCCATCGCATTTTAGTGCTGGCCCAGTAGTTCTCGCTGGGTTCCTTGCAGGTCTGTACTACAGCAACCGATCAACCGCTGCTATGCGTGCTGGCCTACGAACTGGTATCATCGGAAGCCTTCCCGCCGTCTGGGCCTCTGCCAGTTTCATTACATCTGGATGGGAAATATCATCCGGCTACGCCGTCCTCGCAGTTGTGTTTGCGCTGCTCTGGCATCTTTTTGCCATCGTAGCTTGGAGTTTCTTTAGTATCCTCGGTGCACTGGTCGGCAACCTACTCGGCCGTATACCCCCGTTTCGTCGCATCTCATCAATGACGATCTCAAGATCCCGAGAATCTGGCGAGTAGGCACGAATAGTTCATATACCATTGGCACGCCGGTCGAATACATCAAGGACCAGTTCAGTGTCGTGTACGTGTGGAATTCGATGTTCTCGGCCAGCACACTCAATGACGATCGTTGACGGTTGAGCCATTTGTGGAGTCGATTTCGGTCTACAAATAAACTAGGTGAGTGTCTCGGGGCTTGATCCCGAGGCGGTTTACAAGTCTCGTCGACAGAATCGACCCACCGCGAGTATGGGGAGCGTGATGGGCCACGCGAACAGCGCGCAGAGCGAAACTCCGTCGGAGAGGACGAGCCCACCGATCCGAGCCTGCGGGCCGGCACTTGCCATCACCCGCGGAATAGCGACGAGCTGGTCGTGGGTGCCCGCGACCAAGAGTTGGTAGGGTTGGACGAGTAGTCCTGTGCGGAGTACCGACGGGATACCCGGGTCGACTCCAAGGAACGCGAAGACGAGAAAAGGGCCTAGCGAGAGAGCAACGGCCTGAGATCGCGCCGTGACCAGTGTCGAGACGGCCACCGTCGTTCCGGTCAACGACAGTGTAAACCCCACCGAGACGAGAAGGAACAAGCCGTAGCTAACCGGCTCGGTGACCCCGAACTGGAACCACGACGTTAGTGTACCCGCGATCAGACCGAGTACCACGACGCTTCCCACAACGGCCGACCGGGCGAGGAGCTTCCCAGCGACGACGGCACGACGCGAGACTGGGAACGTCTGGAGCGTCCGGAGCCGACCCGCCTGAGTGTCGCCGGCGAGCGTTCCGGCTGTGAGTACGACAACAACGAGTGGGAGCAAAAGTGTGAGCACCCGTGCGAGCGTGAACAGAACGATCGCGGTCGATGAGAGGTGATCGCCGTGTGGGACCAGTGTGAGGACCGTGAGCGGTTGTTCTCCCGGTCCTGGCGGATCAGCCCACCGAACGACACTCACAACCGAGAGAACGAACAGGACGGCTACGGTTGGGACCGTCCAACCACGCCGGAGCCACAAGAGTTCCTGTCGGGCAACGTGACCCACCTGTTCCGCCAGTCGACGAGCCGATGAACGGTCAGTCACTGCTCGTTGGTGTAGGCCCCAAACACCTGTTCAAGACCAGGGAGCGATTTTTCGTACGATTCAAGTCCCACGTCCGAGCGTTCGAGTGCGGCGATGACACCGGCAGTTCCCTGTTCGGCCTCACACCGCACGATAAGTACGCCACAGTCGTCAGTCACTCCAGTCACGCCGCTGAGCTCTCGAAGGAGATTGCGGGCGCGGTCGATCGATCCAGTAAGCCTGACACGGAGCGTCGCCTCGGTCTCGACGGTGCGCCGGAGAGATTCCACAGAGTCCTCTGCGACAAGCTGGCCATCGTCGATGATGCCGACCGTATCACATACCGCTTCGACCTGTGCGAGTTGGTGTGTCGAGAGTATGACGGTCGCGCCACGAGCGTGCTCCTCTCGGACGATGCGTCTCAACATCTCGATTCCGTGGGGGTCGAGTCCGGCCGCCGGTTCGTCGAGAACGATCAGGTCGGGTGCGCCGACGAGTGCCATCGCTAGTCCCAGCCGCTGGCTCATTCCGTGCGAGTACCCGCCTGCGGTACGGTCGGCGGCGTCAGCGAGTCCGACCCGTGCCAGTGCCTCGTCAGTATCGATCGTCACGCCGTTGGCGCGGGCGGCGGCGTCAAGATGTTCCCGGCCGGTCAGGCGCTCGTACGGCGTGAACCCGTCCGGCAAGATACCGGTTCGCCGGCGGATCTCGACCGGCGAGGTACCAACGTCCATTCCGAGAACACGTACCGACCCCTCGGTAGCGTGGACAAGCCCGACCAGAGCGTCGATAGTGGTCGATTTCCCTGCCCCGTTCGGGCCAAGCAGCCCGTACACTGATTCGGCCGGAACCGTCATCCCGAGCCCTTCAACGGCTGTGACAGAGCCGAACCGTTTGGTAAAACCGTCTGTCACGACTGCAGGTGTACAGTCGTCGGATGCGCCCGTCATCGGTCGAGGTCACCCCGTTCGTAGCCGACCGTGCCGAGCAGTGTCGGCACCATCACCCATGTACACAAAACAAGGATTCCAGCAACCATAGAGCCGAACAGCGGTCGAACGTCGCCCGTCTCGTCCGCCAGCGCTTGCTGGAAGAGCGTCATCCAGTCTCCGTGTAGGCCGGCCAGCGCGACGTGGAAGGCGGTCCGTGGCGCGAACACGCCGGCCTGTATGAACTGCGAAGAGAGGACCCCGCCGAGAACTAACAGGCCGACGGCAGCGACGATACCGAGTAGATACACCGCGATGGGCTCGGTCCGAAGCGTCGAGATCATCGCGCCGACGGCGACACCGCCTGCTGTATGGAGCGTTAGGAGAACCACGAAGCCGAACACCACCGCCCAAGATAATTGAACCCCAACGAGAGATGCTGCGATGACGGTACAGATCGTGAGGACAGTTACAACGACTGCGAGGGCCACGACCCTGGAAAGGACCAGACCAACGAACACACTCCGCCTGCTGTACGGGAATGTCTGAATAGTCCGTAGTGTCCTCTCGGCACGGGGCGTCGTGACAGTACCCACGCCGAGGAGAACGCCGGCACAGAGCAACAGCGGGCCAACAAAGATCGAGGTGGCAGCGTCAAGGAGCAGGACGTTCTGGCCAGGGGCGACGACCGAAAACACCCCGTCGTTTCTCAGCGACGCATCCGGGGGGTACGCCGAGATAGAGAGGTTGTGGACGCTCCAGAACGTACAGAACAGTGTGAGACCAGCGAGCGTCCCGACCGTGCCGCGCGAGCGACGGTGTCGGCGGAATTCGAGTCGGACTATGTTTAGGAGGGCAGTAGCGGTATGCCGACCGTTCATATTTGGAGAAGATAGACGATCAGTATATTAGTTACTGCTCAGTGATAGTCGGTACTCTTGCTTTGAGTGGTGTACGAGGGAGTTTCAGGGTGGTTGTACGACGTCTCGTGAGAGTAGAATTCAGCCGCAACGATTGTCGGCGTACATACGGTTGCCGAGTGGGAATTTTTGATTTTACTCATATTTTGAGGAATCACAAAGTGCGATACGCACCTCATCGGCAGAGACGCTGATTATCACGACTTCCAATCCGTGTTCTGTGGCAATCTTGCGTATGCTTTCCGGGGCGTTTTCTGGAGCAGCATCTACGGCACCACCGTCCCCTGAAAATACGTCGAGAATCTGTATCAATACCGGTTGATTCTCGTGTTTCAATGCTCTCTCGCGTGCGATTTTGCCGGATACCCACTCACCGGACAACTCCGGCACAGCCGTATCGCCGCTATCGAACTCGAATCCAGAATAGCCCGCCTCTTTGAGTTCTTGTCTCACATGCTCCCAGTCCGTCATTAATCGTCTAATCGAACGATACCAACGATAAGCATTCCCACTGTACTGACCGATTAGCGTGTGGAAAGTCTCCGACGATTGTATCCGAACTGTGATTACGTCATCATACGCAATCGTTGTCCTATCTGTAGCCGGCGAAGCCCGAACTCGGCCCCTGCCACAATGAGGAGAAGACCGAGGTAGAGAAACCACGCGCCGAAGTACAGTGCGTGTGGGTCATCGGGGCTGGCTGTGAACTCCGCTTGTATGTTGAGCAGGATGAACGCGGAGAGGGCTGTCGCTGGCCCAACCACGAGATGACGAACTAAGAGATACAGTGGAACGGCAGCGAGTATCCACATCCCCAGGGTACTACTAATGTATATGAGCCAGCCGAACTCGCCCGAAACGGTGAGACCAAGTCGGAGTGTAAACCACAGCATCACGACCGCGTGGAGTACGCCCCCAACAGTAGCAATGCGTAGCGCCTGCTCCCGTGATGCGGGGATCGTAATCAGCGGGCTCGGTGATGGTACTGCTGGAAGCCGCTTCCACCCTGTTCGAACGGTGTATTCGATCAGACCGAGAAATAGAAATCCAACCGTCCAGACAGAGGCGTTCAACATATACCGGGCGATATACAGCCCGTTCTCGACGACGATGATTCCGGTCGGCTCAGCAAGCCGTTCTACCTCTGCGACATCACGAAAGGTCGGCCCCGGTGGCGTGAGTTCCATCCCGAACACGTAGCCAGTAGTCAGTATGAGGGCGACTAGTGGAGCGATTATTCGATACCGGAGCACAAGCCATACTGGAACTACAGCTACGACGACGAGACCGCCATAGCGCCACCCCATCCCGAGGATCGTGTACTCGGATGGACCAATTGAATATCCGAGTGTCAGTGCCACAGCGATGAGTGTTCCCGCGTGGACGAGTCCAACGAGAAGGCTGGCTAGAATGGATCGGATGGAGGGCATCATATTTCTGTGCGTATCCCAGTGATAAAGAAACCATATCAGCAATTACTGCTATACAAGCGCAGTACGCCGGTAGTACCCCTGAATTTGAATAGATGTGGGATCCAAATAGTGAATATGCCTGGGAAATCGCCGCTATCCAGGGTGGGCTGGGACATCATGTTCGGCGTGTTTTGTCTCGCTGCGGTGCTCTATGTCGGTGAGCTTTGGCAGCAGGGATTGCTAGTGGTGCTCGGCGGTACGGCTGTCGTGTATGGTCTTCAGACCGCACGTGAGGCGCGTTCGCTGTGAGTGCCCTTTCAGCACCGCATTCATCTGTTTTCTGAGGGGCTATCAAACGGTAAGTAGACGGTGCGAGTTGGCCAGCAGCAGTCTATTTCGGTGGGGTTATTGGGATATTGTCAGAATTTCTGTTGATGCCCTCCAACAGAGTCAATTATACTTGTATCAAAATTTTGTTTTGGAAAGTAACTTTGAGATGGATCTCCCGATATAAATGGTGATCCAGCAGGAATCTGGAACCCCAACACACCCTCAACTGCTATCCCCAGACTCCTATTTCGTCCGGCAATGTTTCGTGGGGGTACTGGGACTCGTCGCCCTATATTTGTCGTCCGCTAGAGCTTGGGAGTCTGTGATGCGTCAACTGGGTTCTGTGTCGACCGGTTCGGGGCATCCTGTTCATCCCGCAACTGGAGGTACGCCGATGCGATGATCGCGTAGTACGGCACGAAGAACGCCGTTGTGAGAACGATCGTCACAATATCGGCTGCGACCGGTAGGCCGGCAAGAGTCAACAACGGCGTAATAGCGCCGATGACACCGCCAAAGACCGCAGTCACAACGACAAGGATACCGAGCTTGAGCCGAGAGCCACGGGCCAGCCCCCAGCTCCGCTTGAGACTACTGATGATTCCTTGATCTTCGACAGCGACGGCGAAGATGAAAAACAGGAAGGAGGCCGCGAGGAACAGCCCCGGGAAAATCAAGAGGACGGTACCAAGCATGATCGAGACTGAGACGATCAGTCCGCCGACAAGTGCGAACACCGTAGTCCGTCCGAGCCGCCGTCCCGATGTCGCGGGAAAGCGTGACATCTCACTCTGCGGTCGAGCGAACGCACGGGAGAGGATGACGAAGTACGTCGAACTCAACACCATGAGCACGACGAACAGAGCGACACCGGCGCTTCCGGGAATCGGAAGCGCGATCCCAGCGTTCTGACCGAACTGTTCGGCAGCCTCTGGCGGGAGAAGCCCCAACACGGCGCTGTTGGCGCTCGTTTGAAGCCCGAACTGGATCGCGAGAAATCCGAGTAATAGGATTCCCCCAGTTCGGGAGACTGTCCGACGAATACCGTCGCTAACCGCATGGCTGAGTTGGAGGGCCATACAGATTCGATATGGTTAGTCTGTACAAATAAAATAACCGAAGACGCTGAGAGACGTAAAATGCGTTTATAGTCATCCAAACCCACTTGAATACGTCAGACAGTATTTTCGAGTTGTGGACCTCCGTGAATTGGTCGCTACTCACCTTCCTAAGGCAGCAATTTTCCCGGATAATCCGAAACACCCGGTCGCTGAGGAGTGCAATCATCCGAGAGTTTTTGAGGTATCTCGACCGCTTAGTGAAGAGGTGTGAAATCACGACTATGAAACGGTTATATGTGTATCACGGAGCTTTTGCGGTGCTGGGGCTGTCGTTTCTCTTCCATGCGGTCGCCTCCTATGTTGTCGGGGACTGGGGTTTTGTCCCACTCATTTTTGCGGTGAGTGGAGGCGGTCTGATTCTCAGTTCGGGCTATGAATCCCTCCGCTCTGACCCTAGTAAATTCGCTGTCTCTGCTGGTTCGCTCTTTTTGATCAGTAGTGTTGCCTGTCTAAGTCTCATCCTGAACGTTCTTGTTATCGTAGTTTCTCTCTGATCGTCGGTTCAACGGTCTATGCTAACTGATTATTCCATCTTTGGGGGGTCTTGCTTAGTCGCTGGAGAGAACCTTTCACTCGTGGACGAACTGACCTCTGAGCCGCAACCGAATAGTGTGTTTTCTCGTCTTTTGCGCTTCACAGAACGCCTCGTAATACCGGCAGAACATGCTTTCTCTGGCGATGCTTCACCAGCGATTAATAAGGATAGTGCCTCCAATGAGAAGACCGACGGCGATGTTGCGACTGACGTATAGGGCGGCAGTTACTGGTCTGGTATCTGGTTGCGGGACGACGAAGTAGAACATACTGGAGATGAAAGGCGTCACGATCAGAAATACCAAACCGGCGAGGACAGTGGTCTGGATTCCTCTTTCCAACTGGTGAAACGAACGATCACTCCGAAGAACCAGCCAGATCAGACGAAAAGCGAGAATGGTTACGAGTATCTCCCCCAAATACTCGATTGCAATGACGATGAAAAGCCCAACCGAGAGTCGTTCGAGACCACCGAACAACTCAACGATATACCATATTTGGCTGCGTAGGAGCCGAACGATCCAGCAGATACCTGCGACTACTGAGAGAGTGAAGACTCCCCGGGAGACCTGATCGGACACAGGAGCAAGTTGCGTCGTGTATGCTAAGTATGTCCGATTAGTCAAATCATAGTTTAATTATTCGGCTTTGTTGAAATCCTTAATAACTGATAGGATCGGGGTGTGAGATACAGAGAGTGAGTTCAGCACATGCTTATTGAGGAGCGATTCAACTGGCAGTACCCTGTGATTCGAATAGTCCTCGAAGGAAAAAGCCTCCGCCGACAAGGGACAGCATACCACCGAGTAACAGTACCAACGACTGTGTGGATACTGTAGCTATTGTACCTGAAACAGACGTGTTCAATGCTATCAGAAGATTACCACAGGCAAGGACTCCGAGAGCTCTATTGTCCATTTAAGAACTGCGTGGCTCCCAAGCGCAATAAATTTTTTAGCATCCTCACTTTCTGTACATATTCTACCATACTCACGTCCGTTGCCAATCGACTCACGCTATGTATTCAGTACGCCTCATAGAACATGTCACCAATTGAGGATTTCAACAGAATCAAGCTGATATATTTCGATCGATAGCAGTCAATACAGGGGATTCACGTTGTAACGCTGCTGAATGCCTTGTTCAAAATTGGGGTAATAACTACGAATCCGATGAAGATCACAGTAACGTAGAAAATAAATTCGATACCAATCTTGACTGGGTCAGCAATATCGCCAGTGTAGGTGTTGTAGAGCGTGAATATGGCCGCAGCAACTACGGCATTTGGGAGGTGAGGGGAGACCAACTTTCCCAATCTCATATACGATACAGTTCGGGGGATCTTCAAATTCGTATCGGTTAGGACGTTGTTGCCAAGGATCGAAGACGATCAGTACGAAGCGCGATCTTGCGGTTGATTCAGCCGCGAAATCCCGGAAGTATCGACCGTAGATCAGTCAGTACAGGAATACTACTTCTCGACGCATTCGAGGACGATACCGTCGTCAAAGCGCCCTCGCTGTTCGGCCTTTCGGGTTCGTATCTCCCGTAGCTCTTCGACAGTCAGTCCTCTCTCCGTCCGGATTGCGTGGACGACTTCCAGAATATCCGCCAACTCGTCGAGGTCACGGCTCTCTCGATACTCTATCACCTCTTCTTCTAATTTCTCGACGAGGCGGTCAGCGTACTCCACCTCGTCAGCGACATGGATGGTCGGCTCTTCGCCGTTTTCCTCGATGACGGCTGGAATGTTGTCGCGAACTAACTTATCATTTCCTTCGTCATAGCTCCGGATGGGTTCCTCCAATTATATGGGTCTTAGTGTGCAGTTCTAATCGACCGGCTGTTTCAGGAGATAATATGTCTGAAGGATCGGATTTCAACAGAGCCAATTATTCCATATTTTGATGTCCCCAGCGCCGCGACGGCGTGATATGGCCCTCCAACAAACGTCGCGTCAGTGTTCGAACAGTACTTACCGACGACGATTCCTCGCCTGCGGTGGGGTAGCACTCATCGCTGGAACAGCCGGCTGTACAGGGATCGTAGACAGCCTTGCCGACCTCGCGTTGGGCGATGTCAACCTCTTCAACGAGACTGACAACAACCTCACCGGCACCGTAACGATCACAGACTCGGCGGACGAGACCGTTTTCTCAGAATCATTCGACCTACCGCCGGCATCGGACGATGAAGACGCCGCCGAGGAAGACACTGAAGACGGGATGACGGCCTACGAAGACGTGTGGACTGACTCTGGGACATATGAGGCAAGCGTTCAACTGGATGATGGTTCCGAAGTTCAAGGCGAATCCACTGCCTCAACGTCAATTTCGATTGATAGTGGTTACGATAAATCTTTACCAGTAAGATACGGCCAGATATTTGGTTCGGTGATTGCGCTCAATCCTCGTGTCATGTAGTCTTTCAGCGTTGAGAGATCTGGAACAAGGCGGTACTTGAACCACTCTTGGAGCTGATCCCAACATCCTTCGACGGCGTTCAATTCGGGAAGCTTTGACGGGAAGTACCACACTTCAAGATCGTCTCCACGCACGCACGAGACCGAACTGTCTCCGACAGTTTCGGTCTCTCGCTCACCGCTGACGTGTTCCCAGAGATCCCTCGCGTAGAAGTAGCCCGCTCGGTCCAGAAACACCACTAATTCATCACCAAACTCGTCTTTCAATGCCTCTAACAGCCGAATTCCGTGGAATCTGGTCAAGTTCTCTTCCGTCCAGCAAAAGAGGCTGTCACCGTCGTCGGTGACAGCGCCCAGCACTGTCACCGACTTCCAAGACGTTGCCGTCTCTATCGTCGGATTTGACCCGATTGGGTACCAGCCACGCCGCTGGACAGTTCCGACGTGTTTGGTGAACTGATCGACGACAACGACCGTTTTTTCGCTCAATTCGGGCTGTTTTTTTCGACTGTCTCTTGGAACTCGGCCTTCTCCTCGGGGTCAGCTTCGTGGTGTCGAGGCCGTGCTGTCCGCAAGGACAGTCCGGCCTCTCTCAACAACTCGTACGCGTAGTTCTCGTGGTATTCGACGCCATACTCTTTTTTGACGTGGTGGAGCAAGAGCTTCGCAGACCACGCTTGCTGGTCGTAGCCGAGTTCAGTCGGTGGCTGTTGTAGCTGTTCGAACAGCTGTTCACGCTCTTCTCCCTGGATTTTTGCTGGTCTTCCTGGTCGAGGTGTGTCGTAGGGAGCTTGCTCGATCGGTTCTTTTTCGAACCGATCGAGCCAGTTGCGGATCGTTTTCTCGACGACGCCATGGCGTTCAGCCAACGTATCCAAGTGATCGCCCTGTTTGCGTCCGATCGCCGCGAGAACACGTTCTCGCGGCTTCCCTTCGTCGATCTGCCCTTTGAGTTCGTAGAGTTCCTCAAGCGTGACCCCGTCGAGCCGACTCATTACCAGCTCTACTACGCATAAAGGTAAATATTTTCTTTAATCACTATGAGAACACGAGCGAGGAGATGCTTGCTATCGGATTCGGCGCAGACGGGTTCGATGACGCGATCGGTTTTACCGTTGGCGAGTCGCTGAGCGAATTTGCACAGGTGTGACCATCTTTTTTCATCGAGTGAACCGCCCCGCCTTACCGCCCGCCTGACTGCTCGCGCTTTGGGTGGGGCTTCTTCCACGACGCACTTCGCAGATACGGACGTATCCACGGGGAGCGCGGTCTCCACGGGTGTTGATACAGGGTGCCAATCTGCCTCGGTAGTGTCGGGAACGGCCTGCGAGAGACAGAAGTAGAGCTCAGCACGACGATTCAGCGAGGAAAACTACGTGGATTTTCCGAGTACAGGCCGACGTTGGCTGACGGTACTTCCTATTGAGGCGAGTACGACGAAGAGACCGATCAGGACGAGCAGGACTCCGAGAACTGGTTCAGAGAGGTGGTACAGAAACCAGCCCATAGCGATATTAGCACTGGCCAAAGAGAACGGATAGATGGTCTGTAGCAGGTACATCCTTCTTGAGTGGGTCTACACGGTAATCTGTTAAATATACTATCAAAACACAAAGAGATGGTTAACCTTGAGAAATAGTAGCAAGGGGACGGACGATACCGTGTTCCGTCTCCAGTAGAGACTGTCACCAACGCTCACACTAGTTGTCGTAATTGCCGAATAGCGCTCAGGAGTACAAGCCTTCAGCGAGACTGACTGCTCCGTTGTCGATCCCGATAACGGCGGTGTGATCTACAGAGAGAGCAAGGCGAGTGCCTCGGGGCTTGACCCCGAGGCGGTTCGCGTGCCCGACGTACTCGGGACTGCCCCGTTGTTCCCCGTGGGTGAGGAGTGACTCGGGATGTATCTCCTGTGTCGGTTTGCACCCCCTTGACGGGTGTTCGAGGGGCTGTCTCCGCAACGAATCCTTGTGGTACACGGATCCGGAATCTTCGAGAACTCTTCAGTGCCTTGGGAACGGCACTTGATGGAGCGGGTCGGCGCTTGCCTGCAGCACTCTGATCAAACGGGTGGGGACAGCTCCGGGCGCTGACAGCGGCACTTGGGGATCAAAGCTAACTCGGGATTGTGGCTGGTTGTTGAACGGTGATCACGAACCCGCCTCTGACGGCTAGAACGCCAGCGCGCGCACGGGCAATCCTCAAACGAAGCGAACGCCTCGGCTATGAGCGGGTAGGAACTTGTTTTCACCGGGGAGAGTGTTTTACCGCCTCGATAGTTCGAATAGAAATCGTTCCTTGCGTCGCACTCACCGAACAGGCGTTAGAAGGTCTCAAAATGGTGTTCGGTGAGATAGGGTGTGATTCCTTTTCGAAATGAGCGACTATGACACGACAATCGCGTACAATACGACACAGAGGCCAATGACAGTCACAAGACCTCGTACGAGCAAGACGACGCCGTTCCCCGCGCCGGTTATATCCGTAAGTAGAACCACTATAAACACGCCTGTTGTTAACAGACCGATACCGATGGCGAGTGCCCGCATCTTTGCGGAGCCGCTCCGTCGATAGCCGCGATACGCCAGCGTCGCGACGAACAGCCCCACGAGAGCTGTCACACCACGAGCTATCAAACCAACGCTGAACGGGTCAACCAGTAGCGAACTGTCTGCTATCACCGTACCCCACCCCCGTACACCGTCCACAGGATCGTTGCGAGCCCGAGCAGTTCGCATCCGCTGACGAGTACTGAGCGACCGGTACTCCCGACGTCTGTCGCCGTTGGCAACCCGACGCGAAGCACTTCGGGTACCGTGATCAAGAGGATAAGGCCGACTGCGAGCCAGAGCATCCCGCGGTGAGCCGGTCCTCGACGATAGCCGCGAATCAGAACCGCGGCGATAGTTACCGACAGTACTACCGAAACTACGGAGAGGACGAGCACGCCGAGTGCGATGAGCGGGTCGGCTCCGGTCGTATCCACCTGTCCTACGAGCATCTCAAGACAACCCCTCGAACAGATCCGTGAACCGGTCGGCGGGATCGGTCGAACGCGTCACGGCTACCTCGTAGCTCCCGTCGGTGAACGTGACGGTAACGTTCTCGACGGTCGCCGCGTACCGCTTGTAGTGGTGGCCGTCGGGGTCGAGCTCCTGCTGTTCGGTCACGAGGTCTGCGTCCAGTAACCGGTCGAGACGGCGGTACGCCGTCGCATCGGACATCCCACAGGCCGTACAGAGTTCGTCGACTGACATCGGTTCAATCGTGAGGTGTGCGAGGATCGCTCGGGCGTACTCGTCGTCGAGTAACGCCAAGACGGCATCCTCGTCCTCGCCCATATACATGCCAGACCGGGGTAACAGTAAAAAACCCGTCACAGCTTCTGGGTCGGAAGCCGTGCCTGGAGTACTACTTACATCCGTGCGCTTGGTCCGTGTATGTCGCTACAATCGACGGTTGATCGAATCCTATCGACCACCCTCCCGGAGAGGATCCGTCGGCTCCTCTGGCCGGTTTGGAACACCGAGCAACGCCGTCTGCGTGCACCGATCCGAGCGCTCGTCCCGACGGTCCTGACCTTCCTTCTTCTCGCAATCCTCCAGACCGTGATCCGAGCCAGATTCGACCATCCAGTGCGAGAACTCCTCGAACTGACTGGGATCGCCGTCATTCTCGTCGGTGCAGTTCTTCTCAGTGCCCGACTTATCGACCGACGCCCTGTGAAAGGATTTGGTCTCTCGTTCGATCGAGAGTGGTGGCGCTCGTTCGTCGTCGGTGGACTTGTCGCCACCGCGATCAACGGTGGCGCACTCGTCGTGGCGCTCGGTGCCGACTGGGCCGCGTTCGTCGGCGTGATGCGTGGCTCCGGCGACCTCCCGTTCGTGCCTGCGATGGGGATCGTGTTCGGGTATATTGCCTTCGCAGCCGCGTGGGAAGAGTTCGTCCTGCGCGGTGCGATGGTGAAGAACCTCGCCGAAGGATCGAGCGGATTCGTCCCCCAGTGGACGGCCGTTGGCCTCGCAGTGGCTCTCAGCACGATCGCATTCGCGTTTCTACACGGCGCGAAGGTGACGCACCTCAGCCAATACGGGTACTATCTGATCGCCGGACTGGTACTGAGCGGGGTATACGTGCTGACGGGCGAGCTCGCTCTCAGCATCGGATTTCACGTGTTCTACAACTTCACCCAAAGCGCGATTTTCGGCCTCGGTCACTCACAGCGGACTCCGGAGCTCCTCGCCGTCGACATCGTCGGTCCATCACGCTGGGTTGGCGAAGAGGGACTCCTCTTCGTCAGTTTCGCCGTCCTCGGTGGCCTGTTACTGGTCGCGTATATCTTCTGGCGTGACGGGAAACTCGAGTTCGACGACCGCGTGACTAGGTACGTTAGACGGTAAATCACCCCAATCGATATCCATGCCAACCGCATTCCCCTACGGAGCACCCGTCGAGCACACACCACGTGAACGGACGAGCGTCGTCGTCGACGATGAACAGCCGACCGACGTACTCCAAACGGTTTCGTCGGACACCGCACAGCGGATTCTGGCGACGCTTGACGGCGACCCGGCGACGGCCTCAGACATCGCTGACGCTATCGACACATCCGTCCAGAACGCGAAGTACCATCTCGACCACCTCCGCGAAGCCGACCTCATCGAAACGGTAGGCACGTGGTACTCTAGAAAAGGAACCGAAATGACCGTCTACGCACTCTCCGTGGAGGAGGTCGTCATCCAGTTCGGCGACTCCGCTCCAGACACACGGCGGTGAGCCGCCGGTGGCCGTTTTGTCCCCCCTCCGTTGAATCTGAAGAAGGCGTTCGGACGTATTCGCGCCCCGGAGCAACCGCGCCACCGATCGGCTGGGATGAAGGTGTCTTCTGCGAGTTTCCGGCCCAGAAACGGGTGTTCTGACTTTAACTGTCACCCGAGACGCCGATCGAGTATGTCGTATACGACCGAGAGTGCGTCTGGACGGAGCGTGTTCCCCCGCCGGACGACGACGGAACACGTCCCGGAAGAAAGCCTCAGCGTCTCGATCGACCGAGACGAAGTGGCAGACGCGCTGGGGGCCGTGTCGTCGAAAACGGCCCAGGAGATCCTCGCCGTACTCACCGATGATCCGCGTCCGGCAGCGGAGATCGCAGAGAAGGTTGGCGCGTCCGTTCAAAACGTCACGTACCACCTCGATAGGTTAGATGACGCCGAAATCATCACTCCAGTGGACATCTGGTACTCGGAGAAAGGGAGGGAGATGACCGTGTATGGCATCGCGTCGGAGAAACTGGTGATCGAATTCGGCTCGAAAGCGCCCGGCAGAGATTCCGATCAGTCGGCGTGATTCGGAGACGATGAGTCCGGCCGCGGCCGATCGATCGCCGTGAGATAGCCGCTTGCTGCCGTCGTAACGACTGTCCCCCCAAGCGTATTCATGACGAGATCGACGACCGTGTCGACAACGTACTTCCGAACCGTCCAGTCGTGCCAGAAGGCTTTGAAGGCGAATTCGTACACCTCGAATCCGGCGCCGACCGCGACGATCGTCGGGACGACCCACCAGACCGAGCCGTCCATCGCAACTCGGTCTCGGTGAGTTAGCACCGCCAACGCGGCGATACCGAAGCCGCTCATGGAGTGTGTGAGCAGGTCCCACCACGAGATAGCCGAGTATATCTCGAGGGTTACCCCGGCAAAATGCAGAGCGGTCACGGTCACTGACCAGGCGATAAGTCCTATCCAAACGACGGCGATTCGATCCAGTCGTCGAATGTCGGCGACCGATCGGACGACGAGTCGCGGGAGCCACAGATGCGGATCGGTTGGAAACCCGCGCATCGAACGGGCGAAAGACCATCCAACGACTGCGATACAACTAGACCCGATACCGACGACAATGCGTGATGAGAAGTGTGGGAGGGCGAACATATGGCTACACGATGGATCGTTCGAATATCGATCAGCGGGTACTCGCGACTTGCGTCTACACCTGACCGCCTTCCTCGTAGGGCTGAACGACGACGAACCCCTCGGAGCCGGTGAACTGCATCTGTAGCTGTTCACCGGACGTCTGACCGATTTCGATCGTCTTGTTCGTCCCGATCGATGGTGAGAGGTTGGCGCTCCACGCGACGGTGGCGTCGGGATCGGTCGTGACCGGCGGCGTCATCACGACGGGGTCGCCGTGAGTCGTGACCGCAACCTCCCCGGGGCCGGTGAGGAACACGTTTGTGAGCCCGCCCGCGGCGGCTTGGGAGAGCCCCCCGACGGTGCTGATCTCGTAGTCGATCTCCTTCTCGAACGCGAGGACGTCAGCGCCGTTGACAGATATCGACTCGTCGGCGTTGAGCGAGAGGATCTGTACCTTTTTGCCCTGCTCAGCCACGTAGAGCGTTCCGGAGCCCTCGGCCTCCATGATGGGAGTCCCCTCGCCGCTGACGGCGTCCTTGACGAACCCGGAAATCCCGCCTTCGGCGGAGGACTTCCCGGTGAACGTCGCGTCGCCGGTGTAGGCGATCATTGATCCGGCCTTCACCATCACCGTCCCCTCAAAGGGGATCTCCAGCAGTCGCTTGTTGACTTTCCGGAAGCCGTCACTACTCTCCTGGGGGCGTTCGCATCGGCAAATTCGTCCAGGTTCATTCGCGTTCGGGAATCCCGGTTTCGGCCACAAAGCCATTTCCTCGCGTTTCTGATGCTGAAACACGGTGTTCGGTGGCGACCTGTTCGAACCGTTAACGTGCGGATCCGCCGATACGTGTTTCAGATCGCGCAGCGGGGGGTAGACATTAAACCGGACGGTGTCTAGAGTCGATAGCAGGATGGTTACCCGATTGACGACGCACCTGACTGCGCCGAGGTGACGATGAGTGACTCCAACGCGCTACGAGTCTCGCTCTCCTCTCATCCCGCTCCCGTACTCACGTACGAAATGCGGGACGACGTCCCGACAGTGATGGCGACGAACGACGCGTTCGACGCGACGATCGGTGTCGATCCCGGGGAGGCAGTTTCGGCCCTTTTCGAGCGGTTCGACACGGTAAAATCGTCTAACGGGGAGACTCTCAAAGAACAACTCCGTGCTGGTGAAGCGGTCGAGCTCTTCTTGGAGACTGCCGATGCCAGCCAGTACGTAGCTCACGTACTCGCACCCGATACAGACGGCGGAACGATAGTTTTCGTCGACCGCGACGTCGCCGTCCCGTTCACCGATGATGTCGATGTCGGACAAGTCGCGAGCGTGATCAGTCACGATCTGCGAAACCCGCTCGATGTGGCCGGCGCACACCTCCAAGCCGCACGCGAGACGGGGGCGGACGAGCACTTCGATGCTATCGACGCTGCTCACGATCGAATGGAGCGAATCATTCAGGACGTGCTGACGCTTGCTCGTGGTGAGGCAGCGCTGAATCCCGAACATGGTGTCTCAGTCCGCGAGATGGCGGAGCGCGCGTGGCAGACCGTCGAGACCGAGACATGGACGATCCGGTTCGACGGTTCGCTCCCGACGGTGAGAGCAGACCCCAATCGCTTCCAACGACTCTTCGAGAACCTCTTTCGGAACCGCTCTTCAGTAGACTGGCGGAACCAGGAGCATTAGTGCCTCTGGCCCGGCAAAAACGGGTATGTATGAAGACCGTCCTGCCTTCGGCCAGAGGCTATCAGAACTTGCGGAACTTGGGGTAATAGAATTTCGGGCCGAGCCGCTCGACGCCA
>NZ_NEDJ01000058.1 GCF_002114285.1 Halorubrum ezzemoulense DSM 17463
GTCGAGGGTACTGTTTTACGCTATGGATATTAAATCTATCTCTGTTACATAGAGCTCTTCGACCCCCTCCCCACCCCTGATCGCTGTTCCACACGAAACGAAGGGGTGGGGGGGTCCATTCGAAGAGAACAATCAGTTGGCACTCCAGACCGCGCCCACAACCGAGAGATCGGGAACGACCAACGGAACTCCCAGCCGGATGATTGGTTCCTTCACGGCGACTCCCACTCATTAGGTCGAATGTGGACCGACTGATCCGCCGATGAGACGACCCGTTCGGCGATATCTCGTCAAACGTCGTGGATCTTTCCCGTCTGTCGCTGGGATCACCTCATTTTCTCGACCAGTCTGCCCGGCGATTCGTTCGGTTCGGACGGGGTCTGTCTCCACCTGCTCGCTGGACTAATGGGGACGTTTCAACTCCAGAGAGGAACACTTTTGTACCGTCTCTTCATCTGGTTCGACTGTATCAAGTGGACGCGGTCGATGTCATATTCGACCGCGAATGCGTATTTCCGACCGGAGACGGCGTGAGAATCGGTTCTCTTGGTCGTCTCCACCTGAAACGGAGGGGTTCACATGGACGAAGGCGATCACACACCGCGGGCTGACGACGGCACTGATCAGACCGACGACGATGACTCGGTCGACGACGACTCGGACCGTAGCGACGGCTCCGCGTCCGATATCGCTGATCTGAACTCCGATGGCCCGCCCGAGACCGGTTCCGACTTCGGTGACGACCCCGACCGTGACGCCGACTCCAGTGAGGACTCCGACCGCGACTCGGGATCCCGCTCCGTACCCGACCCGGTAACGGACGCCGGACCCGAAACCGCGGAGATCGACAACGGCAGTCGCGACCGATCGTCGCCCGACGTCGACTTCGACGGCGTCGTCCTCGACGACGACGACAATCAGGGCCTGTTCGACGACCTCCTCTCCGGCGAGCCGATCTTCGAGAACAAGGAGGTTCTCCGGCCCTCGTACACCCCGCACGAACTCCCGCATCGGAACGACCAAATCAACCGGATGGCGACGATCCTCGTCTCCGCGCTCCGCGGCGAGACCCCTTCGAACATCCTCATCTACGGGAAGACGGGAACCGGGAAGACCGCCTCGGCGAAGTTCGTCTCGCAGGAGCTCGAGTCCACCTCGCAGAAGTACGACGTACCCTGCGAGGTCGAGTACATCAACTGCGAGGTGACCGACACCCAGTACCGCGTCCTCGCCCAGCTCGCGAACACGTTCATCGAGGAGAACCAAGCGGTGATCGCCGATCAGCTGGAGCGACTCGAAGGCCTCCGCGCGGACGCGACGGACGCCGACGAGACGGCCGGCCGCGACGCGGCCGCCGCCCTCGCCGACACCGAGTTCGACTCGATCGAGGACCTCGACGACCGCATCGAGACGCTGGAGGACGACGCCGACGAGATGGAGGAGGTCCCGATGACGGGGTGGCCGACCGACCGCGTCTACTCGACGTTCTTCGAGGCGGTCGACTACCACGAGCGCGTGGTCGTGATCATGCTCGACGAAATTGACAAGCTCGTCGAGAAGAGCGGCGACGACACGCTCTATAACCTCTCGCGGATGAACTCCGAGCTCAACCGCTCGCGCATCTCCATCATGGGGATCTCGAACGATCTCAAGTTCACCGACTTCCTCGACCCCCGCGTCAAGTCGAGCCTCGGCGAGGAGGAGATCGTTTTCCCGCCGTACGACGCTAACCAGCTCCGCGACATCCTCCAGCACCGCGCCGACACGGCGTTCAAGCCCGACGCGCTCACCGACGACGTGATCCCCCTCTGCGCCGCCTTCGCCGCGCAGGAACACGGCGACGCGCGCCGGGCGCTCGACCTCCTCCGCACCGCGGGCGAACTCGCCGAGCGCTCGCAGGCCGAGATCGTCGCGGAGAAGCACGTCCGGCAGGCGCAGGACAAGATCGAACTCGACCGCGTTGTCGAGGTCGTCCGCACCCTCCCGACACAGAGCAAGATCGTCTTATTCGCCGTGATCCTCTTGGAGAAGAACGGCGTTCACAACATCAACACCGGCGAGGTGTTCAACATCTACAAGCGGCTCTGCGAGGAGATCGACGCCGACGTGCTGACCCAGCGGCGCGTCACCGACCTCATCAGCGAACTCGACATGCTGGGGATCGTCAACGCCGTCGTCGTCTCCAAGGGCCGCTACGGGCGAACGAAAGAGATGGGTCTCTCCGTGCCGGTCGAGGAGACCGAGGCGGTCCTCCTGTCCGACTCTCGGCTCGGCGACATCGAAAACGCGCAGCCGTTCGTTCAGGCGCGGTTCGACAACTGACGCCGACCGCGCCGCCTCTGACACGTCTGACGTCGGCGCGTCGCGTCCGCAGTTACCCCGCGGCCGAGAAACCCGACGACGCCGGAGAGAGGCTACTTCCGACCGTCCGCGCTATCGCCTCGTTCAGCTCTACCTGCCCCGTCGCGACCAGCCGGATGTAGCCGAGATACGGGACTCGGACCCGCGCCACCCCGTTCACCCACTCCGCTCTGACGGGCGGCGAGAGTCCGCTGGCCTGGTCGTAGGCCCCGTTGTTGTCCCCCAGCGTGATGTAGCCGTCGTGCGGCGCCGGGCAGTTGGCGAGCGACTCGCAGTCGACGGCGTTGTGATACCGATCGTCGGCGCGGTCGTACCAGTTCTCTCCCTCGGTCACGTGGAACCTAGCCCGGTGGATGATGGGCGATCCGGTCCGACCCGGGGGCGTGTATATCATCACGGAGCCGTAGGATCCGAACGTCCGGTAGTCGACCTCCTGACCAACCTCGTGCGTGACGACACCGACGCCGTTCTCGGCCGCGTCCGGCGCCAAGCGTCCCGGCTCAGTGACGAACACGAGGTCGCCGACCTGCATGTTCGGCTCCATGCTCCCCGACTCGACCGCGACCATGGGCGGCCACACGCCGCTCACGCCGAACAGCAGCAGCCCGACCAGAAGGACGACGGCGACGCTCGACAGCATCTCGCGGATCCACATCAGCGCGCCCTCCCGGTCGTGACGGAACCGATACAGGAACGACTCGTCCGGGTCGCTGTCCGACGATCTTGTCGATCCGAGGCCCGCCTTGGTAGCGATATCCTCGCCGTCACGAGGGGCCTCGTCGTGAGAGTCGGCGCCGTGAGACGCACTGTCGTGAGCGTCGGCGCGATCGGGTTCGCCCGACTGCTCGGCCTCAGGCCGAGAGCCGGCCTCGGGCTCAGTGTCAGGTGCGTCGCCGCCCGCTCCGTCGGACGCTTCGTCTTCTAACTCGTCAGAAACGCCGCCTCCTCCGTCGTGAGCCGTTGCCGATTCGCTTCGGTTCCGCTCGTCTCGATCGGCCGACTCGTCGCCGTCTGTCGGCCGATCCCCTTTATCCATTACGACGCGTTTGGGGGGTTTCGCTCATAAGCTTCCGGGTCTCGGGAGTTCCCCTACCTCCTGACTCCGGCTCCGACTCCAGCCGACGCCTCCGGAACGGTTTTGCCCGTGACCCCCCTTTCGAGTGTCGTGCCGCTGGAGTCGAACGCCCGGATCGCGAAAGCCCTCGCCGAGCGCGGCTACAACGCCGAACGCGAGGCGGTCACCTTACTCGCGGGCGCGACGGACCCGACCGCGGCGATCGCGGCCACCGTCGACCGCGCCCCGGACGAGGCGCTTCGGATCACCGCCGACCACGTCCGCGAAGCGATCGACCACACCGATAAATCGGCCGCTCCCCCGGACGAAACCGGACAATCTCCAGTCGAAACGAAGGGGTCATCAGCCACCGAACCCGGCGCGACCGAGACCGTCGCCGACCCAGTGACGACCGACGGCGCTTCGGCTATGGATGTCGATACGGGGGCCGCTAGCGACCCCGCGACGGCCGACGCCCCAACCGTCGACCCCGGGACCGCCGATCCACCGACTGCCGACCCCGCGACTGCCGATTCACCGACTGCCGACCCCGCGACTACCGATTCACCGACTGCCGACCCCGCGACTGCCGATTCACCGACTGTCGACTCCGCGACCGCCGCCGATACCTCACGTGATCTCGACCTGCGCGATCTGGAGGTCGGCAACGACATGACCGGCCGCAGCACGGGAACCGGCGAGTACAGCGACTTCGTCACGACGTTCCGCGACCGCTACGAGCGGCTCTCGAAGGTCCTCCGCGGCCGCGTCAACCACCGACCGGCCGAAGCGATCGCGAACATGCCCGGCGGTGGCGACGCCGCGATGATCGGCCTCGTCAACGACGTGCGCTCCACGAAGTCGGGCCACTGGCTGGTCGAACTGGAGGACACCACCGGGACGTTCCCCGCCCTCGTGATGAAGGACAAGGGGCTCGCGGACGTCGTCGACGAAATCCTGTTGGACGAGTGCGTCGCGGTCGAGGGGACGCTCGCCGACGACGCCGGGATCCTCTTCGCGGACTCGCTCCACTTCCCGGACGTCCCCCGGACGCACAACCCTGGCGGCGCCGACCGTCACGTCCAGGCCGCGCTGATCTCCGATGTCCACGTCGGCAGCGACGAATTCATGGCCGACGCGTGGCACAGCTTCGCGGACTGGCTCCACACGCCCGAGGCCGACCCCGTCGAGTACATCCTGCTCGCGGGCGACATGGTCGAGGGCGTCGGCGTCTACCCGGACCAGGACGAGGAGCTGGATATCGTCGACATCTACGAGCAGTACGAGGCCTTCGCGGAACACCTCAAGGAGGTACCGGCGGACACCGAGATCGTGATGATCCCGGGCAACCACGACGCGGTCCGGCTCGCGGAGCCGCAGCCCGGGTTCAACGACGAGATCCGCGCGATCATGGACGTCCACGACGCGCGGATCGTCTCGAACCCGGCGACGGTCTCCGTCGAAGGCGTCGAGGTGCTGATGTACCACGGCGTCTCGCTCGACGAGGTGATCGCGGAGCTTCCGGAAGAGAAGGCGAGCTACGACGAGCCGCACAAGGCGATGTACCAGCTGCTGAAGAAGCGTCACGTCGCGCCGCAGTTCGGCGGGCACACCCGCGTCGCGCCGGAGGAGCGCGACTACCTCGTCATCGAGGATGTCCCCGACGTGTTCCACACCGGCCACGTCCACAAGCTCGGTTGGGGAAAGTATCACAACGTCCTCGCGGTCAACTCCGGCTGCTGGCAGGCCCAGACCGACTTCCAGAAGTCAGTCAACATCGACCCCGACGCCGGCTACGCGCCGATCCTCGACCTCGACACGCTCGACATGACGGTCCGGAAGTTCTCCTGAGCCGGCCCGGAACGAACGAGCCCCTCTCGACCGCTATCGACCGATCTCTACCCGCCCGCTCGTCGCGTCGTTGAGCCGCTCGCGGAGCGCGTCGACCTGCGTGACGGGCACTCGGAGGTCGAACCGAACCCGCTCGCCGTAGTCGGCGTCGAACTCGACGCCGGACGACTCGATCACCCCCCGGACCGTCCCCGAGTCGTCGTACTCGGTCTCGACGACCAGACTTCGGTGCGGGCGCTCCTCGGTCACTCCCGCCGCGTCGACACCCTCCTTCACGGCGCGCGAGTAAGCGCGCGCGAGCCCCCCGACTCCGAGGTTCGTCCCGCCGTAGTAGCGCGTCACCACCGCGGCGACGTTCCGGATCTCGCGCTGCTGGAGGACGTTCAGGGCCGGTTTCCCGGCGGAGCCGGTCGGCTCCCCGTCGTCTGACGAGTACTCCCTGAGCATCGGTTCCGACCCCCGAGCGCGCTCGGACGGCTCGCCCGCGGGAACCCGGTACGCGGGCACGTTGTGGGTCGCGTCGGCGTACTCGTCTCGGACTGCCTCGACGAACGACTCCGCCGCGTCGGCCGTGTCGACCGGCGCGACGTGGCCGAGGAACTCCGACCCCTGGACCTCGAACCGCGCCGTCGCGCGCTCGGCGACGGTCCGGTACGCGTCGGTCACGGCGTCCCCTCGTCGGCCTCCGGCTCTCCTTCGGCTCCGTCCGCCTCGCGACGCTCGACGACCACGCTCGTCGGCGGCGCGAGCCGGAACAGCGCGAGGTAGGCGGCGAATCCGACGACTTCGACGATCACCGCGACGACCGCGAGCGGCTCCGCCGCCAGCGCCGCGGCCGCGCCCGTCCCGTGCCACGCGAGGAACCCGCCGAGGAACGTTCCGAGCGTTCCCGCGCCGAGCGCGTACAGTCGGCGGTACTCGCCGGCCCGCAGCGTCGCGACCGCGACGGCCACCGCGAGCGCGCTCCCGGCGACGAACAAGTACGGGCGGGCGTCCGGGGGCGAGCCGAGCCGCGGCCACGCCCATAGGAGGTGGACCGCCGCGGCGACGACCGCGGCCTGGACGGCGACCCACCGGAGGAGGCGTTTTCTCGGGGTGTCGCGGCCGGCGGCCCCCTCATCTCGACTCGGGTCCGCCCCGCCTAGCGCGGTGTCAGCGCTCATCGAGTCCTCACTCCCACGGGTGGTTCCCGCGCGCGTCCGGCCACAGCGGGTACCAGTACGACTCGTCGTCTTCTAAGCCGAGCTCGCCGTCGAGGACCGACTGGAGCTTGAACTCGACCTGCTGGCTCCGGTCGTTCGTCCCCCGCGGCGCGAACGGGTAGTACGCGCCGCGCCGGAACGAGTAGATCCAGTAGGCCGGGCCGTCGTCGTTCTCGAAGCCGAACACGGCCGCGAGCAGCCGCGACCCGAACCCCTCCTCGATGAACTGGTCGGCCGCGAAGTGGACGCTCGTGACGAGGTCCTCGGGGTCGTCGTCCTCGAGGACGAACCACTGGTACCCGTGGTCGTCCTCGTACCGGTGGAAGCCGGTGCCGGTGTCGATCTCGCCGGCCTCTAGGATCGACTCGACGCTCTCGACTGCGTCGTCGAAGCGAGTGCTGTCCATGCCGGAGAAACACAGCGCGGCCTCGCCGCAGTGGTCGTACCCGAGGTCCGCCTGCATCGTCAGATACGCGGTCGACATCCCGAAGAGGTCCTCGGGGTCCGCCTCGCGGGTCGCGTCGGTCTCGGCGCTGGTCCCGAGCACGGCCCGGATCGTGTCGAAGATACCCATCTGCTCCCCGCTACGTGCGGCGGGGTTTAGGGCGTTTCTCTCGGGTCCGCCGTCGCTGGCCCCTCGATTACTCCTCGCCGACGCCTTCGACTACTCCTCGCCGACGTCCGCCGCCGGAATCTCGTCGACGTGGTCAAGATACGTCAACACTCCTCTAACGTTCAGCCCCGTGTTCGCCCGCGCTCGCTCGCGAGTCCAGTAGTCGACGTTGCGACTCGCCGCCTCGAAGTGTTCGACCACCGCGTTGTCGTCGTCGAGCTCCGCGCGCTTCTGCCGGACCGCCTCCACCCACTCGACGTACGCCCGCTTCGCCTCACCGATCAGCGTCGACTCGTAGCTCCGGGGTCCGAAGTGTCCGAAGCAGACCGTGTCGGGGTCGAGCCGCTCGATCAGCCGGAGGTCCTCGAGGCACTGCTCTAGGTCGAACTGCGGCGGCGGGGTCGTCGGCACCACGTCGTCGACCTCTGGGACGTAGATCCCGGCGGCGTCGGCGGTGAAGACCACGCCCGCCTCCGGCTCGTGGTAGACCGCGTGGTGGGGAGCGTGCCCGGGCGCATCGTGGGCGATCAGCTCGCGGTCGCCCAGATCGATCCGGTCTCCGTCGGCGACGCCCGCGATCCGGTCTTCCGGGACGGGCTCCGGCTCCGCGTAGTACGTCCACTGCCCCTCGACCGCCGACTTGGTTCCCGCGACGAGCGCCTCGGGGTCGACGAGGTGTCTGACTCCCTCCTCGGGCACACGGACCTCCGCGTTCGGGTAGCGCTCGGCGAGGTATCCCGCCCCGCCGGCGTGGTCGAGGTGGGCGTGGGTCGGGAGGATCCACGCGAGCTCGTCGCGGTCGATGCCGATCGCCTCGATGCTCTCGAAGAGGGCCTCTCGGTTCGCCCCCGTCCCGGTGTCTATCACGATCGGTCGCTCGGCGTCGTACACGTAGACGGCGCCGTACTCGTCGGTAGCGAACATCCCGGTGTCGTGGACGTACAGGTCCTCGACGCCCCGGACCGGTTCGAACTCGCCTGCGCGCATACCGGACGAGGGACCCGGGGGCACTTCTAGCGATCGGTCCGCAGGCCGACCGCGACGCTCAGCGCCGGGTCTCACGGGTCGGCGGCGATCGCGCGGGACGGGGCTTATGGTCGCGCCGCCCGAGGGGACGGTATGCGAGTGCTCGTCACCGGTGCGACCGGGTTCGTCGGGAGCCGCCTCGTCCCGACGCTCCTCTCGCGCGGCCACGACGTGGTCGCGCTCGTCCGCGACGCCGACGGCTACGCGGCGCCCGAGGGGGTCTCCGTGGTCGAGGGGGACCTCTTGGAACCGGACACGCTCCCCCCGGCGTTCGAGATCGACGGCGAGACGGTCGACGCCGCGTACTACCTCGTCCACTCGATGGACGGCGGCCCGGGATACGAGGAGCGGGACCGTAACTGCGCGACCAACTTCGCGGCGGCGGCCTCGGCCGCGGGGATCGAACGGATCGTCTACCTCGGCGGGCTCGGTGAGGACCGCGAGGACCTCTCCGAACACCTCCGATCCCGACGCGAGGTCGAGCGGATCCTCGCGGAAGGCGACCCGGCGCTCACGGCCCTCCGGGCCGCGATCATCATCGGCGCCGGCAGCGCCAGCTTCGAGGTGATCGCGGGGCTCGCGCGGCGGCTTCCGGTGATGGTCACCCCGAAGTGGGTAGACACGCTGTGCCAGCCGATCGCGGTCGCCGACGTGGTCGCGTACCTCGCCGGCGTCCTCGCCGCGCCCGAGACCGCCGGCGAAACGCTCGAGATCGGCGGGCCGGAGGTGTTGACCTACGCGGAGATCCTCCGCCGGACCAGGCGACAGCTCGGCGGTGGGCTTCGCATCGTGCGGGTCCCGGTGTTGAGCCCGGGCCTGTCCGCCCGTTGGCTCCGGCTCGTCACCGACGTGAACCCGTACCTCGCGCGGTCGCTCGTCGAGGGGCTCCGGAACACCGTGATCGTCGAAGACGATCGGATCCGGGACCTCGTCCCGATCGAACGCACGTCGTTCGAACTCGCGGTCGCCCGGGCGCTGACCGACTCGCCGAACGCGCAGCGCCCGTGGCTGACGACGCTCCGGGGGATCCGCCCGTGAGCCGCGAGTACGGAGAGACGTGGGTGTACGAGAGCCTCGTCGGCGGCATCCCCGGGCTCGGGATCTCCCGGACGCTGGCGGTCGCGCTCCAGTTCGTGATCTTCGAGGTGGGCGTGGTGGCGCTCGGGTGGTACTACGGGGTCTGGAACGCCGTGGCCGCCGGGACGGTCGCCGTCGTCGTCGCCGCGGTCGGCAGCGTCGAGATGCACCGCTTGGGCGCGAAGAACCGCCTGCTCGGAACCCCTCCGGAACACAAGCGGCTGCTGTTCGGGTCGAGCATCGAGATCGTGTTGGGCGTGCTGGCGTTCATCGCGCTGGTGACGTACCTGTTCGCGTGGGACGGGACCCTCATCAACCGCCTGTTCGGCGCGGACCCGCCGATTCCCGTCGTCTACCTCACGCTGCTCGTCCTTTGGGACCTGACGTACCGCATCGGGACCTCGTGGTGGAGCGCGGTCGTCGCCCTGTGGCGCGCCGTCCACGTCGACCTCCCGTCCGAGGAGCGGGCGACCGTCCGCCGGCTCGACGCCGAGAACATCGGCTTCTCGCTCGTTCAGCTCGCGCTCGTCCCGTTCTTACTCTCCGAGCCCGTGCTGCTCGGCGCGGTGGTGGGGCACGTCATCGCGGTCGCGCTCGTCTGCGGCGCGGCGATCCTGCTCACGTGAGACGCGGTCGCTATCGGCAGCGAGTCCGGTACAATAACACGGCCGGTATCGAGAGCGCGACCGCTATCGGCGTTCGAGAACGGAATTAAAAGGCGCGGCGTCGCCGCGGCCGCGTCACTTCCCCTGAAGCTCTTCGAACTTGTCGAGGAGTGCCTCCGTGGAGTCGCCCGAGTCGTAGGTCAGGGAACCGGAGTACTCGGGCCGCTCCGCGTCGAAGTCGGCGTCGACTTCGCTGGTCTTCTTCTCGCGACGCTCGTGTTCGGCCTCGTCATAGGCACCCATTGACATGGTACGACTACACTTGGCCGTTTCCTGTAATATACCTGTCGGTAAACGTATCATAGATAATGAAGGTTCGGCCACGTCCACCGGAATCGATTAACCCCGCGACGTGATACCAAACGCCCGTGGCCCAACCCCTCCGATTCAGGCGCTCGCCCGGCCGGTGGACCGCGGATCGGGTCCGGTCGCAGCTCGGCCGTCCCCTCGACGAGAACCTCGGGTCGACCGCCGGCGACCCGTGGTTCGCGCCGCCGCCCGACTACGAGGCGCGGCGGTTCGACATGGACGACGACTCCTTCGCGCTGTTCTGCTGGACCGACGACGACGCCGACCCGCCGGCCGGCGCCGAGGGCGGTCCCGTCGGGTACTGGCTGGGCAACACGGAGACGCCGAGCGAGCTCTGGCGGACGGACAAGTACGGGTTCGACGAGGCGCCGTATCCCGTTTCCCGGTGGGCACAGCGGGAGCTGCTCGCCGGCCTCCACGACGACGAGCCGTGGCTGGCGGAGTACCCCCACGTCTCGTGGTTCTTTCTCCCCGTGTTCTGCTCGAAGGACGGCGCGGAGACGAGCCGGGCGTTCTTCCGCGACCACGCGGCCGGGTTCCCGGACGCGACCCGCGACGCCGGGACGGGGTTCGTCGAGGAGACCCTCCGACCTGGGGTGCTCGACGACTACCGCGAGACGATGGCCGGGAAGCTCGGTACCTCCGCCTCGCGGGACCTCGTCCGGATGAGCGCGGCCATCGCCGAGTTCACCGCGGCCCGGATCCTCGCGGACGCGGGGTACGAGGTCACCCCGGAGATCGAGGTGACGACGGGACACTCGCTCGACTTCCGCGCGACGGAGCCCGACACCGGGACCGGTCACCTCGTCGAGGTCACGCGCCCGCAGCCGACCGCGGGGCGGTCCGCGAACGATCCGGTCGCCGCCGTCCGCGACACCGCCGAGACGAAGACCAGCGGACAGCTCGCGGCCCACGCCGGCGGCGTCACGCTGTTCGTCGACTGCTCGTCGTTTCCCGCCGACGAGTGGGCCGCCGTGCGTGAGGCCGAACCCGCGGTCCGTCACAAGCCCGCGGTCGTCTACCGCGCCGAGCCGGACGGGTCGATCGAGGGCTATCGGAAGGGGTCGGTCCCGCCCGACCTCTCCGGGGTCGTCGACGGCGTCTCGTAGCCTCGCGGGGTTCCGCCGAGCCGAGTTCTCTCCCTCGCAGCGGATCGGCGACGCTTCGCGATCGAGTTCCAAAAAAACGTGCGTGGATCCCGCGCGGTTCGCCGCCTCAGAACGAGACGGGCGAGGGCCCGTCCTCCGCGTCGGTGGTCGGGTCGCGGTCCGAGTAGAACCGGCGACCGACGCCGCGGTGACAGACGCCGGCCCGGAGCGTGGTGAACACGTCCTCCGCGTCTTCGAACGTCTGCTCGCCGAACCGCTCCAAGACGTCGCCGAGCCGCTCGGACCCGTTCGCGAGCTCTACGGTCGCGTTTCCGTGAGCCGCGATGATCTCCTCAGAGGTGGTCGGGTACTGGTGCCGTTCGAGTCGGTCGTCGACGCCGTTCAAGCGCATCAACAGTAGGGAGCCGCCAGCAGTCCTTAATCATTGTCCATGTACAACCTTAGTCGGAGGGGATACCTTATATTGCCTTATATCGGGCCTGCTCCGGTTCGACGGCCCGGTCCGATCGGTCCCCTCGAACCGCCGTCGCTTAGTGGCGCGCCCGACTACTCGCCGGTATGCCCGCCGCCTCTGACGACCGCGTCGTCGCCGACCTCCACGCCCACACGACCCTCTCGGACGGCACGATGACGCTCGACGAAGTCCCCGCGGCCGCCCGCGAGGCCGGCGTCGACTGGGTCGCCGTCACCGACCACGACAGCGTTCACCCCGAGATAGACGCGCCGGTCGTCGTGCGCGACGGCGTCCGGATCGTCCGCGGGATCGAACTCCGCGTCGACGCCGGGTTCGGGCGGCTCGACCTTCTCGGCTACGGCGTCGAACACACCGGCGCGCTCGACGCTGAGATCGACCGTCTCCAGCGCGACCGCCGAGAGCGCGGCGCCGCCATCCTCGACGCGGTTGAGGAGCAGCTGGGCGTCGACCTCGACATCGAGCCCCGCGCCGGGCTGGGACGACCACACATCGCGCGGGCGATCGACGAGTCGGAGGCCCCCTACGACTACGCCGGGGCGTTCGACGAGCTGATCGGGAACGACGGTCCGTGTTACGTCGCGCGCGACGTGACGCCGCTCGACGAGGGGCTCGACCTCCTCGACGACGCCTGCGCGCTCGTCGGCCTCGCTCACCCGTTCCGGTACGAGCGCGTCGACGAGGCGCTCGACGTCGCCCGCGAGTCGGCCGCGATCGACGCGGTCGAGCGCTTCTACCCCTACGGTCGCGCCGTCGACGACTCGCGGATCGACCGCCTCGCCGCCGAGGCCGACCTGCTCAGAACGGGCGGGACGGACGCGCACGAGCGGACGCTCGGCGTCGCGGGCTTGACGGCGTCGGCGTTCGAGCCCGTCCGCGATCGGCTCCCCGAGGCGGTCCCGACAGACGGGTCCGCGACGGGCGACTCCGCCGCCGCGGCGACGCCCGACGAACAGGATTAAGCCCGCGCCGGACCGAGGGCCGGGTATGCGGTGTCACTACTGCGACCGGGAGGCCACGTACGAGGCGGAGCAGGGCGGCGTGGTCGTCGGCCTCTGCGAGTCCCACTTCAAACAGCGCGTCGAGGAGCTCGCCGAGTCGGACGAGCTCGCGGAGCTCCGCGACCGGATCGACGTCGAGTCCTCCGAGTAATCGGCCGGAGACGAACGCTAAAAGTCGGCGGGACCCGAACAACCGGTATGGACCTCACGGACCGGCCCCGCCGCCTCCGGACCGACGGCGTTCGCCCGCTCGTCGCCGAGACCGACCTCTCCGCGTCGGACCTCGTCGCCCCCGTCTTCGTCGACGCCACGACCGACGGGCGCGTCCCGATCGAGACGATGCCCGGCCACGGGCGCGTGCCGGTCGACGAGGCGGTCGACCGGGTCGCCGAGGTCAGCGACACCGGCGTCGAGGCCGTCATCCTCTTCGGCGTCCCCGAGTCGAAGGACGCGTCCGGGAGCCGGGCGTACGCGGACGACGGCGTCGTCCAGCGCGCGATCCGCCGGATTTCCGCCGAGACCGATGTCACCGTCATCGGCGATGTCTGCCTCTGTGAATACACCGAGCACGGACACTGCGGCGTGATCGAGGAGAGCGCCGAGTCGGATCCGACGCTCACCGTCAAGAACGACGAGACGCTGGACCTGCTGGCGCGCACCGCAGTCTCGCAGGCCGACGCGGGCGCCGACGTGGTCGCTCCCTCCGCGATGACCGACGGGCAGGTAAAAGCGATCCGCGAGGCGCTCGACGCGGCGGGTCACGAGGAGGTGGCCATCCTGAGCTACGCGGCGAAGTACGAGTCCGCCTTCTACGGCCCCTTCCGCGACGCGGCCGACGGCGCCCCCGCGTTCGGTGACCGACGCCACTACCAGATGGACCCCGCGAACCGCCGCGAGGCGCTCCGAGAGGCCCGCCTCGACGCCGAGCAGGGCGCCGACGTGCTGATGGTGAAACCCGGCCTGCCCTACCTTGACATCGTCGGCGACCTCCGGCGAGAGTTCGACCGTCCCATCGCGGCGTACAACGTCTCCGGCGAGTACGCGATGCTCCACGCCGCCGCGGAGAAGGGGTGGCTCGACCTGGAGGCGACCGCGCTGGAGTCGCTCACGGCGCTCAAGCGCGCGGGCGCGGACCTCATCATCACGTACTTCGCCGAGGACGTAGCCGATCAGTTATAAATAGACTCGGGCAGGAGTCGACGCGTTTCCCGACTATCCACCTCGGCGCGCGCCTCCGAGCGGTCGCCACTGGCGGCCGCGAGGAGCGCGTGCGATGGAGTCGCGAAAGGAGGCCGACGAGGCCGGGGAGGCGTGAGGCCGCGGGGCGGGGCTTCGGCGGTGTTCGCTCAGATCGAGACACCGGCTGTTGTTTATACGCAACCGATCGAGCGACCGGAACTGCTCACACCACCTGCTCGCCGTCGTCGTCGTACACCTCGATGGCGTCGACCGGGCACGAGCGCGCCGCGAACTTCGCGTCGAGCTCCTCGCCGTCGGGCACCTCGACGACGAACAGGTCCTCGTCCTCCTCGGTACTCCCCGCTAAGTCGGCCTTTCCGTCATTCAGGTCCTTCTCGAAGGCGTCCCACTCGGCGACGCACTGGTACATCCCGACGCAGGTGTCGCGGTCGAACTCGACGTACATGCTCACCTGTTCGGCGAGCCGATACAAAGCGGTGACGACGAGACGTGTAGGGCTCCGGTTGGTTCTGATTCGATGACTGACTCGGATTCGACGGTCAATCCTCGGTAACTACCTCCGAAGCCCCGACCTCGTCGCTCGCTTCGCTCCCGACTCCAGCAAGAATCGAAGATGCTCCGGCAGCCGGCGCGCAGCGCCGGCGACCTCACGCGCGCGACTCACAGCCTGACGGCTGTTCGTCGGCACACGTCCTGACGGCTGTTCGTCGGCACGCGTCACCGCAACCCATCTCCGACACCGACCTCCCCCCTCGGTTTCCAACGGCCGACCGCCCTTCTTAAGCGTCGCAGGCACCGATTGCCGCGTATGACCACGGTCTGGCTCGTTGACCGGCAGTTCGACTCGAAGGGGCTCGTGCGGCTCACCTACGCCACTGAGGACGGCAAGCGGATACACACGAAGGAGCTGGCCGAACAGCGGCTCGTCACCGGTGGCGGGATCACCGCCGGCCGCGAGGTCGACGAGACCGCGTTAGGGGAGACGCCCGCGGACGAGGTCGAGCGGTTCGCGACGGAGGCGTCGAAGATGGCGGCCGACCACGACCTCGACGACACGGTCTGAAGCGCTCGGCGTGCGCCGATGTCCCGCACAACCGAGCCCGTTAAGGGGGAACCGGCGGAACGTGTGACCGAAATGCCCAGTGGTGAGTACGACCCCGACGCCGTCGAGCCGCGCTGGCAGCGGCGATGGGTCGACGAGGAGACGTACGCCTATTCCGACGACGACCCGGTCGACCCGAACACCGTCTTCTCTATCGACACGCCCCCGCCGACGGTATCGGGCAGCCTCCACATGGGCCACCTGTACGGGTTCACCCTCCAGGACGTCGTCGCGCGCTTCGAGCGGATGAACGGTGGGGAGACGTTCTTCCCGTTCGGTTACGACGACAACGGCATCGCCTCCGAGCGGCTCACGGAGGACGAGCTCGACATCCGGCATCAGGACTTCGAGCGGCGCGAGTTCCAAGCGAAGTGCCGGGAGGTCTGCGCCGACTACGAGGAGCAGTTCACCGAGAATGTCCAATCGCTCGGCGTGTCGGTCGACTGGAACCACACGTACCAGACGATCGAACCCCGCGTCCAGCGCGTCTCGCAGCTGTCGTTCGTCGACCTGTACGAGCAGGGCCGGGAGTACCGCGAGAAGGCCCCCGCGATCTGGTGTCCCGAGTGCGAGACCGCCATCTCGCAGGTCGAGACCGAGGACGACGAGCAGGCCAGCCACTTCAACGACATCGCGTTCCCCGTCGCCGGACGCGACGGGAACGACGAGGTCGCCGACGAGTTCGTTATCTCGACGACGCGGCCCGAACTCCTCCCCGCGTGCGTCGCCGTCTTCGTCCACCCGGACGACGACGAGAACCAGGACCTCGTCGGCGAGTCCGCGGAGGTCCCGCTGTTCGGCCACGAGGTGCCGATCATCGCCGACGAGCGCGTCGACATGGAGACCGGCTCCGGCATCGTGATGTGCTGTACGTTCGGCGACCAGAACGACATCGAGTGGTACCAGGTCCACGACCTCGACCTCCGGGTCGCCATCGACGAGTCCGGCCACATGACCGACCGCGCCGGGGAGTACGAAGGGCTCCACGCCGACGAGGCGGGCGAAGCGATCGTCGAAGACCTCGACGAGGCGGGCGCGCTGCTCGACCGCCGCGACATCACCCACACGGTCAACGTCCACGAGCGCTGCGGGACGAGCGTCGAGTTCCTCGTCACCGAGCAGTGGTACATCGAGATGCTCGACAAGACGGACGAGTACCTCGAGATCGGTCGCGAGATGGACTGGTCGCCCGAGAAGATGTTCACCCGGTACGAACACTGGGTCGAGGGGCTCCAATGGGACTGGCTCATCTCCCGTCAGCGGTCATCCGGAATCCCGTTCCCGGTGTGGTACTGCGAGGGCTGCGGCGAGGAGGTCATCGCCGAGAAGGCCGACCTCCCGGTCGACCCCCTGTCGGACGACCCGCCCGTCGACGCGTGCCCCGAGTGCGGGCACGACGCCTTCCAGCCGGAGGACGACGTGCTCGACACGTGGGCCACCTCCAGCCTCACGCCCCTCGTCAACGCCGGCTGGGACTGGGACGACGAGGCCGAGGAGTTCACGATGGAGCGCCCGGAGCTGTACCGGTTCGACCTCCGACCGCAGGGCCACGACATCATCAGCTTCTGGCTGTTCCACACCCTCGTCAAGTGCTACGAGCACACCGGCGAGGTCCCGTTCGAGGAGACGATGATCAACGGCCACGTCCTCGACGAGAACCGCGAGAAGATGTCGAAGTCCGTCGGCAACGTCGTCGAGCCCGAGGCGGTCCTCGAGGAGTTCCCCGTGGACGCCACGCGCTACTGGGCGGCCGGCACCGCCGTCGGCGACGACTTCCCGTTCAAGGAGAAGGACCTCCGCGCGGGCGAAAAGCTGATCCGGAAGCTGTGGAACGCCTCGAAGCTCGTCGAGTCGCTCGCGCCGGAGCCGTTCCCGGCCGAGCCCGAGGGAGGCCTCCGCGAGCTCGACCGCTGGCTCCTCGCCGAGCTCGACGCCGAGGTCGAGCGGCTCACCGAGCTCCTCGACGACCGCGCGTTCTCGAAGGCCCGCGACGAGCTCCGGAGCTTCTTCTGGAACACGTTCTGTGACGATTACCTCGAGATCGCGAAACAGCGCGAGGACGACGCGGCGGCATACACCCTCCGCACCGCGCACCGACGGTTCCTGAAGCTGTTCGCCCCGCTCCTTGCGCACGTTACCGAGGAGCTGTGGCACGACAGGTACGCCGACGCGGTCGACGGGGCCACACCCGAAGGGGTCTCGCTCGCCGACGGTACGAGCGACTCGATCCACCTCGCCGACTGGCCCGAGCCGCTCGGAATCGAGGCCGACCGCGACGCCGGGACCGCCGCCACCGCCGTCGTCGGCGCGCTCCGGAAGTACAAAAGCGAGAATCAGCTCCCTCTCACCGCCGCGCTCGACGCGGTGGAGGTGTACGCCGACGTGCGGGGCGTCGAGGACGACATCACCGGCGTGATGCACGTCGACGACCTCGCGGTCCACCCCGACGGCGACGCGCCCGTCGAGACGGTGATCACGGGCATCGACCTCGACTACGCCACCATCGGCCCGAAGTACGGCGATCAGGTCGGGGACATCGAGGCCGCTCTCGCGCAGGGGGAGTACAAGATCGACGGCGACGAACTTCACGTCGCGAGCGTCACGCTGGTCGACGACGAGTTCGCGGTCGAAGAAGAGCGGCAGTACCAGGGAGAGGGCGAGCTGCTTCAGGCCGACGACGTCGTCGTCATCGTGCGTAACGAAGCGTAGCCCGCCCTCCCCTTCCGCCTCTCGACCCGCTCACAGGTCCGCGCCGACCGCGTCCTCGATCGAGTCGAACTCGTCGCGTTCGAGCAGTTCGAGCAGTCCCTCGTTGATGTCGCGCGCGAGGCTCGGCCCCTCGTAGACGAGCCCCGTGTACAGCTGGACGAGCGAGGCGCCGGCCCGTATCTTCTCGTAGGCGCCCGCGGCGTCTGAGATCCCCCCGACACCGATCACCGGCACGTCCGTGCGCTCGGCGACGAACCGCACCCGATCCGTCGCGAGCGATTCGATCGGCTTCCCCGAGAGGCCGCCGCGTTCCGCTCGGTTGTGACTCCGCACTGAGTCCGGCCGCGATGTCGTCGTGTTGGTCGCGATGACGCCGTCCAGATCGAGGTCGTCGACGACCCCGAGCGCGTCTTCGACCGCTGGCTCCGGAAGATCCGGGGAGAGTTTCACGAGGAGGGGGTCTGCGCCCGCATCGTCCAGCGTCCCGAGGATCCGCTCCAGCGCGTCGCGGTTCTGGAGCTCGCGGAGTCCCGGCGTGTTGGGACTGGAGACGTTGACGACGAAGTAGTCGCCCGCGTCCGCGACGCGCTCGTACGTGTACAGGTAATCGTCCGGGGCGTCCTCGAGCGGTGTCGACTTCGACTTCCCGATGTTGATCCCGACCGGCACGTCCGGGAGCGGGTCGCGATCGAGCCGCTCGCCGACCACGTCAGCGCCCTCGTTGTTGAACCCCATCCGATTGACGAGCGCCTCGTCCTCGCGCAAGCGAAACAGCCGCGGACGGGGGTTCCCGGGCTGCCGCTCGGCGGTGACGCCGCCGACTTCGACGTGACCGAACCCGAGGGACGACAGCGCTCGCGGCACGTGTGCGTTCTTGTCGAAACCGGCGGCGACACCCACTGGATTCGGGAATTTCGACCCGAACGCGTCGACCGCGAGCCGCTCGTCGCCGACCACGTACCGCTCGGCGAGCGCGGCGGAAACCGGAGTCCCCTGAACGCCGCCGAGGAGTCCGTGGATCAGTCCGTGTGCGGTCTCCGGCGGCAGCCGGAACAGTGCTGGCTTCAACAGGTCATACGCGCCCATCGTGCGTGTCTCGTCACGAGCGACAATCAATCCGCCGACCGCAGTCCGCGTCGCGACCGCTCGGCGGCGTCCTTGCCGACGAAAATCCCGCGGGTCCGCGTCAGAAGTCGTGTTCGAGCTGCTCCGGGTTCGCGTCCGCCTTCTGGATGATTATCTTCCCGTCGCGGACTCGGACGAACACCTCGTCGCCGATTTCCATGCCGGCGACGGCGAGTTCGTCCTCGTGAAGGTTCACGTGGACGTTGTGGTACTCCCCCTCGTCGTCCTTGGCGCCACTGGGGCTGAGCTTCTTTTTGCGGACCATCGCGGGTGTACTTGTCGCACTTCGCCATAGCAGACACATAAGTGTTGTTTACGCGTATTCGTATGCCCGACGAGCCAACCGCGCGGGTGCGTCGTCGGCTCCCTTGGCCGATCGACTCCCCGGCTAGTCGACCGACTGGCAACTCCCCTCCGACTGTTCGTGTGAACACCGTCTCGCGCTCGCCGTCCGCCTGAAATCCTCCGCGGGTCGGTCAACTCGTCTCGTCGGCGTTCCAAACCGCTAGCAGCGGCCGAGACAGTATATAAATGTTGTGCCGCACAGCTTTCATTTCCCCGATATATTTATTACACACTGTGTGCTGGTGTCACATGGAGGCAAAACCATGGTACGTGAAGACGGTAAGCGAAACTTTGCCCTTCGAGAGGAAGACGGATCGGAACCGAGTGAGTTCTCGGGGAACATGCCGCGTCAGGCGGCACTCAAGGCGGCTCGAACGCTCGAGCCGGCGCCTTCGGAGGAGGAGGCGCAACGAACGACGCTCCGTCTCCGTGAAAAGGGGACGCAGAAAGTCCACGAGTACGAGGGCTGGGCGTGGAAGGACAACGCCCCCGAGGTCGACGAGGCGGACGACGACTTCTGGCTCAACGACCTCAACGACATCACTAAGGCTAACGTCTCGAAGCAGGGCATCGAGTACCTCGACGAGGAGTAGCTCCCGGACGCTCCGGTTCCGATCTCTCGTTTTCGGTACTGCTCGACCGGAACAGTCCGGGCTTGATCACTACACCGGCACAGAGAACTCGTCTCGGATAGACGCTGCCGCACATCGATTCGATCCGGTCAGTTATCACTGTTTTACGCCATGAAACCGCATGACGTAGTGGAGTTGGTTCGACGGGATTAAGTATACCCCGGGCATTCGAAGAAATGCGAAGAACGCAACGCGGACTCGGGCCGTTCAACTCGACCCGGTTTCGCTGGACCCGTACCGTTTCGATGGGTTTATGACCCGTCGCCCGGTACGTTCAGGTCCGCGAAGGATGAGGATCGCGCCCCCTGCGCTCCGGCGTAAGCGGCGATCTGATGTGAGCCGTGGTCGTTCGGTGTCATCCAAGCCGCTGGATGGGCCGGACACCACACAGACCAATGCAATGGTGTGTCAACCTTCGTCTCAAACGAAGTTGACACCCGCCAACACCCCCTTCAGGCCGGGAATCAGGCCTGAAGGATACTCATTCCGGTTGATCCTGCCGGAGGCCATTGCTATTGGGATCCGATTTAGCCATGCTAGTCGCACGAGTTC
>NZ_NEDJ01000059.1 GCF_002114285.1 Halorubrum ezzemoulense DSM 17463
CTCTCTCTTTCCCCCCCCCCCCGCCCCCCGGCTCCTCCCCCCTCTCTTTCGTCGGCCGCGTCAGATGTGTCTAGGCGCCCGTTGTGGCGGAATACGTGGCAGAGCACCCGAAAATGGCCGGCGTCCTGTTCACCGCGCTGCTGCTACTGACGCAGGCGGCGCCCGCTGCGGCGAATATCGCTGCAGCGGACCCGGGTCCGTAATAGAAGCCTATAAAAAGTTCAAATTGTCACTCCAGTCAAGTTCTCCATTATAAAAAACAGGGACTGTCTCTAACTCAAGTGACTCTCGGACTTGATTGTCACTTACAGAATTGAACACCGCGTTTGAGGGTACGACATAGTTTTTTGTCGTGTTAGTTATATTTGGAACATATAGACTGCCAACTCCGTAGGGGCCATTCGGAAAGGCACACATCTTGAAGTCCAATGACTCATCATTCGATTTTATGTCAATAACAACGGCAATTCCACTCCGGCTCTGACAAATTGTCGTTCCCCCGTCGCCGACGACGATGTACTGGTGCCCTGTGATCAGCTCGCGCTTCGCCACGTGAAGCGCGGTGCGGAGGTTGAACCCGCTGTTCATCAGGCGGGCGATGATCCGACCGAGTGTCGTCGCGGGCGAGTTCGCCACGTCCGAGAGGGTGACGATGCCGCCGCGCGAGCCGCGGTGGACCAAGGCCTCGCCCTGCTGGTAGGACTGGCAGGCGTTGAGCAGGAAGGCGCTGACGCCGATTTCGAGGTCTTCGTCCGTCAGGTCGAGGTAGCTGTCCGCGCACTGCATCCCGCGGTCGTCGACGTGCCCAATGTAGTGAAGGAAGTCCACGTCGGATTCGAGGGTCTCGCGCATTTCCGTGCGCGTGAGGTCGTGGCGCACCTCGATGTCGAACTGGACCATGTCGCGGAGCCCGTAGAGGTCGGCGACGTTGCCCTCCTCTCGCATCTGCTCGTCGTTACAGACGACGAGGACGGAGATGCGCGACTGCTCGACCCGGCCCGCTTCGAGCCGGCGGTGGTACGCGTCGAGCGTCGCTTTGTTCGCGTCGAGCGGGACGCCGTCACCGACCCACGCGTGCTCGACGGTGTCGACGGGCTCCGGTCGGACGAACTCTGTCTGGGCCGAGACGGCGCCGCGTTCGGCGGAGGCGTCGGCGCCGCGGGTAGTCCCCGCGCTCGTGTCGGCCGTGCTCTCGGCGCCAGCGCTCGCGCCGCCGCGCACGAACTCGGCGTCGCCGAGGGCGCCGCCGTCGGGCGCGACGCCGCCGACCGGGACCTCTCGCCTCGTGGCCGCCGACGGGCTTCGGTCCGCGCCGCCGAAGAAGCCGACGCCGACGCCGCCGTCGTCGTCAACCGGTGTGACGGTCTCCGGCGAGCGGACGATCGACAGCTCGCCGGCGACGAACGGGAGCATCTCCACGTTCTCCGGGTCGGGACGGACGTCCGTCGTCAGTGTCCACTGCGGCAGTTCGGGCTTGATATCTTCGAAGGGGACTTCGAGGTACTCGCCGAGTCGCTCCGCGAGCGGCAGGTTGTACAGCCGCTTCCAGTCGAGGTCGAGGCCCGTCGTCTCGCGCTCGTGGAGGTCGACCGGGTAAAATCCCTCCGTGCGGGCGAGACAGTCCATGTGGAACGACTGTCGGAGCACCCGCGCGGTCCGTTCCTCGAACCCCGGTTCGAGCGGGTAGGTCCAGCCGTCGCCCTCGATCCGCGGGGCGTCGCCGGGAACCACGTCGGCCGCGAAGTAGTACGCCAGCGAGACGACCGGGTAGAGGAACCGGTACTCGGGCGGGACGACGATCCGAACGCCGCTTTCGACGGGTTCGACACGTTCCGGGACGCGGAACTCCTCGGCGGGCTCGATCAGCGGTGGGTGACCCCGCAGAGTGGGGAACGACCGCTCCGGGCTCGTCGTCTGAAGCGCGGAGCCGAGCAGGGAGACGGCGTCCATCAGCGACTCCGGGTCCGTGGGGGTGGTGATCGTCCCCGCCGGCGTCTGGTGGAGCGACCGGAAGCCGAGCCCGACGGTGCCCGGCGTGTCGAGATCGATCCGGGTGGTCCGGTCGGTCGTGGAGACGGAGAACCCGGCGTCGAAGGTGAGGTACAGTTTCGTCGGGGCGGGGTCGATCCCGACGTGGTACGTGTCCCGTGACATCTCGTAGCAGTCGCCCCGGGTCAACAGTACCCCGTCAGCGTCACGAGCTTGAACGACCGCGACCCGCGGGATCTCGATCGCCCCGGTCTCGACTGCGACGCTGGCGTCGACCGGGAAGTAGTGGTCCGACTCCGGACGCCGGCGCGGGTCGACCGGCCGGTCGGTGTACACCTCGAACTGGGTGTTCTCGATGTGGTCGGTGACGGTTATCCCGTCGGCCTCGCGCAGCGGGTCGATGTCGATACTCATTAGCGGGCTCACCGCGGCCGTCGGTCGGGGAGACGGCGACCGACGCCGCGGGGGTGGTACCAGTCCGTTGAGCGAAAGCGGCGATAAAGGTTGTGTCGGTCGGATCGCCGCGGACCGAACGGATAAAGTCCCGGCCGCCCCACCTTCGCGTAATGATAACGCTGGGAACGGCCCGCGCCTCTCCGGGCGAGACGGACACGGGCCGTCTCGAGGTGGGGGAGATGCGAGACGGGAGCCCCGTCCGGCTGCCGGTCGCCGCGATCAACGGCGCGGCCGACGGGCCGACGCTGTACGTCCAGGCGGTGAGCGACGGCGACGAGCTGAACGGGTTGGGCGTCGTCAACCGCGTCGTTCCGCGGCTCGACCCGGCGGAGCTGTCCGGCTCGGTCCTCGTCGTCGGCATCGTGAACCACTTCGCGTTCCAGGCCGCCGAACACCGGAACCCGGTCGACGACCGCAAGATGAACCGCGGGTACCCGGGCGACGCCGACGGGACGACGAGCGAGCGGATCGCCCACGAGACGTTCCAGATCGCCAAGCGCGCGGACTACATCCTCGACCTCCACCAGGGGTCGACGAGCCGGATGATAAACGAGACGCGCGTGCGCTGCGGCGTCCGTCACCGGCTCCACGGCGACTGCCTGGAGCTCGCGAAGGCGTTCGGCTGCGGGCACGTCCTCGACATCAAGGGCCCGGACGGCCAGCTCGCGCGGGCCGGACCGGAGCACGGCATCCCGACCGTCGACCCGGAGCTCGGCGGCTGCGTCGGCTGGGACGAGGAGTCGATCCGATACGGCGTCGAGGGCGTGTTCAACGTGCTCCGCCACTACGGCTTCCTCGACAGCGACGCCGCGCTCGAATTGCAGACTCGGGCGCGCGGCTTCGATCAGTACGGCTCGCCCGCCGGCGGCCTGGTCCGTTTCGAGTGCGAGCTCGGCGAGCGCGTCTCCGCGGGCGACGTCCTCTTCGAGGTGACCGACACCTTCGGCGCGCTGGAGGGGCGCGTGACGGCCGACACCGACGGGATCTTCTGGCGGACGCGCCGGCTCCCGCAGGTGGCCGCGGGGGAGTACGTCTGCTCGATCGGGACGAACGTCGACACGTACTGATGGGCGCTCTCGACGCTCCGTCGCCGAGGGGGCGAGACCCACGGCGACTCCGCTGTTCCGCGTGCGGCGAGACGTACCGCGACCGCTGGCGCTGTCGGTGCGGCGAACCCCTCGATTTCGCCGATCCCCCGGTTCCGGACGGTCCCGCGCCCGACCCCCAATCGTTCGACGCGCGCGACGGCCTGTGGGCGTTCGACGACCTGCTCGCCGCCGGGGACGACCCCCGCGACCGGGTGACGCTCGGCGAGGGGATGACCCCGCTCGTCGACGCGGACGCGGGCCGCGAGCTCTCGGGAGACGCGGGGAGCGAAGCCGCACCGTGGAACGCGTCGTTCAAGCTGGAGTACGTCTTCCCGACCGGCTCGTTCAAGGACCGCGGCGCGACCGCGACGCTGACGCGGGCTCGCGAGCTGGGCGTCGAGCGCGTCGTCGAGGACTCCTCCGGCAACGCGGGCGCCGCGATCGCGACATACGCCGCCCGGGCCGGAATGGCGGCCGAGATCTACGTCCCGGCCGACGCCAAGGAGTCGAAGCTCCGCGCGATCCGCCGCGCCGGCGCCGAGCCGGTCCGGGTCGAGGGGAGCCGAGGCGACGTGACGGACGCGTGCGTCGCGACGCTCGACGACCGCGAACGCGCCTGGTACGCCAGCCACGCCTGGAACCCGGCGTTCTTCGAGGGCACCGCCACGGTCGCGTACGAGATCGCGCTCCGTCGCGACTGGAACGCCCCGGACGCCGTCGTGACGCCGCTCGGCCACGGGACGCTCTTCCTCGGCGCCTATCGCGGATTCCGTCGGCTCGAACGGGCCGGCTGGATCGACGAGGTCCCCCGCCTCTACGGCGCGCAGGCGGCCGGCGTCGCGCCGATCGTCAGAGCGCTCCGCGGCCCCGACGCCGCCGACCCGGACGGGACGGTCAACGCCGCGGCCGACGGGATCCAGATCGCCGAGCCGGTCCGCGACCGCCAGATCCGGGCGGCGATCGACGCCACCGGCGGCGACGCGCTCGCGGTCACCGAGGCAGCCGCGACGCGCGAACTCGACCGCCTCCACGCCGCCGGCTTCTACACGGAGCCGACCTGTGCCGTCGCGCCCGCGGCGCTGCGGGCCCTCCGCGAGCGCGGCGAGATCCGCCCGGACGAGGACGTGGTCGTCCCGCTGACCGGGAGCGGGTTGAAGGGCTGAGGCGAGCGGGGTCGGCGGCTCTCGGGCGAGGCGGACCGACCTCACCGTTACCACTATTCTACCGGCGCCCCTCCCTTTGCGCATGGAGGTGCTCGTCTACGGCGCCGGCGCGCTCGGAAGCCTCGTGGGCGGGCTGCTGGCGCGTACACACGACGTGACGCTCGTCGGGCGCGACCCGCACATGCGGGAGATTCGGGAGGACGGGCTCCGGATCGACGGCGAGGTCGACGCCCGGGTCGCGCCGCGCGCGCTCACTGACGCGACGCACCGGCGGGCCGACCTCGCCTTGGTCACGACGAAGGCGTACGACACCGACGCGGCCGCTCGCGCGCTCGCGACCGGCGAGTACGACGCGGTCTGCTCGCTCCAGAACGGCCTCACCGAGGAGCGCCTGGTCGCCGCGCTCGACGCGACGGTCCTCGCGGGCACCGCGAGCTACGGTGCCCGGTTCGCCGAGCCGGGCCGCGTCACCTGTACCGGCGTCGGCGAGGTCGTCGTCGGGGCGCTCTCCGGCGGCGCGAGCCCCGAGGCCGCGCGGGTCGGCGCCGCCTTCGACGCGGCGGGCGTCGAGGCGGTCGTGGCCGAGGACATGCCGGCCCGGCGCTTCGAGAAACTCGCCGTCAACGCCGGGATCAACGGACCGTCGGCGCTCGCGCGGACGGCGAACGGCCCGACGCTCGACGGCCCCGCCGGCGAGGTCGCCCGCGAGGCCGCCCGCGAGACGGCCCGCGTCGCCCGTGCGGTCGGGGTGGACCTGTCCGACGAACGGGCGGCCGACGCCGTCGAGCGCGTCGCCACCGACACCGCGGCGAACCGGTCGTCCATGTACGAGGACGTGGCGAACGGACGCCGCACAGAGGTCGACGCTATCTACGGCGCGGTCGTCGACCGGGGCGACCGGCGCGGCGTGTCGGCGCCGACCTGCCGGACGGTCGGGTCACTGATCCGCGGCTGGGAAGCGGCCCGCGGGCTCCGGTAATGCGGGACCGATTCGGCAAAACGAGACGGCGGCTCTGCTCGGCGACGGCTACGCGCTCAACACCACTCCTCGAGGACGGTCGCGTCGGTCTCGTCGACCGACACCCACGCGTCCTCTCGCGAGACGTCCGCGATGACGAACTCCGGCCGCGACGCCGACGAGTCGACGGACGCCATCCCGTCCGGCGCGTCGCCGGCGTCGAGCGCCGGGTCCGTCGGGAGCGCAGTCCGGCGGCGGTCGGGGTCCGGGTCGTCCCATGGAGTGGAACTCCGTGACATGGTTGTGAATAGTTCACAGTACGTATAAGAGTTGCGAACGCGATCGAATTCGGCCGTCGGATCGGAGATTCCGGGGACGCTCTGCCGACGGTTCTTTCCGCGGAGCGCCCGCCGAACGACGATCCGCCGAAACGTGTCGGTTTCTACATCGGCTCGCGGGATCCTGTAGGGCCCCGCCTGACCGGGTCCGATCGCCGCTGACCCGGCCCCGCGCGCTGGCGGTCCAGCTCCGCGTGTCGCTGACCAGACCCTGCGTGCCGCTGACCGCTCCCGCGTGTCGCCGCCCGGCCTCGCGTGCCGGTGGTCCGGCTCCGCACACCTTCGCAGTATACAAGAGGTGTCACGCTGAAAGACGGGCATGAACGTCGCAGACGCCATGACGCCCCGCTCGGAGCTCGTCGTCGTCGAGATACCCGGGAGCCGCAACGACGTGTTAGAGTACATCCAAGAGCACGGCTTCTCGTCCGTGCCCGTCGTGAAGGACGTCGACGGCGACGAGGTGTACCGCGGGCTCGTCACGCGCGACGACCTGATCGAACAGCCGGACGAGGACCAGCTCGCGCTGCTGATGCGCGAGGTCCCCACCGTCGGGGCCGCCGCCGACATCGTCGACGCCGCCCGGACGATGGCCGCCGAGGGCTCGCGCCGGCTCCCCGTGGTCGACGGCGACGAGCTCGTCGGTATCGTCACCGTCACCGACGTGGTGCGGGCGATCGCCCGCGGCGAGGTCGACGGCGAGACGCGCGTGGGCGAGCTCGCGACCCGGGCGGTCAACGCGACCCACACCGACACGCCGCTGCCGGTCGCCGAGCGCGAGATCGCGCTCTCGGGGGTACCGTACGCGGTCGTCCTCGACGACGACGCCGCGACCGCGGGGATGCTCACCGAGGTCGACATCCTGGAGGTCGCCCGCGTCGTCGAGGGCGAGGCGAGCACCGGCGACTCGATCGCCGACCAGGACTCCGACTGGTCGTGGGAGGGGATCAAGGCGACGGGCGCGCGCTACCTCCCGACCCGGAACGTCGAGATCCCCGCGGAGGCGGTCCGCCACTTCATGACCGAGGACCTCATCACCGTCAACGCCACGCGGACGGCCAAGGAGGTCGCTCAAGAGCTCATCAGCAACGACATCGAGCAGGTCCCGCTCGTCTCCGGCACCGATCTGGACGGGATCGTCCGAGACGTCGACCTGCTGGAGGGGTTATAATGGCCGCGGACGTGCTCGCCGAGCTCGCGAAGCGCCGGGGCTTCTTCTTCGGATCGAACGGCGCCTACGGCGGCACCGCCGGCTTCTACACGTTCGGCCCGCAGGGCGCGGCGCTCAAGCGGAACGTCGAGGACGCGTGGCGCGACCGGTTTACCATCCGCGAGGGGAACCGCGAAATCGAGGCGCCGACGGTGATGCCAGAGGCCGTGTTCGAGGCCTCCGGCCACCTGGAGGGGTTCGACGACATGCTCGTCGAGTGCCCCGAGTGCGGCGCGTCCCACCGCGCCGACCACCTCGTCGAGGACGTCACGGAGATCGAGGACGCCGAGGCGCTGCCCGGCGAAGAGGTCGCCGAGCTCATCGCCGACAACGACATCGCCTGTCCCGCCTGCGGCACCGAACTCGCCGGCCAGCCGGTCGAGGCGTTCAACCTCATGTTCGCGACCGACATCGGCCCCGGCGACGCCCAACCCGGCTACCTCCGGCCGGAGACGGCCCAGGGGATCTTCGTGGAGTTCCCGCGGCTGAAGGAGTACGCCCGCGGGAACCTCCCGTTCGGGATCACCCAGATCGGCCCGGCCTACCGCAACGAGATCTCGCCGCGCGGCGGGCTCCTCCGCCTCCGCGAGTTCACGCAGGCCGAGTTGGAGCAGTTTATCGACCCCGAGGCGGACGAGCCGCCGCTCGACCGCGTGCGCGACGTGGAGGTCTGCCTCTACCCCGCGACGGAGCAGGAGGCCGACGACGGCGACTACCTCGACACGACGGTCGGCGAGGCGGTCGACGAGGGCGTCATCGGCTCCCCGTGGGTCGGCTACTACCTCGGCGTCGCGCAGGAGTGGTACGAGCGCGTCGGCGTCGACCTCGACCGGTTCCGCTTCCGCCAGCACCTCGCCGGCGAGCGCGCCCACTACGCCGCCGACTGCTGGGACGCCGAGAGCGAGGTCGACGGCGACTGGATCGAGATCGCCGGCTTCGCGTACCGCGGCGACTACGACCTCTCGAAGCACGACGAGTACGGCGACGACTCGTTTACAGTGTTCAAACGGTACGACGAGCCGAAGACGGTCGAGCGCGCGACCGTCGACCCCGACATGTCCGTCCTCGGCCCGGAGTTCGGCGGCGACGCCGCCGCGGTCGCCGAGGCGCCCGAAGCCCTCGCGGAGCGCGACCCCGACGCGTTCGACGGCGCGACGGTCGAGGTGACGGTCGGCGCGGGCGACGACGCCGAGACGCACGCCGTCGACGTCGACGTCGCGGACTTCTCGGTCGAGGCGGTGACCGAGAGCGGCGAACACATCACGCCCCACGTCGTCGAGCCGTCGTTCGGCGTCGGCCGGACCGTCCAGACGCTGCTCGCGCACGCCTACAGCGAGGACGAGGTCGACGGCGAAGAGCGCACCTACCTCTCGCTCGAACCCGAGGTCGCGCCGCAGGACGCCGCCGTCTTCCCGCTCGTCACCAACGACGACCGCCTGACCGGGCTCGCCGACGAGGTGGCGGCCGACCTGCGGGCCGCCGGGCTCGCGGTCGCGTACGACGACTCCGGCTCGATCGGCCGCCGCTACCGCCGGCAGGACGAGGTCGGCACCCCGTTCTGCGTCACCGTCGACCGCGACGGGATCGAGGGCGACGGGCCCGACACCGTCACGCTCCGCGAGCGCGACTCCGCGGCGCAGGTCCGGATCCCGGTCGCGCACCTCGCCGACGAGCTGACGGCGCTCCGCGAGGGCGAGCCGTTCGCGTCCGTCGCCGACCGGTACGACGCGGTCGACACCGACGTCGAGACGGCGGGGAACTGAGGGCGTGCGTCTCCCGGCCGCCGCGTGGCGCGAGCGCGTGGAGTTCGAGCGGCGGCTGGTCCACGCCAGCGGCACGCTGTACCCGGTCCCGTTCTTACTTGGCTGGATCTCTTGGGGGACCACCGGGCGACTGCTGATCCTCAGCGTCGCGATCGCCGGGGCTCTCGAAGCGCTGCGGCTCGCCGACTCCGTCGGCCCGCTCGCCCCGCTGTACGACGCGCTCGTCCGCGACTACGAGGCCGACGGGATCGCTGGGTACGCGCTGTATCAGGCCGGGATGGCGGCGACCGCGCTCGTCTTCGCGCCCGTCTTCGCCGTACCCGCGATGTGGATGCTCTCCGTCGGCGACCCGATAAGCGGCGGGCTCGGCGAGAACGCGGCGACGGAGCCGAAGCGCCTCCCGGTGGTGGCGGCGATGGTGTTCGTCTGCTTCGGGATCGCCGTCCCGTACGCGATCCCCGAGTTCGGCCCCGATCCGGGCGTGATCGTCGCGCTCGCGGGGGCGATCCCCGCGGCGATCGCCGACGGGCTCCCGCCGCTCATCCGCGGCGTGGCGGTCGACGACAACCTCACCATCCCGCCGGCGGCCGCCGGCGGCATGTTCCTCGCGGCCGCGCTGATCGGGTAGGCGCATCGCCCGGAGCGCAACGGCGGCGCTGTCGCTCGCCGGGCGAAACTGAGAGAAGCGCCGAGGCGGAGATTTGAACTCCGGTGTCCGAATGGACAGTAGATTTCGAATCTACCGCCTTGGCCAGGCTAGGCTACCTCGGCTCGACTCGACATTGGCCGGTTCCGCTGTTATGCGTTTCGATCGCGGTCGCGGCGCGGTCTCGGACCGCCGGTCCGTCACCCCACCGTTCCGCCGACAACGCTTTTCGGCCCGGCTCCCGTGCGGTGGATATGGACGTCCCCGAAGCGGCCGACGCCTGCGCCCGCGTCGTGAGCGAGGTCGGCGGCGCGGTCGTCGCCGACCGCGAGTTTCTCGACCGCGTCACCCTCGGCATCCTCGCCCGCGGCCACGTCCTCTTGGAGGACGTGCCGGGCACCGGAAAGACCCTCTCGGCGCGCTCGTTCGCGACCGCGCTCGGTCTGGAGTTCTCGCGGATTCAGTTCACCCCGGACCTCCTGCCGGCCGACGTCACCGGCACAAACGTGTTCGACGAGCGCGACGGCTCCTTCAGCTTCTCGCCGGGGCCGATCTTCGCGAACGTCGTGCTCGCCGACGAGATCAACCGCGCCCCGCCGAAGACGCAGGCCGCTCTCCTGGAAGCGATGGAGGAGGGGCAGGTGACCGTCGACGGCGAGACGCACGCCCTGCCGAGCCCCTTTTACGTGATCGCGACGCAGAACCCGGTCGAGAGCGAGGGCGCGTTCCCGCTGCCGGAGGCCCAGCTCGACCGGTTCACGATCAAGACCTCTATCGGCTACCCCGACGAGGACGGCGAGTTGGAGCTGCTCCGCCGCCGCGCCGGTCGCGTCGAGCAGTCGCCGACGGTCGAGCGCGTCCTCGATCCCGACTCCGTGGCGGCGCTGCGGGAGGTGCCGGAGTCCGTCCGCGTCGAGGACGATCTGCTCCGCTACGCGGCGGCGCTCGCGCGGGCGACCCGGGAGGACCGCCGCGTCGAGGCCGGCGTCTCCCCGCGGGGGACACAGCGCCTCTTCGAGACCGCCCGCGCGGCGGCGGTGATCGCCGGCCGTGAGTTCGTCACGCCCGACGACGTGAAGCGGGTCGCGCAGCCGACGCTCGCCCACCGGCTCGTGTTGACGCCGGACGCGGCCGTCAACGACGTCGACGAGCGCGACGTGATCGCCGACGTGCTCGACCGCGTCGCGGTGCCGACGGTGGACGCGGCCGAGGCGTAGCTCCCGCGACGACCGCCGCTATCGCCGCTACTCCGCGTTCTCGTCCCGCTCCGCCAGCAGTTCGGTCGCCGTGAGCAGCGACTCCAGCTCGATGTCGTGCGCGGCGAGCAGCGCTTCCGCGCCCTCCTCGCGGTCGACGACGACCAGCACGCGGTCCACCGTCGCGCCCGCCTCCCGCAGCGCCTCGACCGCGTCGACAGCGGACTGCCCCGTGGTGGCGATGTCCTCGATCACGACGACCTCCTCGCCGGCGCCGAGGCGCCCCTCGATCCGGTTGCCCGTGCCGTACTCGTTCGCCTGTTTGCGCGCGATGACGTACGGACGACCGAGCTGGGCGGCCGTCACCGCCACCAGCGGGACCGCGCCCAGCGCGACTCCCGCCAGCTTCGCGTCGGCGTCGGCAAGCCGGTCGGCGAACGCCTCGGCGACGAGCGTCAGCGCGTCCGGGTCGGTCTCGAAGAGGTACTTGTCGACGTAGTAGTCGCTCGTCCCGCCGTGGGACAGCTCGAACTCGCCGAACCGGACGGCGTCGGCGGCGGTGAGCGCCGCGATCAGCTCGCGTCGTCGGTCGTCGTCGGTCATACGCCGAGAAGGGCCGCGGCCGACAATAAACGGGTCGGAACGCGGAGGGGCTCGTCTCTCTCCCGCCCCGCTCACTCCGCCGCCGGCAGGACGAGCGTCACGGTCGTTCCCCCGCCGCCGAGGCCGTCGTCGAACCGGATCTCGCCGCCGTACGCCTCCACGACCCACGCGGCGATCCACAGCCCGACGCCGGTGTTGTGCTGTAGCTGGGTCACCTCGCGGACGCCGGTGATCACCTCCCGTACCGCGGTCGGCACTCCCGGCCCGTCGTCCGCGACGCTCACACGCACGACCCCGCCGTCCGGGTCGCGCTCGGCGCTCACCGCGACGCGCGGCGCGTCGCCGCCGTGTTCGACCGCGTTCTCGACGAGGTGATCGATCGCGACCGAGAGGCGGTCGTCGCCGCACACCGCGATCCCCGCCGGCACGTCGGCGGTGATCCGCGTGTCCGGCCGATCGGCCGCGTGTCGCGCGGTGACCGCCTCGACGATCGGTCCTACGTCGACCGGCTCGGGGTCGGTCGCGTACCCCTCCTCGACGATCCCCCGGAGGGTCCCGGCCCCCTCGGCGACGTCGGTCAGCCGCTTGCCCGTGGTCTCGATCCGCCGGGCGTAGTCGCGGATCCGGTCGTCGTCGGTCCGATCGGCGATTTCGCCGGCGAAGCCGAACACGACGTTCAGCTCGTTCCGCAGGTTGTGCCTGAGGATCCGGTTGACGATCCGCACGTAGCGTTCGCGGCGCTTCCGGTCGGTGATGTCGGTGTAGATGCCGAAGGCGCGTCGGTCGCCCTCGGTCTCGTAGCTGAAGCCGCGGAAGAGGAACTCCCGCGGCCCCTCGACGGTCTGTCGTCTGATCTCCTCCGCGGCGAAGCCGTGTTCGCGGACCAGCGCGTCGAGGTCCCCCGCCTCGACGGCGCTCGCCTCGACGCTGTCTCCCAGCCGGTAGTCGTGGATGTCCAACGCCTCGATCGTCCGGCCGCGCAGCGCCGCCTCGTCCACGCCGAACTGCGCCTCGAACGCCGGGTTGGCGCCGTCGATCACCGTCTCGTCGTCCTCGAAGACGACCTCTATCACCGGGTCGGGAATGCGGTCGAACAGCCGCCGGAAGCGGTCGCGCTCGGCCGACAGCTCGGTCCGCGTCCGGAAGAGGTCGGTCGTGTCCGACAGCGATCCGACGACGCCGCCCCCGCGGTCGGACAGCGACGACAGCCGGAGTCGGCCGTGCCGCGGTCCGCGATCGCCGTCGCGCTCGACGCTCAGGTCGACCGTCCTCGTCGGCTCTCGACCGCCCGCGACCTCGGCCGGTGTGCCGGTGAGCGCGCCGACCGCGTCTACCACGCGCTCCGCGTCGTCCGGGGCGACGAGCGCGTCGAGCCGCCGACCGACGATGTCCCCGGTGCCGCCGGCGCCGACCCACTCGGCGAACGGCCCGGTGGCGTAGGTGACGGCGCCGTCGCCGTCGAGGACGCACACCATGTCGTCGACGTTCTTCAGCGCGTCCTCGTAGGTCCGGAGCCGCCGGCGCCGGTCGTTGGCGTCCATCGTGGCGACGGCGTTCGTCGCCAGCAGTTCGAGCACGCTGACGTCGCTCTCGCCGAAGGCGTCCGCCTCTCTGGACCCGACGATGAACACGCCGTGGTCCCCGAGCGGAACCGCGACGAACGACCGCATCCCGTGGTACTCGGTCCGGTCGCCGTTCGACGGGCCGCCGCCGATCGATGCGAGCCGCTCGTCGGTCGCGAGGTCGTCGCACACCCACGTCTCGCCGTCTCGGAACACCGCACCGGTGATCCCCTCGCTCGGCGGTCGCGGGTCCCGGCTGGCGGCGAACGCGTCGCCGATCCCCTCGCTCGTGGCGGCGAGGCGGAGCAGGTCCGCGTCCTCGTCGAAGAGCCGCACGCCGCTTATCTGGTAGCCGAGGATCTGGTCCGCGGCCTCGACCAGCCGCTCGGCGACCCCGTCCGCGTCGCTCTCCCGCTGGACGCGTTCGACGGTCCCGAGCAGCCGTTCGAGCGTCTGCTCGCGGCGCTTCCGCTCGGAGACGTCGGCGAAGAACACGGAGAGCCCGTTGGGCGAGGGGTAGGCGGTCACGTCGGTCCACAGGTCGAGCGGCTCGTACCGGTCCTCGAAGGAGACGACCTCCTGGGTCTCCATCGCCCGTCGGTAGTTCCGCTCGTACTTCCGCCCGAGCGCCGCCGGGAACTCCGCCCAGATGTCGGCGCCGATCAGCTCGTCGGCGTCGCGGTCGAGCAGCGTCGCGGCGGCCTCGTTCACGTAGGTGAACCGGAACTCGTCGTCGAGCGCGAAGAACCCGTCCTCGATCCGGTCGAGCGTCTCCTCGAACCGGTCGACGGCCGCCGCCCGCTCCTCGCGGACCACCTCGCGCTCGATCGCGCCGCCGAGCCACTCCGCGAGCAGTTCGACGAACAGCCGCTCCGACGCGTCGAACGGGCGGTCGCGGGGCTCGACGTCGAGGAAACAGAGCGTCCCGTACACCTCGCCGTCGACGACGACCCGACCGCCGACGTAGCTGCCGACGCCGGACCGCTCGTACGCCGGATCGCCGGCCAGCCCCGCCGCCTCCGGGTCGGTGATCGTGACCACGCCCGAGTCGCCCTCGGCCGCGCCGTCGCCTCCGGTCTCCGACCCGCCTTCGGTCGCTCCGTCGACTCCGCTCTCCTCGCCGCTTCCGGGCGCCCCGTCGCTTTCCGGTCCCGCGCCGGCACCGCCGCGAACCGTTCGCCGGCAGTAGGTCAGCTCTAGCGGGAGCGTCCCGTCGTCGTCGAGCTCGTCCGCCGCGATCGACTCCACGAGCCCGGTCGAGTCCCGGTACCGCTGGATCTCGATCCGGTCGCCCTCGACCCGCGACGAGTAGCCGATCGACAGGTCGAGGTAGTCTCGCCCGAGGTCGAGCAGGGCGTCGACCTGCTCGTCGAGGTCGGCGCACCGGTCCGAGACGATCCGCACGAACGGTTCGAGGAACTCCCGCCCGCCCGCGGTCGTCGGTTCCGGCTCGGGCCCGCCCGCGGTCGCCGGTTCCGGTTCGGGTCCGCCTGCGTCCGGTGACTCCGGTCCGGGTCCGTCGTGTGCCGGCTCTGTCCCCGCTCCGTCGCGGTCGTCGCGTCCGCCATCGATCGCCTCCACGCGGTCGGCGAGCGTCTCGCCGTCGGCCGCGAGCCGTCGCCCGGACACGTACTCGATCCCGAGCCGGCTCGCGTCGATGGCCGCGTCCGCGTCGTCGCCCGCCGAGTAGGCGAGCACGGCCGCGTCCGGGTAGCGGTTGCGGACCGATTCGAGGCGGTCGAGCGCGGCCGCGTCGCGCTCGACCGAGAGCCCCCGGCCCGCGGCCCCGTCGCCGTTCAGTTCCGGCGCGTCGCGGTCACCTCGGGTCTCGTCGTCGAACAGCCTGACGACGACCCTCGCCGGATCGACGCTCCGGTCCGGGTCCCGGTCCGCGTCGCTCGCGACCTCGCTCGCTCGGCGGACGCGCGTCTCCGCGGGGAGCTCTCCCCACGCCGCGTCCACCGGCTCGCCGAGGTGGAGCGTCGGCTCAGCAGACATCCGTTACGGAACGGCACCGCGGCGGTCGCCCGCGGCCGGCGGGTCCCTCAGCGGCCATCCACCCTGTTGGCCGCTCGTCTCGCGCGACCGAGCGGCGGCCGCTGGCGCGTCGTCGCACTGGCCCGGCCGGGGCCCGCGAAGGTTGTCGGTTCACTCATCGCGCAAGGTACGCGCGGCCTCCTGATAATCGTTCCCACCGGGTTTTCGGATCTGAGAGCGTCGTCGGGCGTTCGCCCCGGCGGCCGTTGTCCCGACACGATTTAGGCGACCCGCTCACAACGGGCGGGTAATGAGTACGCAGGCCGCGACGACGGACCGGACGGTCGTGATCGGGTTGGAGGTCCACGTCCAGCTCGAGACCGACACGAAGATCTTCTGCGGCTGTTCGACGGAGCCCGAGGACGACGAGGCGCCGAACACGCGCACCTGTCCGACCTGCCTCGGGCTACCGGGCGCGCTCCCCGTCCTCAACGAGGCCGCCGTCGAGGCCGCGGTGAAGGTCGGGAAGGCGATCGACGCCGACATCCCCGAGACGACCACGTTCCACCGGAAGAACTACTACTACCCCGATCTCCCGAAGAACTTCCAGCTCACCCAGTACGACGCGCCGATCTGCGCCGACGGCGAGCTGGAGGTCCGCGTCGACGGCGACCCGCGGACGATCGGGATCACCCGCGCGCACCTCGAAGAGGACCCCGGCAGCCTCCAGCACGCCGGCGGCTCCATCGAGTCGGCCACCCACACGCTGGTGAACTACAACCGCGCCGGCACGCCGCTGATGGAGATCGTCACGGAGCCGGACTTCCGCTCGCCGGCCGAGACGCGCGCGTTCCTCGCGAAGCTGGAGGAGGTTCTGGAGTACCTCGGCGTGTTCGACCCCGGCCGCGACGGGAGCCTGCGCGTCGACGCTAACGTCTCGCTCGTCCCCGCCGAGCACGTTGCCGACGACGGGTCGATCACGGGCGACGCGCTCGACGACGTGAACCGCGCTGAGGTGAAGAACATCTCCAGCCACAAGGGCGCGGAGCAGGCGCTCGCCTACGAGGTCACCAGACAGGAGAACGTCCTCCGGCGCGGCCGCGAGATCGAACAGGAGACGCGTCACTGGGACGAGGACCGCGGCGTCACCGTCGGCATGCGGTCGAAGGAGGCCGAGAAGGACTACCGCTACTTCCGGGAGGGCGACCTGCCCGCGCTTGAGGTAGCCGACTGGAAGGAACAGATCGCGATCCCGGAGCTCCCCGACGCCCGCCGCGAGCGCTTCCGCGAGGAGTACGGGTTAGACCGCGAGGCCGCCTCCAAGCTCACCTCCACGAAGGCGGTCGCGGACTTCTTCGAGGACGTGGCGAGCGAGTTCGACCCCGACCTCGCCGCGACGTGGGTCGCCGACAACCTGCTCGGCGAGCTCAACTACCGCGAGATGGCGATCACGGACGTGGAGGGGCGGCTCGACGAGTTCACCCGCCTGATCGAGCTCGTCGCCGCCGACGAGCTGACCGTGAAGAACGCCGAGGAGGTCGTGCTCCGCGAGATGCTCGACGAGGGCGACGACCCCGAGACGGTCATCGACCGCGAGGACCTCGGCAAGGCCGAGAGCGGCGAGGTCGAGGCCGCCGTCGCGGCCGCCATCGACGAGAACCCCGACGCCGTGAGCGACTACCACGACGGCGACGAGGGCGCGATCAACTTCCTCGTCGGCCAGGTGATGCAGGCGACCGGCGGCAGCGCCGACCCCGGTCAGGTGAACGGGCTGCTCCGCGAAGAGTTGGACGGCTGAGCCGGCCGGACCGCTCGAATCGCTCCCGCCGGATCAACTCCCCCGCCACGCCGCAGCATTTCCCTCCGCCATGGCAATCGTCGAAACCGTCGTCGTCGGCCACGTCACCGGCTTCTGTCTCCTCCTCGCGTGGGCGATCTGTCGCCGCGGCGCCGTGGACCTGATCGCCGGTTACGACGGCGACCTCCCGCCGGAGCGCGAGGCGGACCTCGCCCGCGACGCGGCCGCGGTCCTCAGCGTCTCGGCGGCCGCGAGCGGCCTGATCGTCGTTAACGCGTGGACCGGCGCGGTCCCCCGCCCCGGCGCGCTGGCGACGGTCGCGATCGCCGCCGCAGTCGGGTGGTTCCTCTGGAAGTGGAACGGCCGCGCCCCCGACGCCGGCTGAGCCGTTCGACGCGCCCCGCCGAAACCGTGCGATTGACGCCCGCCCGCCCGCTACCGCGCTCATGGACGTGACCGTCGAGGTCGTCGGCGAGGGGGTCGACGAGTACAGCCTCGCCGCCGACGCAACGTACGACGACCTGATCCGCGCCGCGGGCTACCACCCGCAGGAGGCGTCGGCGCTCGTCGACGGCTCGCCGGTCCCGGGCGACCGCGTCGTCGACGCCGAGGAGGTCCGAGTGCTCCGGCTGATCAAGGGCGGCGCGACGGGCGACGCGTGACCGAAGACCGAGACCTTCCGACCGCGCCGGAGGACGTGACCGTGAAGCCGACGACCGCGGCCGACCGGCTCGACGTCCTCCGGATCCTCGACGCCGCGATGCTGGAGACCGACGCCGTCACCGTCGACGACCGCATCGCGGCCGGAGACGTCATCGTCGCGCGCTCGACGCGCACCGGCGGAGTCGTCGGCGCGCTGGTCGCCGTGCGGCCCGATCCCGACCGGCTCCACGTCGACGCCGTCGCGGTCAGGCAGGTGCGCCGAGGAGAGGGGATCGGCTCCCGGCTCGTCGCGGCCGCGGTCGATCGGGCCGAGTCGGACCCCGCGGTCGAGACCGTCACCGCCCGGTTCGACGCCGACCTAGCCGAGTTCTACGCGGCGTTGGGGTTCGCGGTCGACGGCGCGGGCGCGGACGAGGGGCGGCGAGTCGGCCGGACCCGGGTCGACGGTGGCTGATCGGCGTTCAGTCGGCGACCCGGTACAGGTCGAACCGGACCCGCGTTCGGTCGTCGTCGTTGGCGAACTCGACCGTCCCGTGAGCCGACTCGACGATCCATCGAACGAGCCAGAGCCCCAGCCCGCTCCCGTGGGCCAGCGGCGTCTCACCCCTCTCGCGGAAACACCGGAGCTCGTGGTCGGGTATCGACCCGGGGTTCCGAACCTCGACGCGAACCCGCTCGCTCGCCGGGGTCGACACCGCGACGGAGACCGTCGGCGCCGGATCGTCCTGATGGACGATTCCGTTCCGGATCGCCTCTTCGAGGGCGATGTCGAGGTTCACGTCCGCGAGGACGACCTGATCCGAGGAGTCGGGGGTCCGGATCCGTGCGTTCGGGTGCTCCGACCGCACCTCTTCGACCGCCCGCTCGATCACCGGCCCGAGAGGGGTTGGCTCGACCTCCGAACTCCCGATGGTCTGCTGGATGTACCGGGCCTTCTCGGCCGTTTCGATGACGGCGTCCGCGTGTCTCGCGGCGGCGGCGACGAGGTCGGCCTCCGCGGCGGTCAGCGACTCGTTTCCCGTCAAGTCTTCGAGTGCCCCACGAACGACGTTGAGGTCGTTCCGGATGTTGTGGCGTAACACTCTGCTGAGCACACTGAGCCGCTGCTCGCGCCGACGAAGCTCTCGGTTGCTTTCCGCGATCCCGCGAGCCTGCTTCAGCATGATCCGGGCGTCGGCCCCCCTTCCTCGGAGCGGTACTCCTCGGGGGAGACGTGGAACGGGTTCTCACACAGCGTGCGGTCGTAAACGATCTGCTGGTGGGTTCGAAGCGCCTTCGCGGCCGCCGCCTCGTCGAACCGACGGAGGTCGTACTGGCACAGCGCAGTCACCGCGAAGTCGGGACACGCGGCGTCGAACGCGACCTCGAAGTCGACGACCTCGTCGAACGATGTCTCGCCGTCGAACGCCCACGTGTTCTCGCCGGCGACCCACAACCCCTCGTACCCCTCGGCGGCGCTCCGCTCCGCCCCCGACCGCAGCTCGGCGACGGTTCCGTCGCGTTCGAAGCCCTCGTCGAGATACACCTCCGATGCGCCGCGGCTCGCGAGGTCCCCGGCGCCGCGCTTCGCCGCCACGTCCACGCCCTCCGCGCGCAGCGCGTTCTCGATCCGCGATTGGGGGTTCGCGTCGACGAGGTACACGCACCGATGCCCGGTCTCGAGCCCGTACGAGAGGAACGCGGCCACGGTGTCGAGCTGCGTCGCCGTCGACTCGTAAAACAGCGCGAGGTGGCGGTCGAGGTCGCAGTCGGCGAACTCGGCGCGCAGGTCCGCCCGCGGCCGGGCCGTGGAGCCGGTCGACTCGCCTGCGGTGGTCATCTGAACAGCTATAGTAAAGGCCGGATGCTGAAAAAAACAATTGACGCCCGCAACCGATGTGTCTCCGCTCATCACGGCGAAATTCCGCGGGAGACGCCGCGGCGGATCTCGGTCGAGTCGCACTGTGCCGCCGTCGCCCGCATCCGACGTTCATTTCCCGGTCGCCCCCGTCGTTACGGGTATGAGCGCTACCTCCACCCCGATCTCGGTGGCCCCGCGTCCGCCTGCGGTGATGACGCCATGAGCGGGAAAGACGACTACTACAACCGATCCAAACAGCAGGGGTACCGCGCCCGGTCCGCCTACAAGCTGAAACAGCTCGACGAGGAGGCGGACCTGCTCGCCCCCGGCGACACCGTGGTCGACCTCGGGGCCGCGCCCGGCGGGTGGCTCCAGGTCGCCGCCGAGGAGGTCGGGGAGGGCGGCACCGTCGTCGGCGTCGACCTCCAGCGCATCGAGGACCTCGACGAGGGCGACGTCGAGACGATCCGCGGTGACATGACCGAGGAGCGCACCCGGCACTTCCTGCGCGAGGCGGTCGGCGAGCGCGGCGCGGACGTCGTCGCGAGCGACATGGCGCCGAACATGACCGGCGAGTACTCCCTCGACCACGCCCGCTCGGTCCACCTCGCGCGGCAGGCGCTCGACACCGCCGACGAACTGCTCGCGACCGGCGGCGACTTCGTCGTGAAGGTGTTCCAGGGCGAGGACCTCGACGCCTTCCGCGACGACGTGAGCGAGTCGTTCCAGTACGTCCGGACCGTCTCGCCGCCCGCCTCGCGGGACGCCTCCTCGGAGGTGTACCTCGTCGCGAAGGGGTACACCACCTCGCCGGTCGCCGAGGGCGAGCGGATCGAGGTGACCGTCGAGGAGGAGGGCGACGAGGGCGACGGCATCGCCTACGTCGACGGCTACACCCTGTTCGTCGACGCCGACGTCGGCGAGACGCTCGCGGTCGAGGTCACCGACGTCAAGCCGCGGTTCGGCTTCGCGGAGCCCGTCGACGACGCGGAGCCGTCGGCCTG
>NZ_NEDJ01000005.1 GCF_002114285.1 Halorubrum ezzemoulense DSM 17463
GGACACACCCGTACCCATTCCGAACACGGAAGTTAAGCCCACCAGCGTACCGTGAAGTACTGGAGTGAGCGATCCTCTGGGAACCACGGGTCGCCGCCTGCCCACTCATCCGGGAGAATACTCCCACTCAGCCCACGGACGTATGTCCGTGGGCTTTTTTGACGTATAGCGAGTAGCGAGGGCGTTGACGCGCGACCGCTAGGCTTAAACGCTCCACAGCGACAGCTCCGGATCAGTCCGAGAAACCGCCGATATCGCCTGCCGGACAGCGCGAGAGGTCGCTTCGTACCGGTATCCGATCGACAGCAGCGGGTCATCGGCCCGCCGCACCGAATGCGCGGACAGTGATCGTCTCGGCGCGAGTCGTATCAGTACTAATAGTTTCGTCAGTAAGTTTATCAGTTCTGTCGCTGAACCCAAGTGTAATGGGCGGACCGAACGGCACGGTACGGCTGTTCTGTGGCGAGCAGCCGTCGGTCCGCGACGGAGTCGACTCGGACCGTGTCGTGTCCGTCCTGTTTGGGACCGACGTGGAAAGGTGGCGGAGCGGCTGGGATCGAGCGCGAGCGAGACCGCCCGACAGAGAGGCGGTAGTGGACGTGAACGATATCGCTCGGAGCGGGACCGCCGCGTCGACGCCGGTCGTACCGAACAACGGCCTCGCTTACACGGTCCTCGGCCGGACCGTGGAAAGCGAACGGGTTTTTGACGCCGTCGCCGACCACTTCGACGGCGTCCCCGATGGCGCGATCGATGTGGTGGTCGACGACCTCGCGCCCGTCGCCGCCCGGGAAGGCGTCGACTCGGCAGTCGCGTTCGTGGACCGTCTCCTCGAGCGGTTTGTGGGGAGAGTGGGTCGGATTTCGATGGGGTGCTCGTTCGAGATCCCCGTGGAGTTGCTGTCACGAGTCGGCGCCCGCGCCGATGTCGTCGTCGGGCCCGACGCGGAGGCGGTGACGGCGGTCGAGCGGCTCTCCCGCGAGGATCCCACGACGTTCGGGTACGTCCGTCGCCACTGGGTGGAGGCCAAACGCGGCATCGAGACGTGCGACCGAAACTACCCGCAGTCGAAGCAGGTACACGCCGCGCTGGCGGACCCGGAGACGACGCCGCGAACGCTGGGGGCGACGCTGTCGGGGATGGTCACGCTCGGCGCGCTCGAAACGTGGGGAGACACCGTCGGCCCGACCCGGTACGATCTCACCGCGTACCGGCCGAAACGGACGTGGGCGCTCGGTGCGGCGATCGCGACGGGCGTCTCAGACGACTGAAGGCGGGGTCGTACCGCAGTAGACGCGCTACTCTTTTGATCCGTCCCGAGCGTCCGCCTCCGCGACGCGTTCGAGGTCGGCATTCACCACAGTCCCGTTCGGCTCCAGCGTCACGCTCCCGAGCGATGCGGTCTCGCCCGTGTCGTACCGCGCGGCGACGGCCTCCAGCGTCGCTTGTCGGTCGAGCCGCTCCCACACGGCCTCCGCGATGAGCGACTGGAACGCCTCTGGGTCGGTCCATCCGGCGTCGATATCTGATGGAACACCGACGACGACGCGCAGTTCCGTTTCGGTGACGCGGATGCCGACGCCGAACGTGTCCGCACACATGTGTGCCGGTTCGCGTCGCGGAGTGAAATCACCGTCGGCGTCGGTCGCTGACCGAGGATCACGGGAGTATCTGCGTCGCGTCGGTCGATCGGCTCTCGAAAGCCGTAAGCAGTCGCCGTTCGAAGCGTCGTGGAACCCGATGACCTCGAACCCGGCGGTGTCACCCAAGGCGGCGCTGGCGACGGCGGTCGCAGCCGTGAGCGCGGGCGCCATCCTCGTCCGTCTGAGCGAGGCGCCGAGTTCGGTCACCGCCTTCTATCGGGTGTTGTTCACGACGGTGCCACTGGGGGCGGTCGCTGCGTGGCGGTATCGAGCGGATCTCGCGCGGATCCGGCCCCGCGATCTCGCGTTCGCGGCCCTGTCCGGGGTCGCGCTCGCGGTTCACTTCGCGGCGTGGTTCGAGAGCCTCCGGTGGACGAGCGTCGCCGCGAGTGTGACCCTCGTTCAGGCGCAACCGGTGTTCGTCGCGCTCGGCGCCTGGCTGCTGTTGCGCGAGCGCGTTACCCGCCGCATGGCGGCGGGTATCGCCGTCGCGGTGGGCGGGATGGTGTCGATGTCGTTCGGTGACTTCCTCAGCGGCGTGGCGGTCGGCCCCCGTCCGCTGTACGGAAACGCGCTGGCGTTGACCGGGGCGGTCGCCGCCGCGGGCTACGTGTTGGCCGGGCGGTCGCTGCGGCAACGCATCTCGCTCGTCCCCTACGTCACGGTCGTGTACGGCGTCTGCGTGCTCGTCTTGCTCTCGTTCGTCCTCGCGGCGGGACATCCGCTTACGGGATACCCGCCTCGGGAATGGCTCCTGTTCGTCGGCCTCGCGGCCGGTCCGGGGCTACTCGGCCACACCGTTCTCAACTGGGCGCTCGCACACCTCGAGTCGAGCGTCGTCTCCGTCTCGCTGCTCGGCGAACCGGTCGGGGCGACGCTGCTCGCCGTCGCGTTCCTGTCGGAGACTCCGACGCCGGCGACGGTCGTCGGCGGGTGCGTCGTTCTCTTGGGGATATACGTCACGGCGGCCGCTGACCGGTGACAGCGTTTTCAGCGTCGATATTTTGGTGTAAACGTTGAAACCGTCTGGCCGGTTGATTAAGATATGGACCGGCGAACGGTCGTCGCGTTTGTAGGAGACAATGCCCGCGCGAGCGACCGCGTAACGCGCGCAGTCGACGCCGCTTGGAAGGGGCCCGACGGACCGACGGTTCGGACGTTCGCCCCGGCCGATCTGGGTGAGGAACGCGACGACGAGGGCCCGCTGAACGACACCTGCGGTGTCGTCGTCACCGCCGCGGCGGCGGCCGACGACGCGGTAACGGAGCGGCTCGCGGCGCTCCCGTCGAACGTGCCGGTGATCGCGCTCGTCGAGGACGCGACGACGGAGACGATCCGCGCCCTGCTGGCGGCCGGCGTTGACGACGTGGTCACCGTCGACGACTGGGCGCTGTCCCCCGACGAGAGCGACGCCGTCCGGTCGCTCGCCGAACGCCTCGCGGGACTGTTAGAGCCCGACCGCGTCCAGCTCGGAACCGACGATGTCGCTCGCCTCTCTGAGGTCTTGCTCGACGCCGGGACGACGCTGATGAGCACCCGCACCGACGAGGTCGGAACGAAGATCGAGTGGACGATGGAGAACGTCGGCGAGCACGCCGAGCTCGACCGGATAATCTGTTACCGAGAGGAGGACGGGCAGTTCGTGCCGGCGTACAGCTGGTGTCCCGACGGCTTCGACCCCGCCCCGAGGCGGTTCGATGACTTCCCAGACCCCGACCAGCTGTCGACGTTCGGCAACGTCGCTCGGGGGGCGGCTCCTCCGCGCGGTGAAGACGTCTCGACCGCTGACACTGACGAGGCGGGTCCGCCGGCGACGGTTCACGTACCGCTCGTCGTCGACTGGGAGCTGAGCGGAATCGTCGCTTTCGAGTCCGACGACTACCGGACGTGGACCGACGACGAGGTCGACCTGTACCGTACTCTCGGGGATCTGGTCGCGCACACGATCGCGCGCAACGACCGTCGGGCGGCGCTCCGCCGACAGGCGGAACAGCTCGAGCAGTTCAGTGCGGTCGTCTCACACGATCTCCGGAATCCGCTAAACGTGCTCTCGGGGTACCTGTCGCTCTCCGAGGACGAGCTGACGCCGTCGCGATACGATGCCATGAGCGGCGCGGTCGACCGCATGGAAACGCTGATCGACGATTTGCTCATGCTCGCGCGGCGCGGGGAGGCGATCGGCGAGACGGAGTCGGTTCCGATCGAGGCCGTCGCGAAAGACGCGTGGGCGTCCGTCCGGTCGCCCGAGGCGACGCTCACTATCGCGGATGAGGTCGGTCAGGTCGAGGCCGACCCGGGACGACTCCGGCAGGCGCTGGAGAACCTCTTCCGGAACGCGATCGATCACGCGGGCCGGGATGTGGCGATAGAGATCGGCCCGCTCACCACGGAGGACGGCCGCCGCGGGATGTACGTCGCGGACGACGGTCCGGGGATACCGGTCGAACTCGCCGACACGGTCTTCGACTCCGGCGTCTCGTCCGCCGACAGCTCAGGGATCGGGCTGGCGATCGTCGACCGGATCGTGGAGGCCCACGAGTGGGACATCGAGGCCCGAAACGACGACGGCGCGGTCTTCGAGCTCACGTTCGGCGCGAGCGCGACGCAGGTCGCGTCGGCGTAGCGGATTCGCTCGGTGTCGGCGGCGGCTCCGTGACGCCGTTATGCGTCGGAGAACCGGTCGACGGTGCGCCGGTGACGGTCTCGGAACATGCCCTCGAACCCGATTTTCGCCGCGGGTCCGACGAAGTCGCCGAGCGGGCCGAGCGGCAGTCGATACGCGACCGTATCGACGAGCAGGGTCTCGTCCCCGTCGGCGTAGAACGCGTGGGTGTGCTGCCACCGTCGGAACGGTCCGTCCTCCATCTCGTCGACGAACCGCGCGGAGCGCTCGGGCGGGGTCTCCCCGTCGGGGTCGCGCTCGACGATGCGCGAAGTCCACCGCTGACGCGGGCCCGCTCCGAACGGTCGGACCGACATCTCGATCGCCGATCCGGCGACGAGAACCCCCGGATCGGACTCGCCGTCCGGTCCCTCCACGCCGTCGATGTGGAGGCGCATCCAGTCGGGGGTGAGTTCGCGCAGTCCGTCGACCGTGGAGTGGAACGCCCACACGTCTTCGACCGGAGCGGGCACCCGAATCGTCCGCCTGTACGTCGGCATACGTCCGGTACGGTGCGGTCGGACAAAAAGCCGTCCACGGCGGGCCGCGACCGAAACTCGCATGCCTGCGCGCGCGCTGATCGAATACGATGGAACGCGGGGCGATCGACGTCGGCGATCTGGCTGGACCGTTCGACCTTCAGGCGACCCTCGAAAGCGGCCAGAGTTACCTCTGGAACCGGTCCGACGGCGACACGTATGACGAACTTCACGCGCACGGCGGCGACGCGTGGTACGAAACCGTCGTCGATCCGATCCCCGGGGTGACTGACGAGCGCGTCGCGGTGCGGGTCCGACAGGAGGGAGGCGTCCACGACGGCACCCTCCGCTGGGAGGCGTCGACGGACGTTGAGCCGCTGTTGACGCACCTGCTCCGGCTCGACGACGACCTCAACGCGATCCTCGACGCCACGCCAGATCTGCCCCTGCTGGAGCGCGCGTACGACGCCTACGAGGGAATGCGACTGACCCGCGACCCGGTCTTCCCGTGTCTGATCTCGTTCATCTGTTCGGCCCAGATGCGGGTTGCCCGGATCCACGGGATGCAGCGCCGGCTCCGAGAGACGTACGGGGACGCAGTTCGACTCGACGACGAGACGTATCGGGCGTTCCCGACGCCCGAGCAGCTGGCGGCGCGGACGGAGGACGAACTCCGTGATCTCTCCTTGGGCTACCGCGCGCCGTACGTCCAGCGGACCGCGGAGATGGTCGCGACGGGCGAGGCCGACCTCTCGGAAGCGGCCGATCTCCCCTACGAAGAGGCCCGCGAGTCGCTCACGCGGTTCGTCGGCGTCGGTGACAAGGTCGCCGACTGCGTACTGCTGTTCTCGCTGGGATTCCTGGAGGCGGTGCCGTTGGACACGTGGATCCGCACCACCATCGAGGAGTATTACCCCGACTGCGACCGCGGGAGCTACGCCGCGACCTCCCGCGCGATCCGCGAGCGCTTCGGGGGCGAGTTCGCCGGCTACGCCCAGACGTACGTGTTCTACTACCTCCGCGCCGGCGGCGAGTGACCGGCGCGGCGCCCGGAGTCCGGCGCGGCCGAAGTTTGATACTCGTTCGCGTGGTACGCACAATCGTGATGGACTGTCGAGTCGTCGTCGAGGCCGCGGTCCCGGTGTACGACGTGAAGACCGCCGACGAGGCGGTCCGGATCGCCATCTCGAAGACCGGTGAGATGCTCAACCCGGACCTCAACTACGTCGAGATCGACACCGGGACCCGGACGTCGCCGAGCGGCGAACCGCTCGATCCGGCGTTCGTCGCGGCCGACGAGGCGCTCGTCGCCTTGGAGCTCCGGATGGACGTGTTCAACGTCGACCGCGGCGAACACGCCAGCCGCGTCGCGCGAAAGGAGATCGGGAAGCGACTTCGCAACATCCCGCTGAAGGTCCTTACCGTCACCGAGATCGGTCCCGAAGAGAGCGACCGCGCCGACGACGCGTCGACCGCGACAGGAAAGTCAGTGTCGGGCGACGAGGAGTCGAGCCGCAGCGACGGATCGGCACTCAGCGGCGGCGAGGAGCACGAGGAGTTCTGAGCCGGTCGCCTCCGTGCTGCCGGCTCTCGACGGGAGCGGCCGCGACGCTGGTCGGCGTTTGGTGCGGTCGGCGAGGAGCGGTACGCGGTAAACGTCTCAGTCGGCCGTCGGGGCCAGCGGCTCCGATTCGGACGACTCCATCGGCTCAGTGATTCCCTCTGTCAGCTTGAAAACGGCCGCCTTGTGGTCGGTCTTCGATTTGTGGATCGACGTCGGTTTCACGCCCAGTTCCTCGTAGGCTTCGAGATCAACGTCGTCGTCCCAGAACTCGCACTGTTTTCGTACCTCCGCGAGGAGACCGTGAAGATGGATGAGCTCCTGCTTCTTCATGAGTACCAGTCCTTTGCTACCGGAGGTTTATATTATTATCTTGAGTAACGTTACCACACTATCCGCGTATTTCGCGAGTAGCAACGCGGAGAAGTGGGTTCTCGATAGATCGTTCAGGATCGTTTCCCGCGATCCGTCGCTACCCGAGGTCGACGACGATAAAAAAGTCGTTCGCGAGACGCCGACCGTGTGCGGTCGGGGCTCCGGTCTCAGGGGTGGTCGAGCCCCCGACCCGGCACGGCGCTACTGGAACTGTCTGACGGCTTCGAGGTCGCGCTCGGTTCGCATGAACTCGGTCAGGCGCCGCGTCGCGTGACACGCCGGACAACTGAAGTTAGACCGCAGGTCCTGAAGCTCGGCCGGGTTGTCCTGCCACTCCTTGCCGCACTCCGGACAGACGAGTCTGACGAACGCATCAACCATGTCACCCTGTACAGTCGGCCGCGTTAAAAACGTGGGTGGCGATCGGGGGTCGAGTGTCGAGCCCGACGAGACCGACATCGAACCGAGTTCCTGACGGCGCCTCAGGCGCTCGCGGCGCCGCTCGCGTCGAGGAGCTCCTTGTATCGATTCCGGATGGTGACCTCGCTGATGTCGGCGACCTCCGAGACCTGACTCTGCGTCACCTTCTCGTTCGACAGGAGCGCGGCGGCGTAGACGGCGGCGGCGGCCAGTCCGACCGGCGACTTACCGCTCGTGATCCCGGCGTTCGCGGCGTCGTCGAGCAGTTCGCGTGCGCGCCGCTCCGTCTCCTCCGAGAGGCCGAGCCGCGAGACGAACCGCGGGACGTAGCTCGTCGGGTCCGCCGGCTGGACGCGCAGTCCGAGCTCGCGGATGACGTACCGGTACGTTCGCGTGAGCTCCATCTTCTCGACGCGGGAGACCGTCGTGAACTCGTCGAGGCTCCGCGGGTTCCCCACCTGCCGGGCTGCGGCGTACAGCGAGGCCGTCGCGACGCCCTCGATGGAGCGGCCGGGAAGCAGGTCCTCGTCGAGCGCGCGGCGGTAGATGACGCTCGCGGTCTCGCGGACGTTGTCGGGGAGGCCGAGGGCGCTGGCCATGCGGTCGATCTCGCCGAGCGCCTGCTTCAGGTTGCGCTCCTTGGAGTCGCGGGTGCGGAACCGTTCGTTCCACGTCCGCAGCCGTTGCATGCGGCGTCGCTGTCGGCCCGAGAGCGACTTGCCGTAGGCGTCCTTATCCTGCCAGCCGATGTTCGTCGAGAGCCCCTTGTCGTGCATCATGTTCGTCGTCGGAGCGCCGACCCGCGACTTGCTGTCCCGCTCGTTCGAGTTGAACGCGCGCCACTCCGGCCCGCGGTCGACCGAGTCCGCCTCGACGACGAGCCCGCAGTCGTCACACACCGTCTCGCCGTGCTCCGTGTCGGTCGCGAGCCGACCGCCGCACTCGGGGCAGGTCGTGGTGCGCTCGCGCTCGCTCTCCGTCGGCTCCGCGACGGCCGCCGACTCCGACGCCCTCGTTCGCGTGCGCTCGCCGCCCGCGGACGCGTCCGCGGAGTCCGCCCGTCCTTCCCGTTCCGTGCCGCCGTCGCTGTAGGTATGTGTCTCCGTCATGGGTGTGCTCCGACGATCCCCCGACGAAAATACAGCGAGGTCCGCGAATCGCCAGCTCGTTAACGTATAGTTAGTCGCGAAAGTATATAAATATATCTATAATTGAGCGCGGCGTTGCGACCGGAAGCGGCTTCATACGTCGGTGTACGCGGATATGTGACCTCGACCTCGTCCTATCCGCGATCGGTGATGTCCCGGAGCGGAGTCGTGCGACCGTATTTATACTTCACTCTCAGTGACCGCCCCCACGCAGCGAGGCCGGTCCTCGACTCAAGGGATCGGTCGGCGCCCCACCCGAGGTCCGTGTGCCTGAGAGGCCACCGGGTACAGCGCCGACCTCGCTCGCACCGTCGACCGTCACCGCTCGTCGACCGCGGTGCGCGCGAGCGCGCCCGCCAGCACCTCGGTCGCCGCGGCGCAGTCGTCCCAGTCGGTCCACTCTCGGGGGTTGTGCGAAATCCCGTCGCGGGACGGAGCGAACAGCAGCGACGCGTCCGTGACGCGCGCGACCCGCATCGTGTCGTGCGCCGCGCCCGAGTGGAGGTCGATCGCCTCCCGCCCGGCGGCGTCGGCGGCGCCGTGTGCGGCCCCGCGGAGCCGGTCGCTCATCGGCGTGGGCGCAACGTCGAACGGTCGCTCGAACGCGGTCTCGACGCCCCGCTCGCGCTCCAGCCGCGCGAGCGAGTCGCGCGCGGCCTCGACGATCGCCTCCATGGATCCGGCCTCGACGTCGCGGATATCCACGCCGGCCTCGACGCGGCCGGGAACCACGTTCGTCGCGTTCGGCGCGACCGACAGCGACCCGACGGTGCCCACCGCCGAGGGCGACGAGGACGCCACGACCTCGTTCGCGGCGGCTTCGACGTCCAACACGAACTCGCTCGCGGCCGCGAGCGCGTCGGTCCGCTCGTCCATCGGGGTCGCGCCCGCGTGGTTCGCCTCGCCTTCGATCGCTGCCTCGCAATGGGTGATCCCGGTGATCGTCGTCACGACACCGACCGCCGCGCCCGCTTCCTCCAGCGTCGTGTCCTGCTCGATGTGGAGCTCGTAGAACGCCGCCCACGACGCGGGATCGAGCGTTGTCGGGTCGCCGTCGTCGTCGGTCGGCGTGGCGGCGTCGACGGCGTCGCCCCCGCGGTAGCCGATCCGGTCGAGCGCCTCGCCGAGCGTCTCTCCGCCAGCGTTCGACAGCGCGAGCGCGTCGTCGAGCGCCGTCTCGCTGGTCGCGACCGACGAACCGAGGAGCCCGTTGCCGAAGCTGCCTCCCTCCTCCTCGGTGAAGCTGACGACGGCGACCGGTCGGTCCGGCTCGGCCCCTGCGTCGCGCATCGCGCGGACCGCCTCCAACGCGGCGTACACCCCGAGCGGGCCGTCGAAGATCCCGCCCTCCGGCACGCTGTCGAGGTGGCTCCCCGAAACGACCGGAGCCGCCTCGGGATCGGCGCTCGCCGGGACCCACGTCCCGAGGACGTTTCCGACCGCGTCGACCGCGACGTCGAGACCGGCGGCTCGAAGCCGTTCGACCAGCCGGTCCCTGGCGCGACGGTTCGCCTCGGATCCAGTGCGATTCGTTCGCGCGTGCGCGTCCGGATCGCCCGTTTCGACGCGGCCGAACGCCGCATTCGCCTCGATGTCCGCGCGGAGCCGGTCCGCGTCGACTGGGAGCGTCATACCTGAGCCGGGCGCTCCGCGATCAAAACGGTTCGGGCTCCGGCGGTCGCGTCGAGGCGGGTGTCTGGGCGGTCACCTCCCGAGTGGCCTTCACTCCCCGCGCCGCGCGAGCCAGTAGCCGGCCGAGCCCAGCCCGAGTCCGGCCGCGAACGCGCGGCTCGCCGCCTTCCCGTCGATCGACCGCTCGGCGGCGACGCCGAGCGCCGCCCACGCCAGCGCGATCCCGAGGCTTCGTGCCGGGCCGCCGCGGAACCGCCGACAGCCCGCGGTCGCCCGCGCGGGACGGTAGAGGTAGCCGACCGCGAAGCCGGTCGCGAACGGTGCCGCCGGAACCCCCTCGGTGTCGGTCCGCGACAGCGCGAGCAGCGCGAGGCCGCAGCAGAGCTCGGTCGTGGCACCCGCTGCGCGCACGACACCAACCATGCGTACCGTTCACATCCGTCACTCATAGCCGTTTCGCCGGGAGCGCCTTCTGATCCCGAAGACACTTTGCGCGCGGCGTTGTGGTGTCAGCCGACATGTCCCCGTTGCTCCTCCAAGGCGCGGCGGCCGGTATCGCCCTCTTAGTCAGTCTCGGGTTCCTCGTCGTCCACCTCGCGATGATCGTGTGGACGTCCTCTGACGCGCAGAGCCGCAGCGAGCACCCGCCGATCCTGTGGGCGCTCGTCGTGTTCTTCGCGCCGCTTCTCGGGATCCTGCTGTACCTCATCATCGGGCGGGACTCCTACTGAGCCGCCGTCTCACGCACCGGGGCCGACGAGTGGTTCCCGGCGCCGATCCCGCCGGAGGACTCACACGCCCTTGAGCACGCTCGTCACGCCGACGCTCTCGGCGACGACCCACGCGACGAACAGCCCGTAGGCCGCGAGCAGCGCGTACGACTCGCGCTCGTTGAGCGCGAGGCTCGTCCGGAGCGTCACGAACAGCAGGACGGTCGCGACCGTCAACACGCCGAGCATCGGCACCGCCGTCGAGAAGTTGACGGCGACCTCGCCGACGATCAGCACGCCGAGCGGGATAGCGACGAGCAGGTCGAACGTGTTCGATCCGAGGACGTTTCCGAGGCTCGTCGTCCCCCGGTTCTCGCGCGCCGTCCGGACGCTGACCAGCGTGTCCGGGAGGCTCGTCGCTGCCGCGACGACCGTGACGCCGGCGAGGAACTCCGGGACTCCGAAAGTGACGCCGAGCGACTCCACCGACGCCACGAGCCGCTCGACGGTGACGACGATGACCGCGAGCCCGCCGCCGAGCTTCGCCCACTCGCGCCGAATGTCGATCCCCTCGCGCACGCGGTCCATCGCCGCGTCGTCGACGTCCTGATACTGGATGAAGAGGTAGAGACCGTACAGCGCGAGCGGGATGACCGCGAGCGAGCGCGGCAACGTCCCGACGATCGGGTCCGTCGACACCGGGAAGTAGATGACCGCGAGCGCGAACGTCACGACCAGCGCGGAGACCGCCAGCATGTAGAACTGCGCCTCCTTGTACACGATCGCCCGGTTGGCTTCCAGCTCGTCCTCGCCTCCGAGTCCGGCGGCCGCGGGAATCACGAGAACGTTGAAGATGGCCGACCCGACGAGCGCGCCCACGCCCATGTCGAAGACGCCGGTGAGAGCGGTGACCAGCACGCTCACGAGCTCCGGGAAGCTCGATCCGACCGCGACGACGATCGACCCTTGAACCACCTCCGGGAGCCCGTAGTACCCGGACAGCGTCTCGGCGGCCTCCTCTAACCAGCCGCTCCCGAGCCAGATGAACGCGGTCGCCGCGGCGATCACGAGGACGTGGACGAGTGACGAGTCGGGGAGGGCGCCCGTCACGGCGCTAGCGCACGTGCTTCCCGGCCAGCTCCCACAGCCGGTCCGCGATCGCGTCGTCGAGGTCGTCGCGGGCGACGCGCCACTCCCAGTTGCCGTCCAGCGTCCCGGGCTCGTTGAACCGGGACTCGCTGCCGAGCCCGAGCAGGTCCTGAATCGTCGCCACGGCGAGGATCGCGTCCGAACTCCACACCTCGTCGATGATCGCCCACTCGGGCGGCTCGTCGGGGTCGCTCCCGACGTTGTACCGGAAGCAGTCGCGCTGCTCGGCGGGGAGGTCCTCGAAGTAGCCGGCCCACGTGTCGGTGTCGTGCGTCGAGGTGTAGCCGACGACCCCCTCGCCGTAGTGCATCGGCTGGTACTCGTTCCCCTCCGCGCACCAGTCGGCGTACTGCGGGACGCGCATCCCCGGGAAGCCGAACTCGGCCATCAGCTCGTCCATCGCCGGGTCCTCGAAGCCGAGGTCCTCGGCGATGAACGGGGCCGCGCCGAGCTCGCGCTCGACGGCCTCGAACAGGTCGCGGCCCGGCCCGTCGCGCCACTCGCCGTCCGCGGGGTCGTCGCTGTCGGCGGGGATCGCCCAGTACTTCACGAAGCCGAGGAAGTGGTCGAGCCGCGCCACGTCCGCGAGGTCGAACAGCCGACGGAACCGGTCGAGCCACCAGTCGTACCCCGACTCGGCGAGCCGCTCCCAGTCGTACAGCGGGTTCCCCCACCGTTGGCCGGAATCGCCGGCGTTCGGCGGCACGCCCGCGACCGCAGTCGGACGGTTCCCCTCGTCGAGCCGGAACGCCTCCGGGCTCGCCCACACGTCGGCGGAGTCGAGCGCGACGTAGATGGGCACGTCGCCGACGATCGATACGCCCTCATCGGCGGCGACCGCGCGCAGGTCGTGCCACTGGCGGTCGAACGTCCACTGGACGAACGCGCGGAACCGGACCTCCGCGGCGTGTTCCTCGCGCGCCTCGGCCAGCGCGTCCGGGTCTCGCGTGCGCAGCGGCGCGGGCCACTCCGTCCACACGTCCTCAGGGCGGGCGTCGGCGAGCGCCCCGAACAGCGCGTAGTCGGCCAGCCACGGCTCGCGCTCGCGAAACGCGCCCAGCGCGGCGCGGTCCTCCTCGGTCGCCCGCTCCTCGAACTGCTCGAACGCGGTCCGCAACAGCGGGAGCTTGTACTCGCGGACCGCGTCGTAGTCGACGCGGTCGGTCGGGAAGTCGGGGACTGGCCGCAGGTCCCCCTCGTCGGGCCAGCCGTCGTCGACGAGCCCCTCGGGGTCGACGAACAGCGGGTTGCCGGCGAACGCGGACGGCGACTGGTACGGCGACTCCCCGGCCACGGAGAGCGTCGGCCCGATCGGACAGATCTGCCAGTGGTCGACGTCGGCGTCGCCGAGGAACGAGAGGAAGTCGCGCGCGCCCTCGCCGAGGTCGCCGATCCCGTACGCCCCCGGTAGCGAGGTGACGTGACAGAAGACGCCGTCGGAGCGGTCGAATCGCATAGGCCACCCTGCGCCCCCCACTGACTTCAAACGTTGCGTCCGGGGATCGCGTCGTGGCGGCGGAGATCGTCACGACTGGCCGCTCACTCGTCCGCGACCGGACGGCCACTCTCCGGCCCGCCGTTCACTCCTCTGCGACCGGCACCACCGCCACGTCGTCGACGCGGACCCGCTCGGTGCCCTCGCCGTCTTCGACCACGCACCGCTCGCCCGTGACCAGGTCGCGCTCGCCGTGAGCGACATCGATCGCGACGCTCGCGTCCGCGGGCGCGAAGTTGAGAACGACGATCAGGTCCTCGTCGCCGTCGTGCCGGCGGAACGCGACCACGTCGTCCGGGTGGACGTCGCCGCTCGCGACAATCGGCCGCTCGGAGAGGTCGCCGCTCGCGACGTGGTAGCCGACGCGCGACACGTCGCCCTCCGGCCCGAGCGCCGGGTGGTCCCGTCGGGTCGCGAGCAGTCGCTCGTAGCGGTCGCGGACCTCCTCGCGCGCGTGGTCCCACGCGATCGCGTCGCGCCGGCCGCGCTGACCGATCTCCTGGCCGGCGTACACCATCGGGACGCCGGGCAGCGTCATGATCGCCGCGCCCGCGGCCGCCGCGGCGGCGTCGCCGCACTCGACGCGGTAGCGCGTCTCGTCGTGGTTCTCGATGTACTGGAGGAACTCGGCGTGGTCGGGGAACCCGATCTCCGCGCGCTGGTCGACCGCGTCGAGGACGCTCGAAGCGGGTTCCGCGCCGCGACCGACCTGGCGGAGCTGGAAGTACAGCGTCGCGTCGAAGTGGACGTCGAACATCCCCTCGTGGAAGCCGGGGATGTACGGGATCGTCTCGTCCATCAGGAGGAACTCGCGGTCGATGTCCTTCACGCGGTCGCGGAGTTCGCGCCAGAACGAGTCCGGGACCGCCCACGCCATGTCGCAGCGGAACCCGTCGACCAGCGGGGCCCACTCGTCGATCACGTCGAGGAGGAACCGCCGCACGTCGAGGTTCGCGTGGTTCAGGTTCGCGATAAGCTCCCAGTCGAAGTAGGTCCCCGGCTCGCCGGACTCCTGCCACGCGTAGCCGTCGCGGTACGGCGACTCCGGATTCTGGTAGGCGTCGCGGAACCACTCGTGGTCGCGGGCCGTGTGGTTGGCGACGAAGTCGAACAGCACGCGCATCCCGTGGTCGTGGGCCGTCTCGACGAGCGCTTCGAAGTCCTCGCGCTCGCCGAGGTCGTCGGCGGTGTCGAAGAAGTCGACGATGTTGTAGCCGTGTGGCTTCCCGTCGTGCCCGAGGACCGGCGTGAGCCAGAGCGTGTCGGCGCCGAGCTCCGCGATCCGGGGGATCCGCTCCGCGATGGCGTCGAACGCCGCGCCCTCGTCGGCGTCCGCGAAGGTGCGGACGAACACCTCGTAGACGGAGGCGCTGCGAGTCCACGCCGGCGGGTCGTTGAGTCGGAGCGTCTCGAAGTCGGGCGCGTCAGGGGTCAGCATGGCCTCGCCGCCGGCGTCGGTCGCTCCCGGCGGACCGTCCCCGGCGCGCTCGACCGCGGCCGCGTCGGCGACGCTCACGCGCGGATCCTCTCCCGAGTCCCACGCGACCGCGACGGCGTGAACGCGGAGGCGGTCAGGAACCGCGTCGAGGGGGACGCGGAGTTCGCGGCCGCCGTCGCTCACCCGGAGCGCGTCTCGCGGGCTCGTGCGGCCGTCGGCCACCGCGGTCTCGACGTCCCGGTCGTCGACGACGAAGGTCACCGAGAGGTCGTCGGCGTCGAACGCGGACTCCGGGTTCGGCGTCGGCGTCGCGGTGAACACCGCCTCTCCGGCGCCCGAGCGCGCCTCCTCCCCTCCGGTCTCGCCGCCGGTCGACTCGGCGTCGCCGCCGAACGCGACGCTCGCGTCCACCCTGACCCGCGGCCGACCCACGCCCTCGTGCCGCTCCCGCGCGGCGTAGTCCACCGGCGCGTCGTCCGCGTCGCGGTCCCGTATCGCGGTCCCGCTGCCGCCGGCGACGTCGACGCCCTCGTAGCTCGCGGGGAACGCGCGGACCGTGAGCAGGTGGTCGCCGTCCGGCGCGTCGAGCCCGAGCAGGTAACGGCCCGGAACGTCGGGCGTGAACGCCGTTACGGCGTCGTCGCCGACGGTCGCCTCGCTGCCGGGCGGGGCGTCGGCGACGCGCCAGACGTACGTCGCGTCGGGGTTCGGGTCTCGCGGAGCCAGTTCGGTCTGCTCGCCGGTCGCGAGGAAGCGCGGGGGTCCGGGGTGGTACATGTGACGCCAATTAACGCCCGGGGCCTTCGGTGTTGCTCTTGTTTCGGTGAGATCTGCGCCGCGCAGCGTCCGTTCGGATACCGGCCGCGGTCGTCAAGGCTTTTACTCCGGCAGTCGCAGAGCGGGTATGCGACTGCGTACCGCCCTTACGGAGCACGAACGTCGGCGCGGGGAGCGCTACCCGGCGGAACACTCGATGACCGCCGGCGCGTTCACCGGCGACGACGGCCGACTGGTCCACGTCGGACCGGACGGGACCGTCCACGACTGTTCGTACTCCCTCTCCGAGGTCGGCGGGGCCGACCGCCTGCGGATGGGGATCACCGCCGGGCGCGGGGTCCGCTGGTTCGACGACCTCGAGACGACCCGCCAGCACTACGACGGCGACACGCCGCTCGTCGAGACGGAGTACGACGCCGGCCGCTACACCATCCACCAGTTCGACCTCGTCGTGAGCGACACGCACCTCACGCACGTCGAACTCCGGGGATCACCGCCCGCCGACGCCGAGGTCGTCGCCGCCTACGCGTTCTCGCCGGACATGGTCGAGGGCCGCGTCGGTAACATGGTCCACGACGGGGCCGGCCCCGAGGACGGCGGCGTCGTCGAGGTGTACCACCGCACCGAGCACGACTTCCTCACCGCCTCGACCGGGCTCTCGAACGCCCACGGCCAGCGCCTGCGGACGATTCCGGAGCTGCTCGGCGAGGCCGACGACGGCTTCCCGCACCGCGGCGAGATCGACCGACGAGAGGACTCGCGGCTCACTCCCGACGTGGTCGTCCGCGCCCCCTTCGAGCGCGACGGCCGCACGGAGCGCGTCACGCTCGCCGGGCGAGCGGTCGTCGACCGCCGGGCCGCCCGCGACACCGGTGACGACGCGAAGGACGCGCTCACCGACGGGGTCGACCGCCAGCGCCGCATCGAGACGGTCTCGAACATCGCCACCGCGTACCCCGACGCGGACGACCTCCGCGAGGCCGCGGACGGGCGCGGACCGGACGTGCCCGCCGACGCCCCGCGACGGTCGGTGATCGCGAGCGACCTCCGCGCGCTCGACCTGCTCACCGCGGAGTCCGGGGGCCGGATCGCCGCCCCCGAGTTCGACCCGTTTTACTCCACCTCCGGCGGCTACGGCTACACGTGGTTCCGCGACGAGGCGACCGTCTCGACCGCGCTGCTCGACGCGAGCGAGGAGCTCGGCCTCGACGCCGACGAGGAGCTGCTCGCGGCCGCGAGCTTCTTCTGTCGGACGCAGGACGCCGACGGCTCGTGGCCCCACCGCGTGTGGGCCGACTCCGGGAAGGTGGCCCCCGGCTGGGCGAACGCCCGGATCGAGGGCGCGAACGCGACCCCCGGCCCGAACGATCAGCTCGACCAGCCCGCCACGGTCGTCGCGTTCCTCGCGACCCTCCGCCGCGAGGCCGACCTCCCCGAAGAGTGGCGCGACCGGATCGACGAGACGATCGCCGACGCCGTCGACTTCCTCTTCGAGACGACCGAGGACGACGGGCTCCCCCGCCGCTGTCAGAACTGCTGGGAGAACGCGCTCGGCCGGTTCACCCACACCGGCGCCGAGTACCTCCGGGCGTTCGCCGCGGTGGCGCGCGCGCCGGTCGACGAGGCACTCCGGGCCGACGCGGCCGACGCCGCTGACACCGCGCTCTCCGGGCTCGACGCGCGCTGGAACCCCGACACGGAGCGGTTCCTCCAGCGCGCGAGCGAGGAGGACCAAGACAGCCGCGCCGACGCCAGCACCTTCGCGCTCGCGACCGCGGCCGCCGAGTACGCCGCCCTGCTCGACGAGACGCCGGCGGCCGACGACGACGCGCCCGACGACGCCGCGGCCACCGACGGCTCCGGCTCGGTCGACACCGTCGCGGCGAGCGAGTTCGACCGCTTCCTCGACCGCGTCAACACCCACGTCCGGCAGTCGATCGACGCGCTCCGGCGCGAGACGTCCGCCGTGGAGGGGCTCGTGCGGTTCACCGGCGACGACTGGCGCACCGCCGAGCAGGGCGCCGCGAAGGTGTGGTCGATCGCGACGCTGTGGGGCGCGACCGCGGCGGCGACGCTCGCGGGCGTCGTCGAGGACCGCGGCGGGACCGCGGAGCCGCTGTTCGCCGACGCGCGCGACCTCTACGCCCTCTGCGAGCCGGACGGTCCCTTCGTCAACGAGGCCGGGCTGTTCGCGGAGCAGGTGTTCGACGACGGGGACCTCGACAGCGCGACGCCGATCGCGTGGTCCCACGCGCTCCGCATCGACGCCACGGTGACGCTGGCGAGCCGCGGCGAACTCCCGGTCCCGCACGACCGCGAGACCGGCCCGGAGGCGGCGCCGCACTGGACCACGGGCCGCAAGTTCGGCGTCGGTACGCCCGCCGACTACGACGCCGACGATCCGGTCCCGGTGTGGTTCACGCTCACCGAGGGGGCCCTCACCGAGGCGCGGTTCCCCCGGATCGACGTGATGAACGTCCGGACGTTCGACTTCCTCGTGGCCGACCCCGACTCCGAGTACGCGATACGGACCTTCGCCGAGACGGGCCACGTCTCGGCGACGGAGACGATCGAGCGGACGACCGAGCCGGCGGCCGACGACGCGCTGGCGTACGTCCAGACGATCCGCGAGACCGGCGACGGCCACGGCCACGGCTGGACGCTCACCGTCGAGTACGCGGTCGACACCGACGGCACCGCGATCCTCGCCGACGTCCGGTTCGAGGGGTCCCGCGAGTACGACGTGTACGCTCTCGTCGACGCCACCATCGCGAACGTCGGCACCGACGACCGCGCCGAGCGGGTCGCGGGCGACGCGGGGGCGCACCTCCTCGCGCGCAAGGACGACCCGGACCGCGACCCCGGGAAGCTCGTCGACGACGAGGGCGAGCCGTTCGCCCCCGCGCTCGCGCTGGCGAGCGGCGACGGGTTCGACTGGGCGAGCGCGCTCGCGGCCGACGGCGACGCCACCGACGCGCTGTTCGGCGACGGCGAGCGCGTCGAGGAATCGCCCGAGGCGGTCGGCAACGTCGTGCTCGCCGGTCTCGTCGGCAGCGGCGAGTCGCTGCGAGACACGGTCGCGCTCGGGTTCGCCGAGGACTCGGACACGGCGGGCGCGCTCGGCGAGGCGGAGGGCGCGCTCGCTCGCGGGTTCGACGACGCCGCGGCGGCGTACGCGCAGACGTGGCGCGCGTGGCTCGCCGACCGTGAGCTTCCCGACTCGGTCGCCGGCGACCCCGGCCTCGCGGCGCAGTATCGGTTCGCGCTGATGACGCTGGCGGCCGTCGAGGACAAGGCCCACGACGGCGCGGGGATCGCCAGCCCGTCGGTGCCGTGGGGCGAGACCGAGTACGCCGCCGAGAACCGCGGCTACGGCTACAACTTCGTCTGGTCGCGCGACCTCTATCAGGTGTTCACGGCCTTGATCGAGATGGACGAGCTCGAACGCGGCGCGGACGCCTTGGCCTACCTCTACAACACCCAGCAGGACGACGACGGGTTCCTCCCGCAGAACACCTACATCGACGGCCGGACCCGGTGGGGCGGCGAGCAGATGGACAACATCGGGTTCCCCTCGGTGATGGCGTGGCAGCTGTACGAGCGCGGCGTGACGCTTGACGACGCCGGCTACACGTACGACCAGGTCGCCCGCTCGCTCGATTACATCGCCGAGAACGGCCCCGAGACGGCACAGGAGCGCTGGGAAGAGGAGGCCGGCTACTCGCCGTCGAGCATCGCGGCCGAGATAGCGGGCCTCGTCTGCGGCGCGGCGCTCGCGCTCGCCGAGGCCGACCGGCGCGAGGAGGCGGACGGCGACGGCGCCGAATCGCCCGACTCCCTCCGTGCGGACGCGCTGGCGTGGCTCGCGCTCGCCGACGACTGGACCGCGCGCGTCGAGGAGTGGTGCGCGACCTCGACGGGGACCGACCGCCACGATCGGACCCCGTACTACATCCGGATCACGGCCGACGGGAACCCCGACTCCGGCCGACCGCGCACCATCGCCAACGACGGGCCGACGTACGACGAGCGGGAGATAATCGACGGCGGCTTCCTCGAACTCGTCCGGCTGGGGATCAAGCCCGCCGACGACCCGGTCGTCCGCAACTCCGTCTCGGTCGTCGACGACTCGATCCGGGTGGACACGCCGCACGGCGCCGCCTGGTACCGCTACGTCGGCGACGCGTACGGCGAGATCGCGGTCGGTGACCCCGGCGCGCCGTGGGCCGGGACCGGCGACGGCCGCGGGCGTCTCTGGCCGATCTTCACCGGCGAGCGCGGCGAGTACGAGCTGCGCGCCCGCGCCGACGGCCCCGACGCCTTCGGCGGGACCGACGAGGATGCGCTCGAACCCGAGGCCCTGCTCGAGACGATGGCCGGGTTCGGCAACTCCGGGCTGATGCTCCCCGAGCAGGTGTGGGACCGCGAACACCCGACGAAGTACGGCTGGGAGTTCGGCGAGGGCACCGGGGGGGCGACCCCCCTCGCGTGGTCGATGGCCGGCTTCGTCCGGTTGGCGCACGGCGTCGACGCGGACGAACCGGTCGAGACGCCGGCGGTCGTCCGGGATCGGTACGTCGAGCGCGACCGCCCCGCAGGCCCCGACCTGACCGCCACGGCCGAGTTCGCCGAGGACGCGGTCGTCGTCGCGGGCGAGACGGACGCCGAGTCCGTCGCCGTCCACACCCGAAAGACCTCGCGGCTCGTGACGCCCGACGACGACGGTGCCTTCGAGGTCGACCTCGACGCCGCGACCGACGCGGACACCGTCGTGGTCGCGGCCGCGACGGACGAGGCGTTCGAGGCGGCCGGCACGTCGGTGGAACGGCTTCGGCTCTAGGTCGGGCGGTTCCGGTCTCCGGCTCGGCTCACCCGAGCGCGTTCACGTCGACGCTGCGGACCCCGCCGTCGACCTCGATCTCGACCGTCGAACCGACGCGCTCGCGCACGGTCTCGCGCCACGCCTCGACGCTCTCGGCGTGTCGCTCGCGACGCGTTTCGAGGTCGGCGTCAGGGAGTTCGGCGGCCGTGTCGTCGACTTCGGGGTACGGGGGCACGTCCGCGACGAGGTCCCTGGGGTCGATGTGGAGCGGCGCGGGTGCGTCGTCGGAACCACCGTTCCCGTTATGGCCTCCATTCCCGCCGGCGTCGAGCGCGTGGAGCCGTGCGCGCATCCGCCCGGAGAACGGCGGCGTCGCGCGGAGGACGACCTCGCGGTCGCTCCGGAGCGTGGCCTCGAGCGCGTTCGCCACGTCCTCGCGGTGAACCGCGATCGACCGGATCCGGTCGGGACCGGCCGCGTCGTCCGCCGACTCTTCAGTCATCGTTCGCCGCCCACTCGGCGTCCGAGAGCGTTCGCTGGACGGCCTCTTCGCCGACCGCGCCCGCGAGGTGCTCGAAGCCGGCGCGGACGCCGCGGTCGCCCGCGTTCGCGACCAGCCGCGAGACGATGAACTCCGGCGTGGACTTCCCGACCGTCTCGAACCGCGGCTGGTAGTCGACGCGGAGCTCCAGGTCGTTCGTCAGCCCCTCCGCGAAGATGCCGTCGATCCGTGCGGCCTCGGGCAGCGGACTCAGGTCCTCGGCGAGGTGCGTGACGTAGACGCCGAGCGCGCCGCGGTCGACCGTGAGCGTCACCAGCCCGTTCAGCAGGTCGGCGGCCCGGCCCGGCTCCGTGATCGCCTCGAACTCGTCGACGAGCATGAGCGTCCGACCGTCCGCGACCAGCGGCGGCACGACCGACTTCAACGTCGACTCCAGCACGCCGGCGTTGAACGACGCGTGTCGGCGGTGGAAGACGATCCGGTCGAACGTCCCGACCTCGGCCGCGTCGGCGGGCACGGGCAGCCCCATCGATGCGAGCAGCGCCACCGCGCACAGCGTTTCGAGGAGGGTCGTCTTCCCGCCGGAGTTCGCCCCGGTGAGGACGCTCACGCGGTCGCCGGTCGGCGGCGCGTCGGCGCTCGCGACGCCCGACGCGTCAGCGAGCGAGTGCGAGCCGACGCCGTACGAAACCGGCTGGACGTCGCCCCCGAGGAACGGGTTCCGCGCGCCGCGCACGGCGATGCCGTCGTCGACGAGCGTCGGGCGGACGTGCCCGTTCTCCGCCGCGAACCGCCCGAGCGACAGCAGGAAGGCGGCGTCCGACACGGCGGACGCGGCGCGGGCGACGGCGGTGTCGCCGCCGTCGTCCGCTCCGTCGCCGCCGCCGGCGGTCGCGTCGTCTCTCCCTGCGGACTCGTCGCCCAGCCGCTCGCGGATGTCGGCCGCGACGGCGGCCTCACGCTCCTCGACGGCCGCTTCGAGTTCGACGACGAGGTCCCGCAGCGTCCCGGAGACGAAGTCGGCGGCGTCGAGCGCCTCGTCGGGCGACGCGGCCCGGACCGTCGCGGGCTCGACGCCCGTCTCGCTCGCGACGTGGTCGATCGTCGCCGCCTCCAGCGCCTCGAAGTCGCGGAGGCTCCCGTCGCGGACCGATTCCAGCACGTCGAACGCGGAGTCGGCGAGGTCGCGCGCCGCGGACAGCTGCTCGCGGAGCCGGTCCAGCTCCGCGTCCGCGCCCGCCGCGATCTCGATATCGTCACCGTCGAGCCCGCCGGCGGGGTCGATCGACCCCCGGACGTCGGCGAGCGCGTCGGCCGCGTCGCGCAGGCGGTCCCCGTCCAGCGCGCCGATGTCGGCGAACGGTCCCGCCGTCAACCCCGCCTCGCGGAGCGCGACGGCGGTCTCGACCGCGGCCAGGTCGGAGCCGGCGGCCTCGTCGTACGCGTCGAACGCGTCCGCGACCGACTCCCGGTCCGCCTCGTCGAGGTCGGTCCACGCGTCGCGGGCGGCGACGACCCGATCTAATCGTGCCTCGACGGCGTCGCGGTCGAGGAGCGGGGTCAACACCCGAATGCGGTCCGCCGCGTGCGCGGTCAACGCCGCGTCGGCCGCGAGCCCGAGGAGGTCGTCGTACACCGAGCGCGCGTCGCCAGTCGCGAGCACGTCCATCCCGGCCTCCCCGTTCGCCCGGCGGAGGATGCGGGTCGCGCGGCCGCGGTGGAGCCCGGCGTCGACGAGCGCGCGGACATCGGCCGACTCGATCGCCTCAACCGCCCGCTCGGTCCCGCGGGCCTCGGCGAGCCGCTCGCTCGTCTTCGGCCCGATCCCCCAGTAGTCCTGGAGTCGCATACCCCGTGGTGTGGCCCCGGCATCTTGGCGCTTTCGTCGCTCGCGTCGCCGACGGCGACCCCGCGAGAGCGTCGGCGCGAGTTCCGTCCCCTCGCCGTCGGTTCCGCCACGGCAGCGTTCATACCGCGCTGACTCCTACTCGCGGCCATGGCCACGGAGATCGCGGACGGCGTCTGGCGACTCGACTGCGGCGGAGTCAACGCGTACCTCGTCTTCGACGACGTGCCGACGCTCGTCGACGCCGGGACGCCGTGGGACGAGGGCGCGATCCGAGAGGGCCTCGGCGACGCCGGCGTCGATCTCTCGGCGATCGGGCGCGTCCTCCTCACCCACTACGACCTCGATCACGTCGGGACGCTGGCGGCGCTGACGCCGGAGCTCGACGCGCCGGTCCACGCCTACGGCTTCGACGCGCAACTGCTGCGGGGCTATCGGACCCCCCCTCTCGGGAATCATAAAGGGCTGATACAGCGGCTCGGCGGACTCGTCACCGATCTCCCGGAACTCGAAATCGTCGGCGTCCGCGACGGCGACGCGATCGGCTCGTTCACGGCGTACCACACGCCGGGCCACACGCCCGGCCACGTCGCCTACGTCAGCGAGGGACTGGGCGTCGCGCTGCTCGGCGACCTCGTCTCGGAGTCCGACGGCGAGTTGACGGAGTCCGGCTGGGTGATAAGCTACGACACGGGCGCGGTCGCGGCGAGCGTCCGGTCGCTCGCGGAGCGCGCCCCCGCGTTCGACGTCGCCTGCGTCGGGCACGGCGACCCGCTCGCCTCGGGGGGTGACGAGGCGCTGCGCCGGCTAGCGGCGACGCTCTGAACGCCGCCTAGCGCGACTGCCGGTAGATGAGGTTGCGCTGGATGTCGTTGGCGCCCTCGTAGATCACCGGGATGCGCACGTCGCGGTAGACGCGGGCGATCCGGCGCTCGGTGAGGTTCGACCGGCCGCCGTGGAGCTTCATCCCCTTCTCGGCGCAGTCGGTGGCGACCTCGGTGGACTTGGTCTTCGCCAGCGCGGCCCAGTAGCCGGCGTCCTCGCTGTTCGCGACCTTCTCGCAGGCGCGCCAGTTGAGCGCGCGCGCCGACTCGAAGCCGATCCGCATGTCCGAGACCGTGTGCTGGACGGCCTGGAAGTCGTCGATGGTGCGGCCGAACGCCTCGCGCTCGTCGATGAACGCCTCGGCCTCCTCGATGGCCGCGGCCGCGAGGCCCAGTCCGTGGCCCCCGACGATGACGCGGCCGTGGTTGAAGAAGTCCGCGAGGGCGTAGAACCCGCCGCCCTCGCTGCCGACGACGTTCTCCTCGGGGACGAAGCAGTCCTCGAAGACGATGTGGCCCTGCTTCGACGCGCGCATCCCCATCTTCTCGGGGATGTGCTCGGCCTCGTAGCCGTCGGAGTCCGTCTCGACGATGAACAGCGTGTAGTTCGAGTAACGGTCGTCGCTCTCGCCGGTCTTGGCGTAGACGGTGAGCCAGTCGGCCTCGACCGCGTTGCCGACCCAGTACTTCTCGCCGGTGAGCTCGTAGCCCCCCTCGACCTTCTCGGCCTTCGTCGTCATGCCCGCCAGGTCGGAGCCGGTCTGCGGCTCCGCCACCGCGAGCCCCGAGAGCTGTTCGTTCTCGGCCACCGGCCGGAGGTACTTCTCCTTCTGCTCCTCCGTGCCGTAGTCCTCGACCATCTCCGCGCCGAAGCTGGCGAGCTGGAGGGTGAGCGCGATGCCCGCGTCCGCGCGGTAGAACTCCTCCGCGATGGCGAGCACCTGCGCGAGGTCGAACCCTTTCCCGCCGTACTCCTCGCCGATGTCCTGCGCGACGAGCCCGGCGTCCATCCCGGCTTCGAGCACCTCCCACGGGTACTCGCCGGTGTCGTAGTACGACTCGGCGTTCGGTGCGATGTACTCGTCGGCGAACTCGCGGGCCTCCTGTTTGACGTCTCGCGCGCGCTCCGGCACGATGCTGTCGTCGAGCAACTCCATCCCGACCCTGTGGACCCCGTGGACAAAACCTTCGTGGAACAACGAAGAACTCCGGGCGAGTTCACGCGTCGTCGACCGCGTCCGTGTCGCTGCGTTCTCCGTCAGCGCCCGCCCTCGCGTCGCCGTCCTCGTCGCCGCTTGTCTCCACGTCGCCGTCCTCGTCGCCGCCCACCTCCGCGTCGCGTCGCGTGACTCCCTCCGATCCGGCCGCGACCTCGTCTCCCTCGGTCGCATCCGACGAAGGCTCTCCGTCGGCCACCGTGCCGCCTTCGAGCGCGCCCGCGTCGTTCACTCCTCCCGCAGCGTCGTCCGCCTCGCCGCCCCCCGCTGGCCGGTCGTCCGAGTCAGGCTCCGCGGCGTCCGACTCGTTCCCCGCCGCGTCCGACTCCGCGGGCGGTTCCGCGGGGTCGGCTGGCTCGAACCCCGCGGTCTCGAGGTCGGGGTTCCCGCGCGGGTCCGCCCCGTGTTCGTGGAGGAGCGCGCGCGTCGCCTCCCTGTCGACCGTCCCCGAGACCGTCCGCGGCAGCTCCGCAGTGTACGCGATCGTCTTGGGGATCTTGAACCGCGCCAACCGCTCGCGGGCGAACTCGACGAACGCCGCCTCGTCGATCGGCGCGGGACCGACGGATCCGGCCCCGGTGGCCGATATCGCGGCCTCGCTCTCCGCGTCGCCCCCGTCCGCGCCGTCGCCTTCCCCGTCGGTCACCGAGGGATCGATCTCTGGGACCGCGTCGTCGACGGCCGGGTCGGCGGCCGCCGACCGGAACTGGTCGCCGACGGCGACGAGCGCGGCGACGCGCTCGCCCCACACCTCGTCGTCGAGCCCGACCACCGCCACGTCGTCGACGTCGTCGTACTCCCGGAGCACGTCCGCGACCTCCCCGGGTTCGACGTTCTCGCCGCCGCTGATGATCCGGTCGTCGACGCGGTTGAGCACGTGGAGGTAGCCGTCCTCGTCGAACCGCCCGACGTCGCCGGTTCGGAGTCCGTACGGGCCGAAATCGGAGCGGTCGAGGTCCGCTGTTTCGATCCCGTTCACGCCGACCGACCCGGTGGAGGACGCGTCGCCCCCCTCGACCGCATCGGCGGTCGACGCGCCCGCACCGTCGACCGCGTCCGGGTCGCCGCCGTCCTCGACGAGGTACCCCGGAGTGATCGTCGGCCCGCTGACGACGATCTCGCCGGTCTCGCCGGGGTCGACCGGGTCGCCGCCGTCGACGACGGTCACGTCGGTGCCGAACAGGGGTTTTCCCACCGTGCCGATCCGGTCTCTGGTCTGTCGGGGCGTCGCGGTCGTGATCTGCGACGCGGCCTCCGTCATTCCGTACGTCGGGTAAACGGGGATCGAGTAGTCGCGGCACCGTTCCAACAGCTCCGCCGGCGCTGGCGCGCCCCCGAGCAGGACCACCCGAAGCGAGTCCGACAGCGTCCCCCGCCGGTTGAGCATCCGCCGGAGCATCGTCGGGACGAGCGAGACGCCGGTCACGTCGTAGGCGTCGATGTCGTCGGCGGTGCCGCCCGCGTCGAACCCCTCGCGTAACACGAGGGTCGTCCCGTACAGCACCGACCGGTACACCGGCGCGAGCCCGCCCATGTGGTGGAGCGACAGCGACACCAGCCAGCGGTCGTCGGCCTCGACCCCGAGGCGGAACGCGGAGGCGACCGCGGAGCTGTACACGTTGCCCGCGGTCAGGGGGACGGGCTTGGGTTCGCCGGTGGTCCCCGAGGTGAACAGCACGCAGAGCGGGTCCTCGAACGACCACTCCGGGGGATCGAGCGACGCCGGATCGACGTCGTGGATCCCAGTTACGTCCGCGTCCGCCGGGTCGTCCACGGAGTAAACGGGGACGCCCTCGATCTCGGACACCGCGGCGGTCGCGGTCGATTCGGTCGGCTCGGCGCAGACGACGGCGTCGAGGTCGGTCCGGTCGATCCGCGCGGCGATCTCGCGGGCGGTCAGCTCCTCGCCGAGCGGGACGAACGTGGCGCCGATCCGCATCGTCGCGTGGACGAGGCCGACGGTGCCCACGTACGGGGGCGTGAGCACGCCGACCCGGTCGCCCTCGCCCAGTCCGTGCGCGACGAGTCGCCCCGCCGTCTCGGCGACGAGCCGGTCGAGGTCTGTGTAGCTCCACGCCTCGCCGTCCTCGGCGCGGACGAGGGCGGTCCCGTCCGGCGACGAGACCACGCGGTGAGAGAGCCAGTCGCGCATCGGTGTCACCCCCGTTCGCCCGAGGCCGTGCGGCTACTCATCCGCCGGCTGTCGCACGGTCAACACCGGAACGTCCGAGGTGCGGACGACCCGCTCGGTGACGCTCCCGAGCAGGTAACGGTCGAGCCCCTTCCGGCCGTGGGTCCCCATCACCACCACGTCGATGTCGTTCTCGTCGACGTAGTCGTGGATCGACTGGTAGGCGGTGCCGGACGCGACGGTGGTGACGCACTCCACGCCCGCGTCCGCGGCGGCGTCCGCCACGCGTCCCGTCGCCTCCTCGCCCTCCGATTCGAGCGCCTCGACGACGATCTCCGCGCCCGCTTCCAGGCTGGAGTACGCCGCGCCGTCGACGACGTACAGCGCGTGGAGGCGAGCGTCGTACCGATCTGCGAGGTCGATCGCGTGTTCGATCGCGGCGTCCGACGCCGGGCTGCCGTCGGTCGGAACGAGGACATCCGAGTACATCACACTCCCCGCTACAGCGGGTAGCGATTAAAAACCCGATCCAACTGTTCAGATCCCGAGACGGGACGAACTCCGGGGTCTCGACCGGCCGACCGCCTAACGGAAGCCCATCGCTTCGATCTGCTCTTGGTACCGGTTCCGGATGGTGACCTCGGTGACCTGCGCCACGTCGGCGACCTCGCGCTGGGTCTTCTTCTCGTTACAGAGCAGCGAGGCGGCGTAGATGGCGGCGGCCGCGAAACCGGTGGGGGACTTCCCGGAGAGCAGCCCCTGCTCGGCTGAGACATCGATGATCTCGGTCGCCTTCGACTGGACCTCCTCGGAGAGCTGGAGCGCGGACGCGAACCGGGGGACGAACTGTTTGGGATCGACCGGCTTCAGCTCTAGGCCGAGCTCCTGGGAGATGTAGCGGTACGTCCGGCCGATCTCCTTCTGCGGAACCCGCGACACGTCTGCGACCTCGTCGAGGCTCCGGGGGATGCCCTCCTGCCGGCAGGCGGCGTAGAGGGCGGCGGTGGAGACGCCCTCGATGGAGCGGCCGCGGATGAGGTCCTCGTTGAGCGCGCGTCGATAGATGACCGAGGCGACCTCCCGTACCGACCGGGGAACGCCGAGCGCGCTCGCCATGCGGTCGATCTCAGAGAGCGCGAACTGGAGGTTGCGCTCGCCCGCGTCCTTGGTCCGGATCCGCTCCTGCCACTTCCGCAGTCGGTGCATCTGCGAGCGCTTCTCGGAGGAGAGCGACCGCCCGTACGCGTCCTTGTCCTTCCAGTCGATCGTCGTCGTCAGTCCCTTATCGTGCATCGTCTCCGTGATCGGCGCGCCGACCCGGGATTTCGACTGCCGCTCGTTGTGGTTGAACGCGCGCCACTCCGGCCCGCGGTCGATGTTCCGCTCGTCCAAGACGAGCCCGCAGTCCTCGCAGACGAGCTCTTGATCGGCGTCGGTGACGATGTTCTCCGAGTCACACTCCGGACAGGAGACCGTCGATTCGTCCGTTTCCTGCTCCGTGTCCCGCTCCTGTTGCCGCTGGCGACTCGGACGTTCCATTAAAAGGTTTCTGGTCAGTCGCGCATTTAAGCCTTGTCCACCCCTATCATCGATCCTGACGGTTCTCGAACCGACGTAAAATCGCGTTTTCGGACGTTAGAGAGGGATTAATAGCAGATTAGCGAACAGAATACACATCGATGGCTGCCCTACCGTCGCCCGGCCACCCGCACCGAGACGCACGAAACGTGACCGTGGACGGAGCCCCGGTCGAGCCTCGGGCGTCGTTTGACGCCCACCTCTCGCCAGCTCCGTCGGTCTTACCCCCGGTGCCCAAGTTTATTACTCTTAAACATTCAAGAAGATTTTTGTATAACCTATACCAATAGGCGTGTATGAGTACGACTTCCCCGCCCGGCGTCGAACGCACGCTTCGCGGCTGTCGCCCGGCCGACGTCGATCCCGTCGTCATCGACGCGGCGGACCTCGACAGCACCGCGCCCGAGCACCTCCGCGACCTCAAGCGGGGGCTCGCGGCCCGCGGCTACCAGCCCGCCGCGGTCGCCGCCGAAGCCGAGTTCGACACCGAGAGCACCCTCGAGCGACAGCGCGAGGTCGACCGACTGCGCGGGCTCCTCCGCGCCGCGGCGTTCCTCGGCGCCGGCCGGATCGAGGTCAGCGTCACCGGCGAAGTTCGCGAAGAGGCCCGCACGGCGCTCGCGGCGCTCGCCGAGCGGGCCGACCGCGAGGGCGTCGAACTCGTCCGGGTGGGCGCGGACGCCGGCGGCGCCTGACCGATGGCGACGAAGCGCTCGCTCGCGACCAAGCTCGGCGTCGTCGCCGGCTTCGAGCGCCCCGACGCCGCCCTCGAACAGTACCCGACGCCGCCGGAGCTGGCCGCCCACGTCGTCCACCTGGCGGACCTCCACGGCGACGTCGAGGGGCGGACCGTGCTCGACCTCGGCGCCGGCACGGGGATGCTCGCGCTGGCGGCGGCGCTTCGCGGCCCCGCCCGCGTCGTCGGCCTCGAACTCGACGGGGGCGCGCTCGCGACCGCCCGAGGGAACGAGCGCCGCGTCGCCGCCAGCGCGCCGGTCCACTGGGTTCGCGGCGACGCGACCCGCCCGCCGCTCGCGGTCTCCGAGCCCGCGACCGTCGTCATGAACCCGCCGTTCGGCGCACAGGACGGAAACCGCAACGCCGATCGGGAGTTCCTCGCGGTCGCGAGCGACCTCGCCGAAGTCTCTTACTCGGTCCACAACGCCGGTAGCCGGAAGTTCGTCGAGGCGTTCGCCGCCGACGAGGGCGGCGAGGTGACGCACGCGTTCGCGGCCGAGTTCCGGATCGACGCACAGTTTGATCACCACACCGACGAGGCGCGCGACATCGACACCGAAGTGTACCGGATCGAGTGGTCGTAGGGGGCCGGACGCTCTCTTCCCGGCCCGCCGGCGCGGGCTACCGCCGTCCCTCGTACCGCTCCCGCTGTGCGACCCGCACTCGCGTCTCGCCGCGCTGCGCGAACACGGCGTTGCCCTCGCGAACGAACGTGATCCCGCGGACGGTCTCGGTCTCGTTCGCGGCCGGGAGCGGCGCCGTGACGTTGTTCCCGCTGCCGCCGGCAACCGTCAGTTCGAACCCGTCGGGCGTGGCCGCGATGACGACGTTCCGCCCGTCGATCCGGGGCTCAGCCCGGGCGGGGTCGCTCGTGAACAGCGTCCGTCTCGTCTCGTTCCTGACCACGTCGACCCGGTACGCCGGACCGCCGTTCGCGGCGACCCAGCCGACCCGCTGAACCCAGACGGTCTCCCGCCAGCCGGTGCCCCCCACGTCGACCGCGCGGTACCCCCAGAACGCGAGGTTCCCCTTCGAGACGGCGGTCGTCCATATCTCGCGGTCGGGGTCGCTGACGATCACCCCCGACGTGTTGACCGACGTCGAGCGCCCGAACGCTTCCACGTCGACGACGCCCACGAGTCGGTCCTCGACGTTCTCCGCGTAGGTCACCTGATACCCCTCGACCTCGATCGGGTTGCCCGGGAGGTCGCCGTCCTCGACCGTGACGAGGTTCGGCACGACGGCCGGCCCCGCGACGGCCGCCAGCGCCGCCGTGAGCAGGACCAGTCCGACCGCCGCCGGCGTCGACGACCGGATCCCGTCTCTGAGCGTCTCGGGCTTCGGCACCGCTCGGGACGGCCAGAGCGGGTCGTCGCGCGAGGCGGCCGCGACGGCGACGATCGCGGCCAGCAGGGCGAGCAGCCCAACGCCGACCGCGCGGTACAGCTCGTACCGCTCGTTGCCGAGGTACCAGTACACCGCCCACAGCCGACGCGAGGCGCCGAACAGCAGGAGCGCCCCGAAGACGACGAGCGCGGTGCGCTCCGACGCGTCCGCGCGCGACCCGTCGTGGTCCGGCGCGGTATTCGGATGGAACCGCCACCGACCGGGGGTCGCGCCCGCGTCGCGGTCCTCGCTGCGTTTTCCGTCGTCCCCCCCTCGAGTCCGCCGCCGCCGCAGGAGTACGACGGCGACGAGGGCGCCGCCGATGAGCCCGAGCGCATGCCCTTGGATCGCGACGTTCGCCCACCCCGGGGCGCCGTAGGATGGGGACGCCTCGGCGAACGCCACCGGCGTCCGGAGGGCGTCGTAGACGACGCCGACGAGCGCCGTTCCCGTCGTGGCGACGACCGCGGCGACGGGACGCGTGACGAGCGCGAACCCCCAGTACGCGAACACGACGACGGAGAAGCCGATCACGGGCCCCAACGCGAACAGCGCGGAGACGAGGCCGAACGCGACCGCCGCGCCGGGGACGATCAGGAACGCACGGACGTAGGGGTTCTCGCCGGGGGATTCGACGGCGCGGATCCGGCTCGGTAGCCGTCGGGCCCGACTCGGCATCTCACGGACTCGACCCGGGAGACCTCGCAGGCGATCCGGGAGTCGGCGGGACCGGACGGCGGCCCGCTCCCGGTCGCCGACCTCGCGTCCCTCGGGGAAGTGGCCGTACGCGTACTCCGCGAGGCTCCCCGCGACGAGCGCGGAGAGGAGGTTCCCGGTGATGTGTCCGCGGCCCGCGTGCGCGAAGCTGGACCAGACGAGCCCCTCCGGGTAGAAGTACGACCACGACCGGAACGGGATCACGACCGGTCGGTTCGGGTCGTCGATTCCGGACTGGACGAACAGGTACACTCCGATCACGCCGGCGACAACGAGGAGCGTCCCCCACGGGACACCGAGCAGGAGCCGCGAGCGGAGCGTCCGCGTCCAGTCGGCCCCTCGTCGATCCGCGAGGAACACCGCGGCGAGCGCGACGGCGACGGCGACGCCGCCGGCGGCGAGGTGGACGGCGTCCGACGCCAGCGCGTCCGCGACCATGTCAGGTTCGACGGGGCCGCGCACACATCAATAACGGGGGTCGAGCGCGGTACGGGGTCGGGCGTAATGCGAGGTCGAGCGGGCGGGCGAAAGCGTCCGACGGGTCAGATCTTGTTCTCGGCGTCGTCGGCCAGCTCCTCCATCCGCTTGCCGACGCGGCCGGCGGGCGAGAACTCGTCTTCGCTCATCGCGTTCGCTAAGGCGTTACCGAGGACGAACACGGCGTGTTTGTGTTCGCTCTTCGATTTGTGGACGTGGGAGGGGTCGACTTCGAGCTCGTCGTAGGGGTCGAACAGCGACCCGTCGACCGTCTCCTGCGCGCGGAAGTGCTCCATGATCGTCACCATCTGTTCGTGAAGCTCAAGCAGCTCGTCCTTGTGCATACCCACGGATACGGGTCGTAGGCCCTTTAAGCGTTGTTGAGGGCGGTACGCACGGTTCTGCGCCCCGGAGACCTTGACCGAGGGAGCCGCGCGGTCAGAAGACGTACTCGTCTTCGTGGCCCATCATCCCCTCGTCCTCGAACCCGTTGGAGTCGTCGTCGTCTCGCGGGCCGCTCGTCTTGTACGCCTTGATGCCGGTCGACAACAGCTCCTCGACCGCCTCCTCGCGGTTGAGGAACTCTCCTTCCTCGACCATCTGGGCGATCTGCATCTCCAGATGCTCCGGCACGGTTATCTTCACTTGTGGCATTTGCTGTCCGGGTCTTGTGGCATGGCGTATATAAAATTGGCGTCGCAGATCCGGAGATATGAAAACTCAAAGCAGAGACTCGAAAGCTCATTTTTTATCTGCTGAAGGTCGGTTAGGTTTGTGCGAATCCCCCGCCGAGCGGTACCGGTGTCTCGCCGCCGGGCGTCCGTGCCGTTCGAGGGCGACACTCGCGGGTCCCCAGCGCGTCCTCTGAGAGCGACATTCATACGTCGGTCCGGGCCGAACGGCGGTTCATGACCGATTCCGGCGTCGACGCGGCCGAGGACCTCACCGACCTCTACCGCGAGTACGGCGACGACAGACTCCCTCCGGGCCAGCGCGAGACGGACGGCTTCCCGGTCCTCTCGAAGAGCGGGACGCCCTCGTGGGACCCGGAGACGTTCGAGTTCGAGGTGTGGGGCGCAGTCGAGGAGCCGCTCTCCCTCTCGCTCGACGAGTTCCGCGACCTCCCGTCGGTCACCCAGCGACAGGACTTCCACTGCGTGACCGGCTGGAGTAAGTTCGACTGCGAGTTCACGGGCGTCTCCTTCGCCGACCTCGCCGAGCGCGCCGGCGTCCGCGACGACGCCGAACACGTCATGTTCCACGCGCTCGACGGCTACACGACCGACCTCCCGCTCGACGAGTGTACGAAGCCGGGCGTCCAGCTCACCTACGGCTACGACGGCGACGACCTCCCGGCCGACCACGGCGGCCCCATCCGCGTCGTCACGCCGCACAAGTACGCGTACAAGGGCGCGAAGTGGGTCTCGGGCGTCGAGTTCCTCACCGAGCCCGAACTCGGCTACTGGGAGAAGCGGGGGTACAGCGACACGGCGAACCCTTGGAACGAGGAGCGCTACAGCTGAGCGCCCCCCGGGGTCGCGCTCGGCCCGTCCGCGTCGTCGCCCGAGTTCCCCCGGTCCTCCGCCCCGATAGTCAGGATAAAGGGTCCACGTCCCCGACTCGATACGCATGGAACAGGCGCGTTCGCGGTCGTCGTCGCCGCTGGTCAGCCGGACCACCGAGGTCGTCGAGCCGGCGTTCGCGGCGGCGTTCGAGGCGCTTCCCACCCCGCGCACGACGTGGAGCGCGCCGGACGACGCGCTGGTGATCGGCGGCGGCGAGGCCGCGACGCTGACCGCGTCCGGGGGCGACCGGTTCGCGGCGATCCGCGAGTCGGCGACGGAGCTGTTCGAGTCCGGCGACGTCCACGCCGGCACCGAGGCGGCCCGCCCCCGCGTGTTCGGCGGGTTCGCCTTCCACGAGGGCGCCTGCGACGGCGAGCCGTGGGCGCCGTTTCCGGAGGCCCGGTTCGTCCTGCCGCGGGTCCAGCTGACCTACGCCGACAACGGCGCGTGGCTCACGGTCAACGCGGTCGGGCCGGACGCCGGCGTCGACGCCGTCGAGGACCGGCTCGCCCGCGAGGTCGACCGGTTCGCCGCCCTCGACGCCGTCGACGCCGGGTCGCCGACCGCGGCCGCCGGCTCCCGGCCCCCTCGCCCGGGGATCCGCGAGAGCCGCCGGACGACGAGCCGCGACGCGTGGCGCGAGAGCGTCGGCGCCGCGGTCGACAGGATCGCCGACGGCGACCTTCAGAAGGTGGTGTTGGCGCAGGCGCTGGAGGCCGACCTCGCGGCCGACTTCCCGCGGGCGGCCACCCTCGAACGCCTCGCCGAGAAGTACCCCGACTGCCACCGCTACTGGTTCGAGCCCGCCGCGGGGGAGAGCGCCTTCTTCGGCGCCACGCCGGAGCGACTCGTCTCGCTGCGGGGGCGGACCGTCGAGACCGACGCGCTCGCCGGGACGACCGGCCGCGGCGAGACGCCGAGCGAGGACGAGTGGCTCGCGCGCGAGCTCCTCGACGACGAGAAGAACGTTCACGAGCACGAGCTGGTCGCGGAGACGGTCCGCGACCAGCTTGAGCCGTTCGCCGCGTCGGTCTCCGCGGGCGAGCGTCGGGTTCGACGACTCGCGACCGTCCAACACCTCCACACGCCGATCACCGCCGAGCTCGACGCGGACCGACACGTCCTCGAACTCGTCGAGGCGCTCCACCCCACCCCGGCGGTCGGCGGGCTCCCGCCGGACCGCGCGCTGGCGACGATCCGCGAGACAGAGCCGTTCGACCGCGGCTGGTACGCCGCGCCGGTGGGCTGGATCGACGCCGCCGGCAACGGCGCGTTCGCGGTCGCGATCCGGTCCGCGGTCGGAACCCGCCGTCGAGCCACGCTGTTCGCCGGCGTCGGCGTCGTCTCCGACTCCGACCCCGACCGCGAGTGGGACGAGGTCCAGCTGAAGTACCGGCCGATCCTCGACGAGCTGGAGGGCGACGCAGCGGATTGACCCCGCCTACTGGAACATCTTCAGCGGCTCGGCCTGCGTGCTTTCCTCGGTCGCCTGTCGCATCTGCTCTGCGAGCTGGCGCTTCGCGTTCCGGATCTCCGTCGCCTGCTCCACGAGCCCGTCGGTCGGCGTCTCGATCCCCGCGATCGGGTCGATGCCGTCGACGATGAGCGCCCGCGCCGCCTCGGGGTCGGGGAACTGCGGGTCGGACTCGACGACGAGCCCGACCGCGTCGCGGTCGTCCTCCAGCGCGGCCGCCAGCATCGCGCCCGTTGGCCCGGAGACGAGCCCGGACTCCGACGGCTCCGACACATCGGCGCGGTCCAGCGCCTCGGCGCCGTTCCCGGTCGCGATCCCGTACAGCTCCGGGGGCTCCTCGTCCTTCTCGCGGCCGAGGCCGGAGAGGAACACCGGGAACAGGTCGATCTCGTCGAACCACGAGCCGAGGCAGGCCGCGACCTCCGTCGCCGCCCCCGGGTTCACGGGGACGTCGCTGCGCAGCGCGACGAGATCCAGCTCGGAGTCGGCGTACAGCCGGACCGGGGTCGTCGCGGCCGTCTCGGACTCGCGGTAGACGGTCACCGGCGGGAGCCCGTCGCAGTGGACGTTCGCGTAGTGGGTCATCCCGTGGGCGTCGATCAGGTGGTCCGTCGCGATTTTCCCGACGAGCCCGACGCCGGGGAACCCCTCTATCAGCGTCGGCTCGTCCAGCGAGACGCCGTCGTCGAGGACGGAGATGCGTGCCATGTGCGGCCGTACGCCCGGGGTCGACCTAAAGGTGCGGCGGCGGGAGGCACCTCGCGCGTCCCGAAACGGTCTAACGGCCCGACGCGAAAGGGGGGCCATGAATCCGCTCGACCGATACGAGTCGCTCGTCGACGACGTCGACGCGTTCCGGGCGGCGTGCGACCGGCCCCTCCCCTCGGTCGTGCGCACGAACGGGATCGCGGCGACGCCGGCCCGCGTCCGCGAGGCGTTCGACGAGTCGGGCGTCGCTTACGAGCCCGTCGACTGGCACGACGGCCTCTTCCGGCTCCCCGACGGCAACCCCGGCGGCAACTGGCCGTACGTCCACGGCTGGACTCACGGGCAGGAGGAGGTGTCCGTGCTGCCGACGCTCGCCCTCGACCCGCGACCCGGCGAGCGCGTCTGGGACGCCTGCGCGGCGCCCGGCAGCAAGACCACCCAGATCGCCGACGCGATGGACGACGAGGGGACCGTCGTCGCCAACGACAACAACCTCGGGCGCCTCTCCGCGCTCCGGCACAACGCCGAGCGCCTCGGGATCACGAACGCGATCGTCACGAACCAGGACGCCCGCAACTTCTCGACGAAGCCGCTGGCGTTCGACGAGTTCGACCGCGCGTTGGTCGACGCGCCCTGCTCCTGTGAGGGTACGTGCCGGAAGAACCCGGACGTCCTCGACCAGTGGACGCTCGACCACGTCCACGCGGTCGCCGGCATCCAGAAGGGCGTCCTGGCGAGGGCCGTCCAGGCGACCCGCCCCGGCGGCGTCGTCGTCTACTCCACGTGTACGTTCGCGCCCGAGGAGAACGAGGCCGTCCTCGACCACGTCCTCGCGAACGAGGACTGCGAACTGGTCGAGTTCGACCTGCCGCTCGACGCCGACCCCGGCGTGACCGAGTGGGAGGGGGAGACGTACGACGAGTCGGTGACGCGCGCGCAACGGATCTACCCCCACCGCAACGACACGGGCGGCTTCTTCTGCGCGAAGCTTCGAGTCGGCGGCGCGGCGGGCGATGAGACCGATAGCGCGGCCGCCGCCGACGGGGTGGTGGACGCGTGAGCGACGAGACCGGCGGAGAGGCAGGCGACGCCCCCACCAACGACGGCCAGCGGTTCGACCGGCTCCCCGCGACCCCTGCGGACCGCGAGGTCGAGGGCCGTGCGAGCCGCGCGGAGGTCCTCGACTGGTGGGAGGAGCGGTTCGGGATCGACCCCGAGGTGTTCGCGGAGTACTCCTTCTGGGAGAAGGGCGCGGGGAAGATCTGGATCTTCAACGGCGAGGCGACCGACCCCAGCGAGGTCGAGGCGATCGGGATGACCTTCCTGCGCACGCGACAGGACCACTGGAAGCCGACCGGCCGGGCGGTCTCGCGGTTCGGTCGCCTCGCGACCAAGAACGCGATCGAACTGGACCCGGCGCAGGCGTCCCGGTTCGCGGCGGGTGACGACCAAGACCTCCCCGAGTGGGACGGCGACTGGGGCTACCTGATCGCGACCCACGAGGTCGCGGGCGAGTCGGTCCCGATCGGGGTTGGGCTGTACCTCTACGACGAGCTGCGCTCCGTGGTCCCGAAGGGGAGCCGGGCGGACCTGCCGGTCGTGGAGTGAGCGGCCCTCCCGGCGTTCGGTAAAAAGTCAGTCGTCGGAGCGCCGCGGTTCGACGGCGCTCCAGCGGGTCGTGCGGGTCAGATCGACGTGTCCTCCGGCGGTTTGGTGGCGAGGTTGGTGATTCCGTACGCCGCCAGTAGCAGCAGCCCCAGCAGGATGGTGTACGACCGGACGCTGAGGCTTATCAGCGTCTCGTGGACGACCTGTCCCTCTCCCGACACCGGGTGCGGCGCCCCCGCGATTATCTCGAGCAGCCCCATCCCGACCGTGCCGATCAGGATGAGCGCGCCGCCGCCGTACAGTCCGACTCGTTCCATGGTAGTGAGTTGGCTCATGCGTCGTCACCTCGTTAGCCGATTAAGTACCGCAGCCGCGGGTGGTCCCTGACGAACGACGTCTTCGCGAGGTAGGCGTCGACGCCGAGCACGCGCCCGGCCCCGAGCGTGGCGATCATCGCGAAGATCAGCAGCCCGAGCAGGTCGCCGGTGATCACGCCGTGGGCCCAGCCGCCGGTCTCGCCGTTGATGAAGTAGAAGAACGTCATCAGGAACGCGCCGAAGAACGCCGCCAGCCGCGTCAGCGCGCCGACGATCAGCCCCAACCCGATCAGCGTCTGTCCCAAGGGGACCATGATGTTCGTGAACGACAACAGGATCCCGTCGGAGAACAGCGTGACCACCGGGCCGAGGCTCGTCTGCGCCGCCGCGCCGCCGACGAACCAGCTCGCGTCGAACGGCCACGCGAGGAACTTGTCGAGTCCCGCGTGGAGGAACCACCACCCGACGATCAGACGCAAGACGACGAGCCAGTAGGCGAAGCGCGACTCCTCGACCGGGAACGATACGTCTCTGCCCAGCAGCTGCGTTTGGATGTTCGTGACCATGCGTAACCTCGGTTGCGAAAATGTTCGGTTAGGATATATAAACCTATCTCCAATGTCACCGACGAGTAATTCGCGAACCGCGGACTACTCCTTCCGTCTCACCGTTCCGCCGCCGAGCCCCTCCCACTCAACTCGCTAGCCGAGCGTCGAGAGGGTTGCGCTCGCGTCGTCGACGCCGTACTCGTCCAGCGTCGCCTCCACCGTGGACAGCGCCGCCCCGTCGTCGATATCGTCGTCGATTCGCTCCAACACCGCCGGTCTGACCAGCGTGCGGCCGACGAGCTCGTGGGCGGGGAACGGCCCGCCCTCCACCGCCGCCTCGCTCACGCCGTGTCGGTCGGCGAGGTCCCGCAGGGGGAGCACGTCGTCCGCCGGTTCGAAGGCGTCCGGGAGGGCGGCGGCGGCGTCCGCGACGAACTCGGCCTCGTACTCGCGGAGCACGTCGACCACGTCCTTCACGCGGACCGCGCCCGAGTAGGTGACGACGCGGTGGTCGCGTGCGGCTACCTCCTCGCCGACGCCAAGGCTCTCGTCGACCGCGACGAGCAGGTCCACGTCCTCCACGTCAGCGAGTTGGCCGAGCTTCTTCTCGACGTACTCGGGGGTCCAGAAGCCCATGACCTCGAAGAACAGCCGGAAGTCGGCGTGGTCGTAGTCGAACGCGAAGTCCGGGATCATGACGCTCGCGCCGGTTTCGAGGGGTTCCGGCTCGCGGACGAGGGTCCAGTCGAGGTCGAGCCCGCGGAACCGACCGGCGAAGTCCGCTTCGACCCCGCTGTCGAAGTCGGGCTCCGCCACCGGCTCCACGTCGGGCACGGTCACGTCGCCGTCCGAGAGCCGCATCGTTCGCTCGCGGCCGCGGTCGTCGATCGTCGCCTCCAGCGACCACTCGGCGGACTCCGCGGCGGTCCGGAGCAGTCTCGCGAAGGCGGTCCCGTACCGTCGGGTGCGCGAGAACAGCGCGTCAGGCCCGGTGACGACGAGCTCCCGGCCCTCGGGAGTCTGCTCCAGTTCGTACATCAGCCGCAGGCGCTTCACCGCCGAGACGAGCCGCTTCGGGTCGTTCGACCGCACTCTGACCTCGGTGGCGTCGAACAGCGTAGTCTGGGCCAGAGAGAGGTCGTACTGCTCCAGCAGCGTGTCGGGGTCCCAGCGCACGTCGGCGTCGACGAGTACCCGATTCACGTCGCGGTCGGCGTACAGCGACGCCGACACGTCCCTCGAGTCGATCCCAACCGCGTCGGCCGCTCGATCTATCGCGGTCTCTCGATCCGCCTCGCTCGCGACGCCGACCGCCTCCGCGGCCTCGAACGCGGCCCGCCGGACGCGACGCGGCGGGACGGCCGCGCGCGTCTCGAACTCGCACTCGCGCTCGACGAGCGCCGCCAGCCCGCGGACGAGCTTGAAGTCGCCGTTCCGCGCGGCCGCGTCGGCCTCCAAGTCCGCCAGCGCGTCGTCGAGGTCGCCGCGGCGCTCGCCGACGTGCGACTCGAACGCCCCGAAGACGCGCGCCGCGAGCGGCCGATGTTCCCGCCCGGTGAACTGCGGGCGGTAGCCGCCGCCCGCCCGGGAGACGCGCAGGAGGTCCTTCCGTAGCACGGCGGCGGCTACGGGCGTGGCGGCCTAAAACCGGCCGGGTTCGACGCTCCCGCGCCGACGCGCGCTTCCGGCCGCGGCTCGCCCGCATCGGCCCCTCCGCCCGCATCAGTCGTCGTCCGTGGTCTCCGGGGTGAACGTCACTCCCTCGACCTCGATCCGCTCCGGCACGCGGCTCGTGTCGTGGGTCCCGACCGGCGGGAGGTTCACGTTCGCGGCCGGCGACGCGTCGAGGTCCGTCCCCTCCGATCCCGCTATCGACGCCATGTCGCCGTCCGCGTCTCGGGCGTCCTGATCGATCCGCATCGAGCAGAACTCCGCGCCGCACATCGAGCAGAAGCGGGCCTCCTTGTAGTTGTCTCCCGGAAGCGTCTGGTCATGGTACGACCGCGCGCGCTCGGGGTCGAGCGCGAGGTCGAACTGGCGCCGCCAGTCGAACTCGTACCGCGCCTCAGAGAGCGCGTCGTCCCAGTCGCGCGCGCCGGGGAGGTCGTTCGCCACGTCGGCCGCGTGCGCCGCGATCCGATACGCGGCGAGACCGTCCCGCACGTCCTCGGGCTCCGGCAGTCCGAGGTGCTCCTTCGGCGTCACATAGCACAGCATGGCCGCGCCGGCCCGCGCGGCCTCGGTCGCGCCGATCGCGCTCGTGATGTGGTCGTACCCCGGCGCCACGTCCGTCACCAGCGGGCCGAGGACGTAGAACGGCGCTCCGTCGCACACCGCCTGCTGCCGCTCGACGTTCTCCGCGATATCGTCCAGCGGGACGTGGCCGGGGCCCTCCACCATTACCTGGACGCCGTGGTCCCACGCGGTCCGCGTGAGGTCTCCGAGGGTGTCGAGCTCGGCGAACTGCGCCTCGTCGCTCGCGTCGGCCACACAGCCCGGCCGGAGGCCGTCCCCGAGAGAGACCGTCACGTCGTGTTCGGCGAATGTCTCACATATTGCCTCGAAATTCGCGTACAGCGGGTTCTGCGACCCGTTCTCCTCCATCCACTGCGCGAGGATCGACCCCCCTCGCGAGACGATCCCCGTCTTCCGGCCGTCGGTCAGCGGGAGGTGTCCCATCAGTATCCCCGCGTGGACCGTCATGTAGTCGACGCCCTGCCGCGCCTGTTTCTCGATGACGTCGAGCAGGAGCTCGCGGGTGATCGCCTCGGCGGACTCGGCCCGCTTGACCGCCTCGTAGATCGGGACCGTCCCGACCGGCACCGGCGAGTGCGCGACGTTGGCCTCGCGGGTCGCGTCCAGCTCGTCGCCCGTCGAGAGGTCCATCACCGTGTCGGCGCCGTAGTGGACCGCCGCGTGGAGCTTTTCGAGCTCCTCCTCCCGGCCGCTCGTCGTCTCGCTGTTCCCGATGTTCGCGTTGACCTTCGTGGCGAACGCCCGGCCGATGACCATCGGGTCGAGCGCGTCGTGCGCGTGGTTGTTCGGAATCACCGCGCGCCCCTCGGCGACCGCCTCGCGAACGAACTCCGGGTCGCGGTTCTCGCGCGCCGCCGCGCGTTCGATCGCGGAGGTGACCTCGCCGCGTCGCGCCCGCTCCATCTGTGTCGCTGGCATAATTACCCGGTAATACCACTAACTAATATATTCTGTGGTAAACGGCTCGGCGCACCGAGTCGGCGCCCGGGTGCGACACGCTTAACCCCGAAACCCGCGGATCGGAGAGTAATGAGTACCGACGCGGCGGGCGACGCCGAGTCCGACGACGCCGCTTCCGGGGACCCCACCGACTCCGAGGCGTTCGTCCGCACCTGCGAACACCTCGTCGACAGGATCCTCGACGGCGAGATCGAGCGCGACGACCTCGAACGCGCCAAGCTCGACGCCTGCTCGGAGTTCGGCTCCCCCAAGGTGCCGAAGAACACCGAGATCCTCGACCACGCACCGACGGAGCACCGCGACGACGTGATCGAGGTGGTCCAGCGCAAGCCCGTCCGGACCGCGTCCGGGGTCTCCCCCGTGGCGATCATGACTTCCCCCGAACTGTGCCCGCACGGGAAGTGCCTCTACTGCCCGGGCGGCCCGGCCTCAGAGTTCTCCTCCGCGCAGTCGTACACGGGCCACGAGCCCGCGGCGGCCCGCGGCGAGCAGAACGACTACGACCCGTACGGGCAGGTCACGCTCCGGCTCGAACAGCTCCGCAAGATCGGCCACCCCGTCGACAAGGTGGAGCTCATCCTCATGGGCGGGACGATGACCGCGCGCTCGCACGACTACCAGGAGTGGTTCGTCAAGCGCGCGCTCCAGGCGATGAACGACTACGACCTCGACAAGGAGCCGGAGCCCGCGGAGGGCGAGTCGTTCGCGCCCGCGCCCGAGGAGACCGAGTTCGAGTACCTCGAAGACGTGATCGCCGAGAACGAGACGAATCCGATCCGCAACATCGGCACCACCTTCGAGACGAAGCCCGACTGGTGCGACCCGGAGCAGATCGACCGGATGCTCGACCTCGGCGGCACGAAGGTCGAGGTCGGCGTCCAGACCACCTACGAGCGGATCAACCGCGAGATGCACCGCGGCCACGGCAACGAGGCGAGCCGGAACGCCAACCGCCGCCTGCGCGACGCCGCGTTCAAAATCGGCTTCCACATGATGCCGGGCCAGCCCGGGATGACCCGCGAGATGTGTCTGGAGGACTTCCGGCAGCTGTTCGAGAACCCCGACTGGCGCCCCGACTACCTGAAGATCTACCCCACGCTCGTCGTCGAGGGGACGCGGGTGTACGACCGGTGGCGGCGCGACGACTTCGACCCGCTCACGAGCGAGGAGGCGGCCGACCTCGTCGCCGACGTGATGGACCTGATCCCGAAGTACACGCGGCTCCAGCGCGTCCAGCGCGACATCCCGGCCGACTTCATCGACGCGGGCGTCCAGAAGTCGAACCTCCGACAGCTCGCCGCCCAGCGCGCCGAGGAGAAGGGGATCGTCCAGCGCGACATCCGCGCCCGCGAAGTCGGCCACAACGACGCCGACCCGGACCCGGACGACGTGGAACTCTCGGTCACCACCTACGAGGCCGGCGGCGGCACGGAACACTTCATCGCCTTCGAGGACCCCGTGCGCGACCTGCTCGTCGGCTTCTGTCGGCTTCGGTTCCCCTCGTTCGCCCCCGACCAGCCGGGCGCGCCGGGAACCGAGAGCGACCCGATCCGGCCGGAGCTCGAAGACGCCGCGCTGATCCGCGAGCTCCACGTGTACGGCACCGAGGTCGGCATCGGCGGCGACGGCGACTGGCAGCATAAGGGGTACGGGACGAAGCTGCTCGAACGCGCCGAGGAGCTCTCTCGCGACGCGGGCTACGACAAGGTCGCGGTCATCTCCGGCATCGGCGCCCGCGAGTACTACCGCAACAAGCTCGGTTACCGGCAGGACGGGCCGTACGTGTCGAAGCGGCTGTAGGCCCTCGGCCGACCGAACCCACGCCCGCTTCCGTCGGGAGTCGCTCCCCCGTCGCGTACCGTCGTCGACTGACGTTTCTGGCGACCACCGCCTTTCTGTTTACTTGGATTTAGATTAGTACAGAGTCATTCATTGATGAAAATTTATACTCTATCAGGATACAATATCGGTACCTCGTCACATGAGGACTACTCACATGAACTTCGAACGACGAACTTTCGTGAAGGGGGTCGCCGGCCTCGCTGCACTCGTCCGCGAACTCGAACCGAACGCGAATGCGAGCCGGATCGAGCAGGCGATCCAGAAGGGCGCCGAGGGGGCGAACGGCAAGAGCGACTCGGAGTTCGGTGCCGGGATCATCAACGCGCTCAACACCGTCGAGCGCCTCGGCAGCGGCAAGGGGAAAGGCAACGGTAACTGACGCGCGGGGAGCCGACCGTCGCGCTGAATCCCACAACGACACGCCTTTTTCCGCCCCGGCGGTCTCTATCACGTATGGACCAGAAGCGGGAGCTGTCGAGCATCGACCTCGCGGCCCTCGTCACCGAGCTGAATCGGTACGAGGGCGCGAAGGTCGACAAGGCGTACCTCTACGACGACGACCTGCTCCGGCTGAAGCTGCGCGACTTCGACCGCGGTCGCGTCGAGCTCATGATCGAGGTCGGAGAGATCAAACGCGCGCACGCCGCCGACCCAGACCACGTCGCGGACGCGCCGGGCCGCCCGCCGAACTTCGCGAAGATGCTCCGGAACCGGCTGTCCGGCGCGGACTTCGCGGGCGTCGAGCAGTACGAGTTCGACCGCATCCTCACCTTCGAGTTTGAGCGCGAGGACCAGAACACGACGCTCGTCGCCGAGCTGTTCGGGCAGGGCAACGTCGCCGCGCTCGACGAGACGGGCGAGGTGATCGGGGCGCTGTCGACGGTCCGGCTGAAGTCCCGGACGGTGGCGCCCGGCTCGCAGTACGAGTACCCTGCCTCGCGGCTCAACCCCCTTGACGTGAGCCGCGGCGGGTTCGACCGGCACATGCGCGAGTCGGACAGCGACGTGGTGCGCACCCTCGCCACCCAGTTGAACCTCGGCGGCCTCTACGCCGAGGAGGTGTGTACCCGCGCCGGCGTGCCGAAGGAGACGCCCATCGAGGAGGCGACGGACGACCAACTCGGGGCGCTCCACGACGCCCTCTCCCGGATCGACGAACGGCTTCGCTCGGGCGACATCGACCCCCGAGTGTACGAGGAATCGATCGACGGCGACGGGAGCGACGGCGGCGCCGATGACGCCGACCCCCGCGTGGTCGACGTGACCCCCTTCCCGCTCGCGGAGCACGAGGACCTGCCGAGCGTGGGGTTCGACTCCTTCAACGCCGCCGTCGACGAGTACTTCCACCGGCTGGGGAGCGAGGAGACTGGCGACGGCGAGGCCCCCGCCGACGCGAGCGCCTCCCGCCCGGACTTCGAGGAGGAGATCGCCAAACAGGAGCGGATCATCGAACAGCAGCGCGGCGCGATCGAGGGGTTCGAGGAACAGGCGCAGGCGGAGCGCGAGCGCGCGGAGCTGCTGTACGCGAACTACGACCTCGTCGACGAGGTGATCTCGACGGTGCGGGAGGCCCGCGAGAACGAGGTGCCGTGGGACGAGATCGCGGAGACGCTCGACGCCGGCGCGGAGCGGGGGATTCCGGCCGCGGAGGCCGTCGTCGACGTCGACGGCGGCGAGGGGACGGTAACGGTGGAACTCGAGGACGATGACGGCGACCCCGTCCGCGTCGAGGTCGACGCGAGCGAGGGCGTCGAGGTCAACGCCGACCGCCTCTACCGGGAGGCGAAACGCGTCGAGGAGAAGAAGGAGGGGGCGATGGCGGCGATCGAGTCCACCCGCGAGGAGCTGGAGGCGGTCAAGGAACGGAAGGCGGAGTGGGAGGAACAGCAGGCGGCCGACGACGGCGGCGAGGAAGAGGGCGACGACGAGGACGACGACGAGGCGTACGAGACCGACTGGCTCTCCCGCTCTTCGATCCCGATCCGCAGCCCGGACGACTGGTTCGAGCGGTTCCGCTGGTTCCGCACCTCGACCGGCTACCTCGTCATCGGCGGGCGCAACGCCGACCAGAACGAGGAGTTGGTGAAGAAGTACATGGGTAAACACGATCGGTTCTTCCACACGCAGGCGCACGGGGGGCCGGTGACGATCCTCAAGGCCTCGGGCCCGTCGGAGTCGGCCGATCCGGTCGACTTCTCGGAGGAGACCCTGCGGGAGGCCGCGCAGTTCGCCGTCTCCTACTCGTCTGACTGGAAGGACGGCCGCGGCGCGGGCGACGCGTACATGGTCGACCCCGACCAGGTGTCGAAGACCCCCGAGAGCGGCGAGTACATCGAGAAGGGGAGCTTCGTGATCCGCGGCGACCGGACGTACTTCGAGGACGTCCCCTGCCGGATCGCCGTCGGCGTCCAGTGCGAGCCGGTCACCCGCGCCATCGGCGGCCCGCCGTCGGCCGTCGTCGACCGCGCGGCCGCGCACCTCACCTTCGAACCGGGGATGTACGCGCAGAACGACGCCGCGATGATGGCGTACCGGAATCTGAAAGAGCGGTTCGCGGACCAGTCGTTCGTGCGGAAGGTCGCGAGCGCGGACCAGCTACAGGAGTTCCTCCCGCCGGGCGGATCGGACATCGTCGACTGAGGCCCCCCGTCGACCGCGGAACGATTCTTCTCCCCGAGCGCGACGTTTTCAAGCCTCCGCGACCGAGGCGAGGCTATGACCTTCGAATCGCTGCCGGAGGGGTGGCGGGTGTGGAACGAGGAGCCCAGCGGCCGGGCGATCCTCGTCTACCGCCCCGACGTCTTCGGGAGCGGCGACCGCCCGGACGAGTGTCTCCCGACGATCTACCTGACGAACGGCTCCCGCAACGCGCGGCCCGGCTCGGGCCAGTACGCGACTGACGAGTGGCACGTCGTCCTCTTCTTGGAGCCCGAAATCGAGGCGGTCGCGGAGACGCACGAGAGCCGCGAGGCGGGCGCGGCCAGCGCGGTCGATGTCGCGGAACGGTTCGTCGCGGGCGAGATCGATTACCGGGACGCGTATCAGGTGCCCCGCGAGGCGTACTTCGCGCGCCTCGACGAGTTCGTCGGTGCTGAAGAGGGGGCGTAACGACGCGCCGGCGAGCCGAGCTTTATCCACGATCGCGTATATCATCGCACGATTAGCGGAGCGATACGCCACGAACACGAGGATTTTTATCGCCGCCCGCCTCACCCTCGCGTACATGAACGCCGGTGGGGACTACGGCGGCGACGAACCGCGAGAGAAGTGCGGCGTCGTCGGCGTCTCGCTCGAGGACCGGGAGGCCGCGCGACCGCTGTACTACGCGCTGTACGCGCTCCAACACCGCGGCCAGGAGTCGGCCGGCATCGTCACGCACGACGGGTTCCAGCAGCACAGCCACGTCGAGCGCGGCCTCGTCGGCGACGCCTTCGAGGAGGGCGACCTCGCGTCGCTGTCGGGCGGCACGGGCATCGGCCACGTCCGCTACCCGACCGCCGGGAGCCTCGACAAGAGCTGCGCGCAGCCCTTCTCGGTGTCGTTCAAGTCCGGCTCACTCGGGCTCTCCCACAACGGGAACCTCGTCAACGCCGACGAAGTGCGCGAGGAGCTCGCGGCCGCGGGCCACGCGTTCACCTCCGACGGCGACACCGAGGTGATCGCCCACGACCTCGCGCGGAACCTCCTCGAAGAGGACCTCGTGCGGGCGGTCAAACACACGATGAACCGCATCCACGGCTCCTACTCGCTGGCGATCACCCACGACGACACCGTGCTGGGCGTCCGCGACCCGCTTGGCAACCGCCCGCTGTGTCTCGGGAAGATCGACGGCGGCTACGTCCTCGCCAGCGAGTCGGCCGCCATCGACACGCTCGACGGGGAGCTAATCCGCGACGTCCGGCCCGGCGAGCTCGTCGTCCTCGACCCCGACGGCACCGGCTACGACACGTATCAGTTGGTCGAGCGCGACGCGACCGCCCACTGTTTCTTCGAACACGTCTACTTCGCGCGCCCCGACTCCGTCATCGACGAGAGCCTCGTGTACGAGGTGCGCCGGAAGCTCGGCCGGAAGCTCTGGGAGGAGTCCGGCGTCGAGTCCGACGTGGTGATGCCCGTCCCCGACTCCGGGCGCGCCTTCGCCTCCGGCTACGCGGACGCGGCGGGCGAGACCACGGCCGCCGGCGAACCGCGGCCGGCGGACGACGGCGGCGTGGAGTTCGCCGAGGGGCTGATGAAGAACCGGTACGTGGGCCGGACGTTCATCATGCCGACGCAGGACGAGCGCGAGCGCGCCGTCCGGCTGAAGCTGAACCCGATCCGGTCGACCGTGGAGGGGAAGTCGGTCACCATCATCGACGACTCCATCGTCCGCGGGACGACATCGACGCAGCTCGTCGAGCTGGTCCGCGAGGCCGGCGCCGAGGAGGTCCACCTCCGGATCGGCGCGCCGCCGATCCTCGCCCCCTGCTACTTCGGCATCGACATGGCCACGCGCGACGAACTCATCGCCGCCGACGCCTCGACCGAGGAGATCCGCGAGGAGGTGGGCGCCGACTCGCTCTCGTACCTCTCCATCGACGCGGTCGCGGAGGCGCTCGGCGAGAGCCGCGCGGACCTCTGTCTCGGCTGCGTCACCGGCGAGTACCCCTTCGACGTCGAGGGCGAGGCGACCGACCGCGATGTCGACGCGCCGGTGTCGGACCCGACGCCGGCGGACGACTGACCCTTCCGACTCGGCGCCGGCCCCGCACACGTTCGCCGCCGGGCCGCCCGCTCGGAACGTATCGGGGGCTTAAATACGATCACGGTCAGAGGTGCGAGCATGACAGGGAACACCGACGCCGCCGAGGACGACGCCGCGTCGATGAGCCGCCGCGGATTCTTCCGCGCCGGGGCCGCCGGAGCGGCGGTCGCGGCGGGGGTCGCGGCCGGAAGCGGGACCGCCGCCGCCCAGTACGACGGGTGGCTCGAGGGCGTCAGCAACTACGACGGTACTCACGACTACCGCGGGCAGGACGAGGTCACCGTCTCGGTCGGCGCGGGCGAGAACGGGCTCCGCTTCGGCCCCGCCGCCATCCTCATCGACCCGGGCGCGACCGTCGTCTGGGAGTGGACCGGACAGGGCGGCGGTCACAACGTCGTCGCGGACGATGGCACGTTCGACAGCGGCTCGCCCGTCTCGGAGGAGGGCACGACCTTCGAGTACACCTTCGAGGACGCGAGCGACGGCGACACGTTCAATTACCTCTGTGAACCCCACCGGGCGGTCGGAATGAAGGGCGTCGTGGCTGTCGGGTCCGTCGACGACGACCTCGTCGACCCGCAGGCCGAGGGCGGCTCCGGCAGCGGCGGTGGCTCTGGCGGCGACGGTGGCTCCAGGAGCGGCGACTCGGGCGGGTCCGACGGCGGTCTCTCCGCGAGCGACATCGGAACGCTGGCGCTCGGGTTCGGCTTCGCCGGCGCGCTGCTCGTCCCGCTGTTCTACGCGGCACACAAGAAGGCAGAGCGGAACGCGTAGTCCTCTTCTCGCGTCTTTCCTCAGTAGATGTGGTACAGCAGCAGGTACACGCCGATCCCCATCGTGAAGGAGATCAGCCAGAGGACGGCGCCGACGAACCCGACCTGCGAGTGCCGCGTCTGATAGAGGTCCGCGTACGGGCGCGTCGCCGAGAGGAACAGCGCGTGGAAGACGAAGGGGACGCAGACGATCGCGAGCAGGATGTGGATCGCGAGGAAGGGGAGGTACACGTACGAGTAGACGAGCTCCGGCCCGGGGAACTCGGTGGTGCCGACGTGGATCAGTCGGTAGAGGTACGCCCCGAGGAACGCGGCGAACAGCGCGAACGAGGTCACCATGAAGTTCCGATGACGCGTCACGTTCCCGCGGGAGATCGCCCGCCAGCCGAGCAGGATCGTTGCGATCGCCGTCGCGGAGACGGCGGCGTTGAAGTGCGGGATCGCGGCGAGGACGGCGTCGCTCGCGCGCGGGAGCAGCGAACTCGGGATCACGCCGCCCACCGCGCCGAAGACGAGCGCGAGCGCGACGCCGGAGGCGACGGCGGTCAACACGGAGACGTTCTCGCGGGCCCAGTCGGACATGCCAGGACGGAGGGACGCGACCCCCAAACGCGTGCCGGTTGCGGTCGACGCGTTCCGGTCGCGGTCGCCGGATCGGGACGGCGGCGCGCCGCCCGCCGGTCTGCGAAACCCCGGCACGGCTCCCTCGAATGGAAGGGCTTTTAATTGGGGACAGGGTACGTGGAGACGCGACAGAACACCGCGAGCGTGGGTAGCCAAGCCAGGCCAACGGCGCAGCGTTGAGGGCGCTGTCCTGTAGAGGTCCGCCGGTTCAAATCCGGTCCCACGCATCGCTCGGGGCACACCCCCACCGATGCCGGTGTTGTCTCTACGACAGCACCCACGCACAATTCCTTTCGATGCTACGTAAGAAGTGACGACTACGATCGGAATGCTACGGTGGTGAACTGCCCCACAGCCCCGGCCGCTCGGTTATAAATCGTTACTCGTGGACCGGCGGCGACCACCTCCAAAGCCCCAGTCGCGAGGGCGGCGCAGGCGACGTAAGCACCGTTGTGAGTGAGCGAAGCGAACGAACGAGGAGCGCAGCGAGCGTGCGCCGCCCTCGCGACTGCCCGTTTGAGTCCCGCCCAGCACAGCACCGCGCCTCACGCCTCCCCAGCCTCGTCACCGGACGACGCCCGGTTGTAAGCGAGAGCGGGGCTCTCGCCCTGTCGGTGGTCCGGAGCGAAGCGGAGGACCACCGACTCCCTCGCGTGTGCTGGCTTCGCGGCCGCCGGGGGCGGTCGATCGCAGGCACGCGCCACCGCATCGGCTGTTTGTTGCTGATTGTCGCCTCGCCCGCGCGAACTGCCACCCTTTTAGTCGCGCGCCGTCGGAGTGTGGCGTAATGAGTACGGACGCGACCCCCGAGTACGACTACGAGGAACTGGGGCTCGTCGCCGGGCTGGAGATCCACCAGCAGCTCGACACCGAGACCAAGCTGTTCTGCGACTCCCCGACCGTCGAGCGCGACCCCGACGAGTCCGACCGGTCGATCACCCGACAGCTCCACCCGACGAAGAGCGAACTGGGCGAGCTGGACGACGCCGCGATGGAAGAGAGCCGCGTCGACCGCGAGTTCACCTATCTCGCGTACGACACGACCTGCCTCGTCGAGGAGGACGACGAACCGCCCCGCCGCGTCGACGGCGAGGCGCTCTCCGTGGCGCTCCAGATCGCCGACCTGCTCGACCTCTCGGTCGTCGACCAGGCGCACGTCATGCGGAAGCTCGTCATCGACGGCTCGAACACCTCCGGCTTCCAGCGCTCGATCCTCCTCGGGCAGGACGGCGAGATCGAGACGGAGTCCGGGTCGGTGTCGGTCGTCGACCTCATGCTCGAAGAGGAGTCCGCGAAGCGCGTCGAAGAGACGGACGACGGCGTCGTCTACTCGCTCGACCGGCTCGGCGTCCCCCTCGTCGAGATCGGGACGGGCCCGGACATCCGCAGCCCGGAGGGCGCGCGGCAGGCCGCCGAGCGCATCGGGATGCTGCTTCGCTCGACGGGTGCGGTCAAGCGCGGGCTCGGCACCATCCGGCAGGACGTGAACGTCTCCATCGCCGACGGCGCGCGCGTCGAGGTGAAGGGCGTTCAGGACCTCCAAGGGATCGAGGACATCGTCCGCGGCGAGGTGGGCCGACAGGCGGAGCTGCTCGAAATCCGCGACGAACTCCGCGAACGCGACGCGAGCGTCGGCGACGTGACGGACGCGACCGACGTCTTCGCCGACACCGAGTCGGGCGTCATCCGCGGCGCGCTCGACTCTGGCGGGAAGGTCACCGCGGTCCCGCTGTTCGGGTTCGACGGCCTCGTTGGCCGCGAACTCCAGCCCGACCGCCGGCTCGGCACGGAGCTGTCGGACCACGCGAAGCGCCACGGCGCGGGCGGCATCTTCCACACCGACGAACTGCCGGCGTACGGCGTCACCGAGGCGGAGGTCGACGCGCTACGCGATGCGGTCGGCGCGGGCGAGGCGGACGCGGTCGCCATCGTCGCGGCCGACCCGGAGACCGCCGACCTCGCGATCGAGGCGGCTGCGGAGCGCGCCGAGGCCGCGATGGAGGGCGTCCCCGAGGAGACCCGCGGCGCGAACGACGACGGCACGACCCGCTACCTCCGCCCCCTCCCGGGCGCCGCGCGGATGTACCCCGAGACGGACGTGCCGCCGGTGGAACCGGACCCCTCGGACGTGGAGACGCCGGAACTCCTCGACGAGAAGGCCGAACGGTACGCCGACGAGTTCGGCCTCGACGCCGGGCTCGCCGAGCAGGTCGCGTTCGGCCAGCGGTTCCCGCTGTTCGAGGCGGCGGTCGACCGCGGCGTCGACCCCACCTTCGCTGCGACGACGCTGGAGTCGACGACGACGGAGATCCGGCGCGACGGCGCGCCCGTCGAGCACCTCACCGACGACCACTTCCTCGCGCTGTTCGACCTCGTCGAGTCGGGCGACCTCGCGAAGGAGGGCGTCCCCGAGGTGCTGACGACGCTCGCCGAGGACCCCGATCTGACGGCGAGCGAGGCCGTCGAGGCGGCGGGCCTCTCGGGCGTGAGCGAGGCGGAGGTCCGCGAGGCGGTCGTTGAGGTCGTCGAGCGCAATGCGGACCAGATCGAGGCCGAGGGGATGGGGGCGTTCTCCGGGCTGATGGGCGAGGCGATGGGCGCGCTCCGCGGGAAGGCCGACGGGGAGGTCGTCTCCGACGTGCTTCGCGAGGAGATCGGCAAGCGCTCGTAACGCGTTCCGCGCGTCCCACACCGGTTAGGCCCCCTCTTTACGTGGCGCGAGTCCGTTATCGGAATTGAGGGTCATTTGATGGCAGACTCGCCTGTGGTCGACCAGTCGGACGATTCGTCCGCGTCGGACCGCGCGCCCGACCCGGCCGAGACGCAGACGGTCAGCGGCCGCGTCTCGGAGGTGACGAACCGCTTCGTTCACGCCGTCGAACTCGCCGCCGCGGCGCTGTTCGCGCTCCTGTTCGGTATCGGCGTCGTCGACCTCGCGATCCAGATCGTTGAGTCCGTCCCGACGGGAGAGATCACGAACCCGGAAGTGGTCATCGGCTTCATCGAGACGGGCCTCCTGCTGCTCATCATCGTCGAGGTGTACCAGACGGTCGTCGCGTACATCGAACAGAGCGACACCAGGCGGATCGTCAGGCTGGTGATCTACACCGGCGTCATCGCGATGGTCCGGAAGGTGATCATCTTCCGCACCACCGAGTACCCCTCGACGCAGGACGCGCTGTTCGCCGCCGTCTCCTACGGGACCGTAATGCTCGGGCTCGTGCTGCTGTTGTACGTCGAGCGCTCTGTCGGCGCCTCGCTGACGCCCGAGTGAGCCGCCGTCACTCGGTCAGCTCCTCGATCAACGTGTCGAGGTCGTACGTCGCCGGCGCGCGCGGCTCGTCGCGCAGCGCCGCGATGGTGAACGTCGAGTTCGTGCGCTCGACCTCGGGGATCGCCTCGAAGTCGCTGATGAGCCGCTCGACGGTGTCCGACGAGGAGAGTCGCGCGAGGACGACGAAGTCCGTCTCGCCCATCGTGAAGAACGCCTCCGTGACGCCCTCCACCGCCAGCAGCTCGTCCGCGAACTCCTCGTACGGACCCTCGTAGCTCGCGAGCACCTCGACGATGACGGTGACGCCGAGCCCGAGCGCCTCGTGGTCGAGGTCGTACAGGTCGTTCTCGATGACGCCGTCCTCCCGGAGGTTGTTCAGTCGGTAGTGGATCGTCGACACCGGAATCCCGGTCTCCTCGTGGAGCCGCTCCGGGCTCCCGGTACCGAGATCGGATATCGCCTTCAACAGCCGCACGTCGCGCTCGTCCATACCCCCGGATCGACCCCCGACCGGTTGTATATGTCGACCGACAGGGTTGGAGGATACTCCAAGATGTCGGCGCCGTTCGGGGCTCGAATCGGATCTAATTCGTATGTCTGATTCTTCGTTTCGAATAACGCACTATCCGAGAGAATAGTTTAACTACGTCTACGTCTTTCGAATTCATAACCAGTGAATCTCAGAAACCTCCTCTCTACTCCGGAAGCGGTCGTCGCCGCGTTCCTGCTGCTCGCAACGCTCTGGGGCACGTCCTTCGTCGCGATCGAGGCCGGCCTCCACTACTTCCCGCCGCTGTTGTTCGCCGGCGTCAGGTACGTCGTCGCCGGCGCGGTCGTGCTGGGCTACGCCGCGGTCGCCGCGGACCGGTGGATCCCGCGGGGCCGCGACGAGTGGCTCGGCGTCGCCGTCGCGGGCACGTTCGTGATCGCGGCGTATCACGGGTTCCTCTACCTCGGCGAGATCCGGATCTCCGGCGCGGTCGCCGCGGTCGTCGTGAGCCTCTCGCCGGTGTTGACTGCCGTCTTCGCGGCCGCGCTCCTCCCGAACGAACGCCTCGGCCCCGTCGAAATCGGCGGGTTCGCGCTCGGCGTCATCGGCGTGGCCGTGATCGCCGACCCGGCCGCGGCCGGGCTGGGCAGCGCGGCGGTCGTCGGCGTCGCGCTCGCGTTCGCCGGCGCGGCCGCCTTCTCTCTGGGCGCCGTCCTGCTGCGCCCGCTCCGCACCGACCTCCCGATCGCCGCGCTTCAGGGCTGGGCGATGGTGATCGGAGCCGGGCAGCTGCTCGTCGCGGCCGCCGCGATCGGCGAGTCGCCCGCCGCGATCGCCTGGAACCAGACGGCGATCGCCTCGCTCGCGTATCTGACGCTGCTCTCCGGCGTGGTCGCGTTCCTCCTGTACTTCGCGCTGCTCGACGCGGTCGGCCCGTCGCAGCTCCACCTCGTCGGCTACGCCGAGCCCGTCGTCGCCGCGGTCGGTAGCTGGGCCCTGCTCGGTCACCTCGTCGACGCCGAGGCGCTGATCGGGTTCGTCGCGATCCTCGCCGGCTTCCTCGTCTTAGAGCGCCGCGAGATTGCCGACTACGTCGGCGTCGACCGGTTGCGAGAGTAGCGGCTCACGGAGACGCCTCTCGCGGGTTCCGGTCGTTCACCCCTCGCGGATTTCGGCGACTCACCCCTCCACGTCTCGGCTCAGCCCCGCGCGGAGGTCGCGGCCGAAGTAGTGGCCGAGCAGCGCGAGCACCAGCCCGACGCCCCCGCCGACCGCGACGAGCGGGAGCCCCCACTGCGAGAGGTAGTCGATCCCGATCGGGAGGAAGCCAACGCCGAGGACGCTCGTCACCGCGCTCGCCGCGCCCGCGGCGGCGCCGGCGGTCCCGGTCTCGACGTAGCGGCGCGCCGACAGCACAAGGCCGAGCAGGAACGCGGCGACGAACACGCCGCCCGCGGTCCCGACCGTCCCGCCGATGAGCGGGATCAGGCCGCCGACGAACACGCCGACCGCGACCGCGACGAGCGCGAGACCGAACGCCTTCGCCGAGAACCACCGCCCCGAGACGCCGACCCGGCCGGCGTCCCCGGAGCCGGCCTCGCTCCCCGCCGTCGGCCCGGCGCCCGCGGCCCCGCCGGCGTCGGCCTCTGACTCTCCCTCGCCGCCCGCGAGGTCGTCGTCGAGGAGGTCGTCGAGGTCGTCCATCGGGTCGTCGGACGACTCGCGCTCCTTGGAGGGTTGCATACCGGACCGTTCGGGCCCGCGGACTTGGCTTTTGTGCCGCGAGCGGTGTCGTCACGCTTTCCGCGCGCGGTCGCGTGCCACGCGCTACCGTTCGCCGTTTCACCGGAAACGCGGTGTGGCCCGGCGCGGTCGCGGCCGCTACCCGTCGCCGCCCGACCGCCGCCCGCCCCACACGCGCTTGTCGACGAGCGCGACCGTCATCGGGCGGTCGACCGCGATCTGACAGGAGAGCCGCGGGTAGCCGAACCGGTCGGCGAGGCGGTCGTGCCACTGGTCGGCCGGCGGCCCCTCTCGGACGCGGACGCCGCAGGTGGCGCAGATCCCCCGCCCCCCGCAGTTGAGCCGGCGCGTCGCGGACGCGTACGGCGACAGGCCGGCGTCGAGCATGACCCGCCGGAGGTTGCGACCGCGCTCCACGGCGAGTTCGACGCGGTCGTCGCCGTCGACGACGACGAGCGGGACCGTCTCGGACCCGCTCCCTGACCGTCCGCCGGCGTCCTCGTCGGGTTCGTCCTCGGTCATCGGCGTCCCTTCGCGCGCCGCACACAAAGCGTCCCGGACCCGGAACGGCTTTCGGCCCGGGCGTCGGAACGGGCGACATGGACACGCGGCGCGCGCTGCTCGACGCCCTCGCTGCCGACGACGGCCCCGTCTCCGGGCCCGCCCTCGCTGAGTCGCTCGGCGTCTCTCGGGCGGCCGTCTGGAAGGCGGTCGAGGGGCTCCGCGAGGACGGGTTCGCGGTCAAGTCGACCGCGGCGGGGTACGTCGCCCCCGACGAGCCGGGGTACTCCGGACCGGGGATCGCGTTCGGCCTCGACGCACCCTACTCCGTGGAGTATCACGACCGGATCGCGTCGACGAACGAGCGGGCCCGGGAGCTCGCGGTAGAAGGGGAGACCGACGTCGCCGTAGTCGCCGACGAACAGACCGGGAGCCGCGGCCGACTCGACCGCGAGTGGGTCGCGCCGAGCGGCGGGGTCTGGCTGTCGGTCCTCACCCGGCCGGACGTGCCGACCGCGCGGGCGCCGCTCTTCACCCTCGCGGCCGCGGTGGCGACGACCGACGCCGCCCGCGAGGCCGGCGTGGACGCGCGGATCAAGTGGCCGAACGACGTGCTCGTCGGGGGTGACGGAAGCGGCTCCGAAGTGCCAGATCCCGCCGCCCCCGGCCGCGGCGGCCCGAAGCTGGCGGGGATCTTGACGGAGATGGAGGGGGAGGCCGACCGGGTCGGCTGGCTCGTCGTCGGCGTCGGCGTCAACGCCAACCTCGACCCCGAGACGCTGCCCGCGGGCGCGACGTCGCTGTCGGCGGAGCGCGGCGGCCCGATCGACCGGCGGCGGTTCGCTGCGACGTTGCTCGAACGTTACGCGGAACTGACCGCCTCGCCCGGCGCGCTCGACGAGGTTCTCCCCGCGTGGCGCGAGCGGGCGAGCACGCTCGGGCGGCGCGTCCGGGTCGACACCGCCGAGGGGGTCGTGGAGGGCACCGCGGTCGACGTGACGGAGCCGGGTGCGCTCGTGGTCGACACCGACGAGGGCCGGCGGCGCGTCCACGCGGGCGACTGCGAACACCTCCGCGACGCGGCCTGACCTCCGCGACGCGGCCTGACTCCCAGCCGACGCGCCGCGGCTCGCTACCCCGTCTCCGTCGCGTCGGAGACGGACCCGTCCGCGTCGGCCCCGGCGGCGCCCGTCTCGCCCGCGGTCGCGGTCTCGCCCGCGGTCGCCGCGTCCTCGTCGTCGCCGATCCGGACGGTCAACACCGGCACCGACGACCCCCGGACCACCTTCTCGGCGACGCTACCGAGGAGGAGGCGGTCGATCCCGCCGCGCCCGTGGGTCCCCATCACGACGAGGTCGCAGCCCGTCCGTTCGGCGTGGGTGATGATCTCGCGGCTCGGCGAGCCGTCGACGACGGACGTCTCGACGTCGACGCCGCGGTCGGCGGCGAGTTCGCACACCGTCTCGAGCGCCGCCTCGCCGTCGTCGTACAGCAGGTCGCCCACCCCCTCCCACGTCGTCTCCATCGGCATCCCGGCGTACCGCGCGGTGTCGACCACGTATATCGCGCGCACCGACGCCCCGTGGACCGCGGCGAGGTCGAGCGCGTGACACACCGCTAACTCCCCCTCCGAGGAGCCGTCGGTCGGGACCAGAATCCGGTCGTATAGGGGCATGTTCACGTGTAGCATGACGACCGGGACGGATAACCCTTTGTTCTTGCCGGTTTCTCGCCGCCGTCCGGTGGCGTCCGGGCCGAGCGCGCGCTTATACTCTCTCGCACGACGGGTCGGTATGTCCGACGAGATCAACCGCTCCCGCCCCGAATCGACGCTCGCCGACCGCGCGTACCCCGCCGACCGCGGAGCGCTCGCCGACTCGTTCGCAGGCACGACGGTGTTGTTCGCCGACGGCGACGCCGACCTCGGCGACCTCCTGGCCGAGGTCGACCAGGCGAGGTTCGAGGGCGCCGCCGACGCGCACGCCGCGCTCCAGAACGTCCTCCCGATCGAGGCGCTCGGGGAGCCCGGGCAGTCCGACGGCGACGCGTAGATCGGGCCTCCCGCGACGGCTCGCGGCCGGGCCCCTCCCTCGTCACCGATCCCCACGCCACGGCGCGTCTCGCATCGCTTTTGCCGCCGCGCCGCGCAGCGGTGGTAATGAGCTATCGGATCGGTCTCGTCGGCAAGCCCTCGGTGGGCAAGTCGACGTTCTTCAACGCCGCGACGATGAACGACGTACCGGAGGGGGCGTACCCGTTCACAACCATCGACCCGACCGTCGGCGAGGCGTACGTCCGCGTCGACTGCGCCGCGCCCGAGTTCGACGAGACCTGTACGCCGAGCGTCGGCGTCTGCCGCGAGGGGACGCGGTTCGTCCCCGTGAAGCTGGTCGACGTGGCCGGGCTCGTCCCGGGCGCCCACGAGGGCCGCGGGCTCGGCAACCAGTTCCTCACCGACCTCAACGAGACCGACGTGCTGATCCACGTCGTCGACTTCTCGGGGAAGACCGACATCGAGGGCGAGGCGACCGAGGGCCACGACCCCCGTGAGGACATCGACTTCTTAGAGGAGGAGCTCGACGCGTGGTACCTCGACGTGTTGGAGAAGGGCTTAGAGAAGTTCGAGACGCGGTATCACGGCGCGAACGCGGCCATCGAGGAGGAGCTCGCCGACCAGATGTCCGCGTTCGGCATCGACAAGGACCGGATGAAGCGCGTCATCCTCGCCGAGGGGCTCGAACTCGATCCGGACACCTGGGACGAGACGGACAGAGTCGAACTGGCCCGCGAGATCCGCAAGCGCACGAAGCCGATGGTGATCGCCGCCAACAAGATGGACACCCCCGAGGCGCAGGCGAACTGGGCGGAGATAACGACCGACCCCGACTACGACCACCTCTCGTTCGTCCCCGCGAGCGCTCACGCGGAGAAGGCGCTGAAGAACGCCGACGACGCCGGCGTCGTCGACTACACGCCCGGCGACGACGCGTTCGAGGTCGTCGGCGACGTCTCCGGGGAGCAGAAGGCCGGCCTCGACCAGATCGCCGAGTTCGTCGACGAGTACGACGGCACGGGCGTCCAGGGCGCGCTCGAGTCCGCCGTCTTCGACGTGCTGGGCTGTATCGCCGTCTTCCCCGGCTCCGCGAACGGGCGCAAAGACGAGAAGGGAGTCTTCCGCGACTGCTTCATCCTCCCCGAGGGGTCGACGACGGAGGACTTCGCGTACCACATCCACTCGGACATCGGCGAGGGGCTGCTCCACGGCACCGACTGCCGGAGCGGCCGGCAGGTGGGCACCGACCGCGAGCTCTCCCACCGCGACGTGATCGAACTGGTCTCGACGAAGCAGGCCGCGCCGTAGCCGCTCCGACGAGGCCGCCGACCCCGCTGGCCGCTCTTCCGAACGACCTCTGTGCGTCCGGCCGGTCACGATACGATATCGCGGACCGCGTCGGGAACGTCGGCCCGGTCGACCTCCCGAACGGACGAGCCCTCGACCTCGGTCGCTCCGTACTTGTACCCCGACCCCGTCAGGATCGCGGCCACGTCGTCGTCGGGGCCGAACTCGCTCACCGCGGCGAGCTCTCGCACGGCGGCCGTCGCCACCGCGCACGACGGCTCGACGGAGACTCCGGCGTCGGCCGCGAGCCGGTCAGTCTCGGCCAGCATCGACTCCTCCGAGACGGAGACGACGCCGCCGTCTGTCGCCCGGACGGCGGCCAGCGCGCGGTTCCCGCTCGGCGGGTCGGCGTTGTTGATCGAGACGGCCGCGGTCGGCTCGCCCGCGACGGGTTCGACGCGGGAGTCTCCCCGCCGGAACGCCCGCGCGATCGGGTCACAGCGGGCGGCCTGCGCGAGGTAGATCCGCGGGATCGACAGGAGCACTCCCGCCGCGTCCAGCTCTCGGAGCGCCTTCCAGACGCCGCTCGCCTGTCCGCCGCTGCTGACCGGCAGGACGATCGCGTCGGGCGCGTCGGGAGCGAACGCCTCGCAGATCTCGTACGCCACCGTCTTCTGGCCGGCGACCCGGAGCGGGGCGTCGGAGTTGAGGAAGGCGACCCCGAGGTCGTGGTCGAGCGTGTCCTCGTAGAGCCGCCCGTACTCCCCCCGGACCCGGAACAGGTGCGGGTCGTGCTGGGCGATCATCGCGAGCCGCGAGTCCGGCGTGTCCTCGGCGACGAGGATCGCGGCCTCCCGGTCCAGCGCCGCCGCGTGCGCGGCGACGCTCAGTGCCATGTTGCCGTGCGAGACCGTCCCGACCGGGCCGTCGATGCGGGCCATCCCGACGGCCGTCCCCCGGTCCTTGAAGCTCCCCGTCGGGTTGGTCCCCTCGACCTTGAGGTGGACCCGCGGCCCGTCCGCCGGCTCGATCGACGGCGCGCGGAACAGCGGCGTGCCCCCGGCGGCCGCGGCGAGGCCGCTCGGAACGGTCGCCGCGGGTAGGACGGGCTCGTACCGCCAGAGGGAGTCTCGCCCGAGCCGCACGCCACCGCCGCCGCTCGCCTCGGGCCACGAGAACCCGGTCCCGTGCGTGTCGAACCAGAGCGGCTCGCCGCACGCGCAGCGGGCCGCCTCGCCGGCGGGGTACGTCTCGCCGCAGTCGTAACAGACCAGTCGTTCCATACGCCACGGTCTCGGTCGCGACACAAATCGTTGGTCACGGGCGGGCGCCGCGACCGCGGCAGCGCCCGGGGGTTCCCTCGTCTTTTTTGAGTCGCGGCCACACCGGTCACGCATGGGTACGCCAGGCGAGTTCGGCGAGTTCGGCGGCCGACACGTCCCGGAACCGCTGGAGGAACCGTTGGCGGAGCTGGCGGCGGCCTACGAGGAGGCCGTCGCCGACGACGAGTTCATGGCGGAGTTCCGTGACCTGCTCGAACACTTCGCGGGGCGGCCGACGCCCGTCTTCTACGCGGAGACGCTCAGCGAGCGGTACGGCGCGGACATCTACCTCAAACACGAGGACCTCCTCCACGGCGGGGCGCACAAGCTCAACAACACGCTCGGGCAGGCGCTGCTGGCCAAGCGGGCCGGGAAGGACCGCCTGATCGCGGAGACCGGGGCGGGGCAGCACGGCACCGCGACGGCGATGGTCGGCGCCCTGCTGGACCTCGACACGACCGTGTACATGGGCCGGCACGACATGCAGCGACAGGAGATGAACGTGTTCCGGATGCGGCTCATGGGCGCGGACGTGGAGCCGGTCGACCGCGGCAACGAGGGGCTCGCGGAGGCGGTCGACGCCGCGTTAGAGGACTTCGCCGAGAACGTCGACTCGACGCACTACCTCGTCGGCAGCGTCGTGGGGCCCGACCCGTTCCCGCGGATGGTCCGCGAGTTCCAGTCCGTCATCGGGACCGAGGCCCGCGAGCAGATCCAAGAGCGCCACGGCGACCTCCCCGACGCGTGCGTCGCCTGCGTGGGCGGCGGGTCGAACTCGATCGGCCTCTGGCACGCGTTCAAGGATGACGACGTGATGTTCTACGGCGCCGAGCCGGGCGGCACCGACGACGCGAACCACTCGGCCCCGCTCTCGAAGACGAAACAGGAGGAGCCGCGGATCTTCCAGGGGATGAAGACGAAGACGATCGGCGACGACACCGAGAACCACTCCGTCTCCGCCGGGCTCGACTACCCCGCCATCGGGCCGGAGCACGCCGCGCTCCAGGAGATGGGCCGCGCGGAGTACCACGCGGTCTCCGACGACGAGGCGCTGGCCGCGTTCCGCGAACTGAGCGAGGCCGAGGGGATCATCCCGGCGCTGGAGCCGGCCCACGCCCTCGCGCTGACCGCCAAGCTCGCCGAGGAGGACCGACACGACACGCTGTTGGTCAACCTCTGCGGGCGCGGCGACAAGGACATGCAGACGGCGGCGGAGCACTTCGATCTCTCCGGGTGAGGTCACCCCTCCGGGCGAGACTCTCCCGCCCGATTGACCCCTTCCGGCGCGGCGCTCAGAGCTCCTCCTCGAAGTGGACGAGTTCGTACGCGCCGGCGGTCGAGGTGTCCGTCCGCTCGTATCCCCGACTCGCGTAGAAGTCGAGCGCCGCGGGCTGGCGCGTCGAGGTCGTCGCGAGGAGCGTCTCGAACCCACCGGAGGCCGCCCGCCGCTCCAGCTCGTCGAGCAGCGCCCGTCCGTAGCCGCGCCGCTGATACGGCGGCGCGACGCGCATCCGGTGGAGCTCCGCGGCGCCGGGGCGGTCGCGCTCGTCGCCGTGCCCGGCCTCGTTGGGCACGTAGCCGCCCATCGCGGCGAGCGTCCCGTCGTGGGTCGCCAGTTGGTCCGGGGCCCGTGACGCCGCCGAATCCACCGACTGCCGCTCCGGCGACGGATCGTCCGGCGACTGGTCGGCGTCGACGGCGTCGACGACGCCGACGACGAACGCGCCCCCCGCGTCGAGGTACGACGCCGCCACGGACCGCAGGTCGTCGGTGCCGGGGATGTCGGACGGGTCGACCCCGGTCTCCCGCATCGCCCACTCGTGAAGCGCCCACACGGCCGCGTCGTCCCGCGGGTCGTACGACCGGAGCGAGAGTTCGTTCGCGTCCACGACGAACCGTGACGGCGCGTCCGGCTTGAAGACACGGATCGCGGGGGGCGCGCTCGCTCTCTGAGCGTCGACGTTACCGCATATCCGCGCTCGACGCGTCCGCGCTCAGCGCGTCGACCCTACTCACCGCCAGCGATCTCTTCGAGGCGCTCCGTCCCGGCCTCGACGTGGCCCCCGTGGAAGCAGACCGTCTCCGCCACGTCCCGGTCGGCGAGGACCGCGACGCTCTCCAGCGCGGTGTCGAGGTCCGGGGTCATCTCCGGGCTGAGCCCGGCGAGTTCGCCGTCGGCGACGGTGAGCGCGTCGGCGCTGACGAGCAGCTCGGCGTCGGGGAAGTACGCCGACACGTGCCCCGGGCTGTGGCCGGGGGTCGGGACGACCTCCGTCGGACCGGCCGCCGTCGCGAACGTCTCGCCCCCGGTCAGGCGGACGTCGACAGTCGCCGGTTCGATCACCGTCGGCCGCTCCTCGCTCGACTTGACGAGCTCCTCGTCGCCCTCCAGGTACGGGGCCTCTGCCTCGTGGGCGAACACGGCGGCGCCGGTCCGGTCGACCACGGCCGCCAGACAGGCGGCGAGGTCGAGCTCCTAATGCGTGACGAGGACGCCCCGCGCGTCGTCGAGGGACAACCCCTTGTCCGCGAGCGCGTCTCCGAGGACGCCGACCTCGTCGGGCAGGCCAACGTCGATCAGGAGGAGTCCCTGCGGGGTCTCGACCGCGGTGGGAGTGAGTGTCGCTTCCCGGCCGTCCAGCGATACGTGTAGCGGGAGTGCGCGTACGCCCGGCGCGAGTTCCATGGCAGACGCTGGTCGCCGATCGAGTTCGAGCGGGCGAGCCTCGACGGGCTCACTCGGGCGCCGGGAGCTCCTCGGCGACGTTCACGTCGTGTCCGGCGACGTACCCGTTCAGCTTGGCGGCGAGCGGCGACTCTCGCAGCTCGGCGCCGTCGTATCCGGCCGCGTCGAACGGCTCAATTAGTGACGAGGCGGACCTGAGCCTGTACTTCTGGTGGTAGTCCTCCGCGGGAGAGAACCGCGACAGCCGCTCGACGCGCGTGTCGATCCCGTCGGCGGTGAGTCCCCGCGCCGAGAGGAACTCGTCGAGGGCCTCCCGCTGGGCCGCGCGCTCGACGAGGACGACGTTCTGGTACTGCGTCTTCCGGGACTGCCGCCGCGGGTCGTGCGCCGCGAACACCCGTTCCAGCACATCCCGGTACGATATCGTTTCGGGGTCGAAATCGACCTGAACCACCTCCGTGTGGTCGCCCAGCGAGTGGTACGTCGGGTCACGTTTGGTCCCACCCGCGTACCCCGCGCGGGTGCGGACGACGCCCTCCACCGCGCCGAACTGCGCGTCCGGGCCCCAGAAGCAGCCGACGCCGAACGTCGCCGTCTCGGTCTCGCCGGCGTCGGCCGCGCGGCGGTCGTACTCGCGTACCTGTGTCCGTGTGAGTTCCATGGGTGCCACCTGTCTGTAGAGCCGCCGGAGCGCGGTTCGCGGGTCGGACCGCATCGCCCGTGTCTCGGGCTCGCAGACGGATACATTGCGCGCCGCCCCACGTCGAGCGTCTCGTTCGGCCGGGACCCAAACCACTTGAGGTGGGGCCGCGTCGCGGCGGACATGAGCGCTCACTCGACCGAACCGGCCCGCCTCGAATTCGGCGTCCTCGGGACCGCGGGAATCGCCGACAAGGCCGTCGTCCCGGCGATCGCCGCGAGCGACCACGCCGTCGGCGCGGTCGCGTTCCGGGACGCCGACCGCGCGGCGTCGTTCGCCGCCCGCCACTCGATCCCCCGCAGTTACGGCACCTACGAGGCACTGCTCGACGACGACGCCATCGACGCGGTGTACGTCCCGCTCCCCAACGGGCTCCACGGTGAGTGGACGAAACGCGCCGCGGACGCCGGGCTCGCCGTCCTCTGCGAGAAGCCGCTGGCCGCCGACGCCGCCGAGGCGCGAGCGGTCGCCGACCACTGCGACCGCCGCGGCGTCACCTTGATGGAGGCGTTCATGTACCGGTACCACCCCCGGACCGAGCGCGCCGTCGAGCTCGCCGCGACGGAACTCGACGACGTGCGCACGGTGACCGCGACGTTCCGGTTCCCGCTGTCCGACCGCCCGAACGACGTTCGGCTCGACCCGGAGCTCGCCGGCGGGTCGCTGATGGACGTCGGCTGCTACCCCGTTTCGCTGGCTCGCACCGTCCTCGGCGCTCCCGACCGGGCGTACGCCCACACGGGGGACACCCGCGACGCGGGCGTCGACACCGAACTCGCGGGCGTGCTGGCGTACGGCGACGGCCGGTCGGCCCGGGTCGCCTCCGGGTTCGACACCCGCCACGTCGAGCGGTACCGCGTGGACGCGACGAACGGGTGGGTCGCGGTCGAGAACGCCTTCGACGCCCCGGCCGACGAGCGGCTGGAACTGGAGTACGAGATCGACGGCCGTCGCGGGGTCGAGACGTTCCCGGCGGTCGATCAGTACCGGCTTCAGGTCGAGCACTTCGCCGACCGCGTCGCCGGCGACGCGACCCCCGTGACCGACGGCGCGTCGGCCGTTGCGAACATGCGGATCCTCGACGCGCTGTCGGAGAGCGCCGCGAACGGTTCTCCGATCGACCTCTGACTCGGATCGTTTGGGGTACAGATCGCCGTCGCTCCGGCGGCCGTGGCGCTCGGTTCGACGTTCGCCCGCCTACGCGACCATCTCGTCGGTGATCGCCGGCGTGTCCATCGCGTTCGCGATCGGGCTGATCACCCGGTACGTCCCCCGTTGGCCACCGTCGGAGGAGTCGTCCCAGTGAGGCGTGAACGGCTTGTCTTCGGCGTGCGGGCTGTCTTCTAGCATCGCTCGGGGCGCACCCCCGGCCAGGTAGACGTCGAAGGAGTTCGACTCGAACTCCGTCCAGAAGTTACTCTTGTGGAACGGGAACAACACGCGGACGTAGTAGTCCTTCCGTATCTCGCGTTTCTTCACCTCGTTGTTGTACCAGCCAATCACGTCGAAGTGGGTACACACCGCCTTCTCCGCGCCCGTGTAGGGGAACGACGACCGGACCTCCACGGCGGCGCTCTCGCCGCGGCCGCGGTCGACGGTGATGTCGACCTGTTCCTGTGGGGTGTCCCACTCGTCGTCTTGGAACACGTCCGCGCCCGTGTCGCGCCGCTCGGCCGTTCGGGTGAGCCAGTCTTTCCACACCCACTCCGCCAGCACTCCCGAGATACCGTCGACGCTCTGCGTGTCGGCCGACCTGCCGCGGGAGCTGTCCCGGGCCATCCGTCCGTCGGAGCCCTCAGCGAGACGCTCCCCGTCGTCTCGTAGCTCGTCGAGCAGCGCGCGGTCCTCGCCGCCGTAGTCGAACCGATACCGAACGCAGTCGAAGCCGCCGTGCTCGTCGCAGTCTATCGTTTCCGTCGTGATGTCCATCGACGTTCCGTCTAAACAGTCAGCTATCTTATAGAGATATCGCCGGTCGTGAGGCGGTGCCCTTATCCCCGGCAGCTACCTCCCCCCGGTAACCGATCGATATGCCTGCGGACGATATCACGGAGCCCCCCGAACACGCCGTCTCCTCGCCGAACACACCGATGTACAACATGGTTCGGTTCTGGGGGCGGAAGCCACAGAACCTCGTCACGAGCTACATCGAGCAGTTCACCGACGAGGGGGAGACGGTGCTGGACCCGTTCTCCGGGAGCGGCGTCACCGCCTTGGAGGCGCTCCGGGCGGACCGTCGCGGTATCTACAACGACCTGAACCCGCTGTTCCGCCACATCGCCCGCACGACCGCCGCTCACGTGGACTTGGACGAACTCGAAGACGGGTTCGACACCGTGATGGAGAACCTCCGGTACCGGCGCCACGAGGTCGGCGGCGCCGACGGCGACGCGCAGCGGTCATTCCGGTGGCTCTACGAGACGACGTGCCGGAACTGCGGCCACGAACGGGCGCGGACGCTCGAAACGACCGCGACTCGGGTGTACTCGCCCAGTCCGGGGCAAGCGGGCGAGCCGATATCCGGCGACGGGACGCTCGATGCCCTCGCGACGGAAATCTACGATCAGCTCAGCGAGGCCGAGCGCCTCTCGCACGACGCGTTGGTGGAGCGCATCGACTTAGACGAGTTCGGCGACGCGCGCAAGTCGGAGATAACGCGGGCGATCAACCAGCGGCTGTTCGAAAACGGGTACATCCGGATCGAGGAGGACGTTCCGAACGAGCTCAAGTACGTCTGTCCGGAGTGCGACGCGAGTGAAACGGTCCCGCTGGACGAGGCGGACGAGGCCAAACTCGACCGGATCGGCGAGCTCTCGCCCCCCTATTACTACCCCGACAACGAGCTGGTGTACCCCAACGGACAGGACTTCTACACGAGTCGTCCGGGGACCGAGCGCGTCGACAAGCTGTTCACCGACCGGAATCTGATCGCGCTGTCTATCCTCCGGCACGAGATACACCGGCTGGAAACACAGGGATTTGACCGGACCGTCGTCGACGCCCTCCTGCTCACTTTCGTCGCCATTCTCGAACACGTGAGCCGGATGCAGCGGCCGAACAAGAAGGGCTGGGCGGCGAAGAACTACGTCATCCACCCGGAGAACCTCGAACTCAACGTCGCGCACGCGTTCCGGAACCGGTTCTCGACCGTGCTCGACGGCATGCGCGAGGCGAACGACGAACTGAACGGGGGCGACCCCGTGGGAGACCGAGGGAGGTTCATCCAGGGAGACGCGCGCGACCTCCCGGTCGACGACCAGTCGGTACAGTACGTGTTCACCGATCCCGAGTACGGCGACGCCGTCCAGTACTTCGAGCTCAGCTACATGGCGAACAGCTGGCTGGACAGCAGCGTCAACTGGGAGGACGAAATCGTCGTCAATCCGCGCCAAGAGAAGCCGCGGGAGCGCTACGAGGAGATGCTCGCGGCGGCGTTCGAGGAGGTGTTCCGAGTGCTCGAGAGCGGCGGACATCTGACGGTCACGTTCCACAGCAGCGAACTCAAATACTGGAACTCCCTGATGCACGCGATCCAGCAGGCCGGGTTCGACTACGTCGACGCGGTCTATCAGGTTCCCGCACAGGAGTACACGAACTGGATCAACCGCCGGAAGCCGGGGACGATGAACGGCGACATCTACATCACGTTCCGGCGACCGGAGACCCGGGAACAGCCCGAACTGGACTTCGGTGACATTCAGGCGGTCCGGGAGTCCATCTTGGAGGAGGCGAAGCGCGTCATCCGGCTCCACGACGGCCGCGCGACGTACGATCAGCTGGTCCGCGGGGTGACGCTGCGGCTCATCGAGGACAACAGGATGCACTCCGAACAGGTGCGCGACTTCGACTATCGCCGCCTCTTCGACGATTACCTCGAACGCACCGCCGACGGTGACGCGTGGACGACCGCCGACTGGGCGGCGACCGACGAGGTCGAGTACATCCCGCTCCAGCGCCGCATCAGGTGGCTGATCGAATCCGTCTACGCGGGGAAGGAGGGGTCCGCCGCCACGCTCGACGAGATCCTCTCGCGGATCTTCACGAGCCTCAAGGACGCGCAGACGCCGGAGAACCAAGAGATATTGGACGTGTTACAGTCGACTGCTGAGCCGGTCGAGAAAGACGGCGTCGTCTACTGGCGGCGACGCGACTCGTACCAGCAGACGCTCGCCGGAAACACCTTGGCCGAGGAGGAGGGCCTGGTCGACACGGAAACGCAGCGCGAGCAGCTGGAACTGGACCACGACCGGATCATCAACCGACTCGCCGAGTTCGGCAAGTCCGTCGGCTACGACGCGTGGATCGGGGACCCGGAGACCGATCGCAGCGAGGTCCTCCGCGATACGCAGACGCGGCTGCGGATACCCGGCGACTTCTCCGACACCGTTCGCGAGCGGCTCAGGAACGTCGACCTGATCTGGTTCGACGGCGAGACGCCGGTCGCGATGTTCGAGGTGGAGCACTCGACGGACCCGCAGGACGGAATCGTTCGCATGGGGAACGCGTACGCGGAAACCGGCGCGACGCCCCGGGCCGTGTCCGTCGTCCCCGACAACCGATACGATCGATGGGAGAAGGCCGTCACGCAGCCCGCCCTCGACGAGTTGACCGACGACAACCCGTTCCGCTGTCTCACGTATTCGAAGCTGATCGAGCTCCTCGGCGGGCGCCGGTCGCCCGCGGAGCGGGGCGAAGAACGGCTGTTCGAACTCGCGACGACGCCGCCCTGACTCGGCGAGCCCCGCCCGCGACGCGAACCGGCGTCGTCGACCGGGCTCTCAACGAGGCTCGGGCCCGATCTCGGTCCCCAGTACGATGGTTTAACCCCGTGTCGGTTCTCTCCGGGTGTATATGAGCGATGAGCGTGACCGACTGGAGAAACCGTCCAACGCGGCCGCCATACGGGCGAAACTCCGTGAGATCGTGCCGAGCGCGTTCTCCGAGGGAGAGCTCGACGCGGCGAAGCTCGAATCGCTGCTCGACGCCGACGGGGAGTCGTCGGGGACGGAGCGGTACGAGCTCTCGTGGGCCGGAAAGCGCGAGGCCACCGCACGCGCCCAGGCGGCGACGGAGCAGACGCTGGTCCCGCGTCCCGACGAGAGCGTCGACTACGGGGAGTCGGGCAACCACTTCATCGAGGGCGAGAACCTCGCGACCCTGAAGACGCTCCAGCGGTCCTACCAGCAGCGAATAAAGATGATCTACCTCGACCCGCCGTACAACACCGGGTCGGATTTCATCTACAAGGACGACTACTCGACCGCGGCCGCCGACTACGAGCGGGAGACCGGCCAGCGGACGGCGGACGGCGACAAGCTGGTGAGCAACCCGGAGACGAACGGGCGGTATCACAGCGACTGGCTGTCGATGATGTATCCCCGGCTGTTCCTCGGGCGGAATCTCCTCCGGAACGACGGGGCGATCTTCGTGAGCATCGATCACAACGAGCACCACAACCTCCGCCACCTCATGGACGAGATCTACGGCGAGGACAACTACGTCGGCACCTTCGTCTGGAAGCGCCGGACCCCCGACGCACGGAACTCGGGCGGGATGTCCATCGACCACGAGTACGTCGTGGTGTACCAGCGGTCCGACGCGTTCGAGATGCGGGGCGTCGAGAAGTCGTTCGACAACTACACGAACCCGGACGACGATCCCCGCGGCCCGTGGGTCGCCGGCGATCTGAAGAACTCGCGGACGAAAGACGAGCGGCCGACGATGTTCTACGAGATCACGGACCCCGAGACCGGCCACACCTATCAGCCGGACCCGAACAGCGTCTGGCGCCTCGGCGAGGAGACGATGCGGCAGTACATCGAGGAGGGTCGGATCCTCTTCCCCGACGACGGCGAGGGCGTGCCCAAGTTCAAACGCTTCCAAAACGAGATCGAGAGCCGGTACAAGCCGCTCTCGTCGTGGATCGAAACGACGACGACCGACGAGGACATCGAGCTGTTCGAGGACGCCTTCGACCGCACCGTCCTCCAGACGGGGATGACCGGCACGGCGACGCGCGAGCTGAAATCGCTGTTCGGCTACAAGGCGTACGACTTCCCCAAGTCGACGGACCTGATCCGGAAGCTGATCCGCCACAGCGTGGACGGCGGCGACATCGTCTTGGACTTCTTCGCGGGATCGGGGACGACGGGCCACGCGGTCATGCAGCTCAACGCGACCGAGGAGTTCGACGACCCCGTCCGGTTCATGCTCGTCCAACTGGACGACGAACTCGACGAGCCGCGGGGGGAAGAGACGACCCACGCGGAGGTCTGCGAGCGGCGCCTGCGGCTGGCGAGCGAGCAGGTCGCCGACGACCACGACCTGCCGGGCGCCGCTCCGGGGCTCGGCTTCGACAAGTACACGCTCGGGGAGTCGCGCTTCGAGCGGTGGGGACGGCCCGACACGGAGTCGGAAGCCCGCGCCGCGCTCGAACGATACGCGGCCGGCGCCGGCTCGGCCGTCGATCTGACCGATCCGGACGCCGCGCTGGTCGAGGTACAGCTCCTGCTCGGGTTCTCGCTGGACGCCGCCGTCGAGGCCCTCGCGGACCACACCTATCACCTGTCCGAAGACGACCGCGACGCGCTGGTCACCTTCGCGGAATCGGTGACGTACGAGACGCTCACCGAGTTCGATCTCCCGGCGGACACGCAGTACGTCTGCTTGGACGGGAGCCTCTCCGATACGGACAAGGAACGCCTCAACCGCGACCTCTCGCTCCGAACGATCTGACCATGGAATTCGAATTCGATCCCGACCTCGAGTATCAGCAGGAGGCCATCGACGCGGTCACCGACGTCTTCGACGGCCAGCCGAACGTCGGCGAGCAGCCCGCGTTCGGGACGCACGGGACGACCGTTCCGAACGAGTTAGCACTCTCCGAGGAGCAGCTCACGGCCAACACGCGAAAGGTCCAGCGGCGTCACGACCTCGCACAGAGCGACGACCTCTATCGGGCGGCCGACGGCGAGACGACCGACCTGTTGAGCTTCAGCGTCGACATGGAGACCGGGACGGGCAAGACGTACGTCTACCTCCGGACGATCCACGAGCTCTACCGGCGGTACGGCTGGCGAAAGTTCCTCATCGTCGTCCCGAGCGTGGCGATCCGCGAGGGCGTCGTGAAAACGATACAGCAGACGCGAGCTCACTTCGACTCGCTGTATTCTCGGCCGCCGTTCAACTGGACCGAGTACGACTCGTCGACGCTGAGCGACGTGATCCGGTTCGGCAGCAGCAGCCAGATCGAGGTCATGGTCATGACGCTCCAGAGCATCAACCGGAGCGACGAGAACGTCATGTTCCGGCCTCACGACAAGCTCAACGGCGACCGCCCGGTCGACCGCATCGCGGCGACCAATCCGATCGCCGTCTTGGACGAGCCGCAGAACATGGAGGGCGAGAAGAGCAAAGCGGCCATCTCGGCGTTGGACCCCCTCTGTACGCTTCGGTACTCGGCGACGCACCGACGGATCAGAAACAAGGTGTACGAGCTCTCGCCCGTCGACGCGCACGAGAAGGGGTTGGTGAAAACCATCGAAGTGCTCTCCGTCGTCCAAGACGAGGACTTCGACAAGCGATACGTTCGACCGCTGTCGTTCGACGCCGGTCCGAAGGCACGGATAGAGCTGTACAAGGACCGGTCGACCGGGGCCCAACTCGGAAAGAAGACGGTCCGCGCCGGGGACAGCCTCTACGCGGCGAGCAACGGCTTACCGCCGTACGAGGGTGTCGAGGTGGCGTCGATCGACGCCCGCCACGAAGTCATCGAGCTCAGCGACGGGACGCGGCTCCACAGCGGGGAGTCCACGGACACCGACATCGAGACGATCCAGCACCGGCAGATCCGGGAGACGGTCCGCGAGCACTTCGAGAAGGCGCTCGACTACCGCCGAGACGGGATCAAAGTCTTGAGCCTCTTTTTCATCGATCGGATCGACAACTTCCGCGGCAGGAGCGGCGACGAGACCGGCCACCTCTGGGAAGCCTTCTGCGAGGCGTTCACCGAGCTGAAGGCCGAAGACCGGTACAGCGATCTGTTCCCCGATCAGTCGCCGGAGGACGTCGCCGGCGCGTACTTCGCCACGACGACGAGCGGCGACATCAAGGTGCGAGAGAGCTCGATCCGGGACGACGTGGAGTCGTACGAGCTCATCATGCGAGATAAGGAAACGCTGCTCTCCGCCGACGAGCCGACGCAGTTCATCTTCTCGCACAGCGCGCTCCAGGAGGGGTGGGACAACCCCAACGTCTTCCAGATCTGTACGCTCAACAATACGGTCAGTTCGGTGAAGAAGCGTCAGGAGATCGGACGCGGCGTTCGACTCCCCGTCTATCAGGACGGGACGCGCCTGCCGCCGGGCGACCGGCGCAATCGCCTCCCGGTGATCGCCAACGAGAGCTACGCCGACTACGCCGACGACCTCCAGGCGGAGTACAGTTCGGCGACGGACTACGGCGACGACATGCGCGCGCAGACGAACGATCACCGGGACCGGACCGTCGTCACGCCGCGGACTGAGGTCGTCGACGAGTCGCCGGCGTTCGCGAGGCTGTGGGAGCGGATCGCGCCGAAAACGACGTACACGACGACGATCGATTCGCCGGCGCTCGTCGAGAGCGCGGCGGCCGAACTCGCCGGCGTCACGGTCGACGAGCCGCGGCTCCGCGTCTCCCGCGGAGAGCTATCGATGGACGACGGCGCCGACATCGAGACGGTGGGCATCGCCTCGCAGGTGGAGTCCGTCGACCGCGACGGCCCGCTCCCGGATGTCGTCAGTCATATCACCGCCGAGACGGGGCTGACGAAGCAAACAGTCGCAGAGATCATCCTCGAATCCGAGACGGTCGACCAGCTACTGAAGAACCCCCACGCGTATCGGGTCGCGGCCCGCGAGACGATCGACGCGGTCAAAACCGAGTACGTGGTCGAACACATCGACTACGAGCGGATCGGCGATGCGCACCCGACGGACATCCTCAGCGAGGTCGAGACCTACGCCGAAAATACTGTCAGCGTGGACAAGAGCGTCTACGATAAGGTTATCTGCGACAGCGAGGGTGAGCGGCGGTTCGCGCGCCGCCTCGACCGGGACGACTCCGTCGCGCTGTTCATCAAGCTCCCGCGCGAGTATCAGCTCCCCACGCCGATAGGGCCGTACAACCCGGACTGGGCCGTCCTCTTCGACAAGGAGACGGCGGTCCGCGCGGACGCGGAAGACCGCCGACTGTACCTCATCAGGGAGACGAAGTTCGGCACCGAAGACGACCTCCGGCCGTCCGAGGCGACGAAGATCGAGTGCGCCCGCGCTCACTACGACGCGCTGAACGTCGACTTCGACCTCGCGACCGACTTTCGGGACGACGATATCATCGAAGACGTCCTCAACATCGACGTCGACGCCGAGTGAGGCGCTCACCGAGCGTTGATCGGTCTCGGAGTGGGCCGATATCGCTGCCCTCGCTCACGGCCGGTCTCCTCTCGTCGTCGGACCGTTCGCGTATCGGCCCGAACGCACAGTCAGAGCCGCGTGAGTCGTTGTCAATGGCCTCTGTCAGAGGGCTCTCAGCGAAGGGACGACAACATATTTCAGCAAACTTTTCGGCCTCTAGTCCCTCTAGCAGATCGGTGTAACCGGAACACCACGTCAGAGGCAGACCCGCGCATATCTCTCCTCGCTTGCTTCGGGACGGCTTCCAGTTTCACCGTCGTCGATCGCAACTCGATCGATACCGTCACCGGTCCGCGCTCGTCGACGCGGTCGGAGGTCCACGAACGTGGCGCCGTGCGCTACGGCTAGGCTACGATGGGGCTGACCACGTCGCGGTATCCGTGGACACGACGGTCGAATTCTACTGGTACAGAAGGCTCTAACTATCGAGAGTTAGGACGGAATTAGGTGGCTGGGGAGTTCCCGGCCCCTAACACGCCACGGCCGAAGACCGTGGACGTTGTAGGTGGGCCAACACGGATTTGAACCGTGGACCTCCCGGTTATCAGCCGAGCGCTCAACCTGACTGAGCTATTGGCCCAGGTGAGCGCATTCAGTCGTTGCGCGGGTAGGATTTTAAGGGTTTCCTTTCGAAGGCCGCCCCGCCGTGTGGCGGTTTCACGGGGGATCGCGACCCCGGCGCCGTCAGTCGCTTCCCTTCCGCTCCTCCTCTTCGACGGTGAAGTCCACGTCGACGACGTCGTCGTCCGTCGACGCGCCACCGGAGCCCGCGTTCCCTGCGACGCTCTCGTCGGCGTCCGTGCCGCTGCCGCCGTCGAACCCGTCGGGGTCGCTCCCGGGACCACCGGTGAAGCCGCCGCCCATCGAGAACCCGCCCTCACCGTCGCCCGGGAAGCCGCCGACGTAGACGTTCCCCGAGAAGAAGCCGTCCGTCTCGCGTTCGAGGTACGGGACGACGACGTACTTCTTCAGGGCCATTCGGATCGGGACCCGCGAGAGCGGGAGGGCAAGCAGGAACCCGACGGCGTCGGTGACGAGCCCCGGCGTGAGCAGGAACGCGCCCGCGGCGATGAGCAGCCCGCCGTCGAGCAGTTCGTCGGTCGGCGGCGAGCCCCGGGCCAGTTTGCGTTGGATGCGCGCGAGCGTCGCGCGTCCCTCGGCGCGCAGCAGGAGCATGCCGAGGACGGCCGTCAACACGACGAGCGCGACCGTGACGGCCCACCCGAGCCGCGTCGCGACCACGATCAGGAACAGCGCGTCCACGAGGGGGACGACGAGCAGCAGCGCGAGCAGCGTTCGCGGGCGCATACCCCCGCCTTCCCGCCGGGCACGCATAGCCCTTTTCGTCGCGGTCGCCCGCATCGCCGGTCGCGTCCACCGCGACCGCCACCGCTTTGCCCGCCCGGTCCGAGCCCGCGGTATGGACATCGTCGGCGCGCTCGGACGCGACCCGCCGGACCGCGAGTCGCTACCGCGGTGGGTCGCGCCGCTCCCGAAACGGCTGGAAGACGTCGCCTTCCGGTTCGCGTGGGTCATCGTTGTCATCAACCTCGTCGGCACCGCGTTCGGCTTCTGGTACTACCGGTTCCAGTTCCGCGCCCTCCCGACGGAGATGTGGCTCTTCATCCCCGACAGCCCCGGCGCGACGCTGCTCATCGCGCTCGCGCTCGGCGCGTGGGCGCTCGGGCGGTCGAGCGACACCCTCGCCGCGCTCGCCTTCTTCGGCAACGTCAAGCTCGGGCTGTGGACCCCGTACGTCCTCGTCGTCTTCTGGCCGGAGTTCCTCGCGGTCAACGGCCCCGGGCTGTACGCGTTCCTGCTTGTGAGCCACCTCGCGATGGTCGTCCAGGCGTTCGTCCTCCACCGCATCACCGACTTCCCGCTCCGCGCGGTGGCGATCGCGACCGCGTGGTACACCGTCGACCTGCTGATGGACTACTTTGTCCCCGTGATCGGCGACGTGACACACACCGCGCTGCCGTACGCCGACGGCGAGCCGTGGTTCACGACGACCGTGCTTCAGGTCGCGGCCGCCGGCGCGGTCGTACTTACCGTGATCCCGCTGTTCTGGACGCTCGGAACCCGTATCGCGACGCTCCGACGCCGCGCGGGCGACCTCGGGACGTAGCCAGTCCGACGCCACCTCCCGCCCACCGATTTAAGTGATCGGCCCGCTTCGACTGTGCTATGAGCCACTACGAGCGGATCGCCGACATGTCGGTGACGATCGAGTCCGTCGCCCGCCGGCGGTACGTCGCCGACACGACGCGCGGCTTCGAGCGGACGACGACGGAGTACCGGCTCTCCGGCGACGGCGTCGTGGGGCGCGGCGAGGACGTGACCTACGAGACCGCCGACCACGACGCGCTCGCCGGGACCGACCCGATCGACATCGAGGGCGAGTGGACGATCGACGCGCTCTCCGACCGACTCGACGAGATCGACCTCTTCCACGGAACGCCGCCCGAGAACGATACCGCACGCAACTACCGGCGCTGGGCGGTCGAGAGCGCGGCGCTCGACCTGGCGCTCCGGCAACGCGAGGAGACGCTGGGCGACCGGCTCGGCGTCGACCCCGATTCGGTTCGGTTTGTCGTCTCCACTCGCCTCGGTGATCCCCCGTCGACCGACCGGGTCGAGGAACTGCTCGCGCGCAACGCCGACTTGGAGTTCAAGCTCGACCCCACCGCGGAGTGGCCGCAGTCGGCGTTCGAAACTCTCCGGAAAACCGACGCCGTGCGCGTCCTCGACCTCAAGGGGTGGTACGAGGGGACCGAGGTCGACGTCGAGCCCGACCCGGAGCTGTACCGCGACGTGTTCGCGGCGTTCCCGGCGGCGGTCGTGGAGGACCCCGCGTTCACGCCCGCGACCAGCGCGCTCGTCGAGCCGCAGGCTGACCGCCTCTCGTTCGACTACCCGATCGACGGCGTCGAGAGTCTCGAATCGCTCCCCGTCGAGCCGGGGTGGTGTAATATCAAACCCTCGCGGTTCGGCACCCTCGAATCGCTGTTCGAGACGATCGCATACTGCGAGCGCGAGGGGATCCGGATGTACGGGGGCGGCCAGTTCCAACTCGCCAGCGGCCGCACCGCGATCCAGACGCTCGCCGCGCTCTGTTACTCGGACGGGCCGAACGACGTGGCGCCGCGCGCGTACAACGACCCCGACGCCGAGCCGCCGTACCCGAAGAGCCCGCTCCGCCCGAGCGATGACGCGGTCGGCTTCGAGTTCTGAAGCGAGGGATTCGAGCCGGGCACTGACGCGGTAGTTTATAAACAAATTCGCGGCGGCGCGTGCCTGCGAGGCCGCTCCGCGGCCGAGCAGCACGCGCGAGGGAGTCGGTCGACCGGAGCGAAGCGGAGGGAGGCCGACGAGGCTGGGGAGGCGTGAGGTGCGGTTGCGGGGTGGGACTCAAATAGACAGTTGCGAGGGCGAAGGCGCGCGACGCGAGCACCGCAGGAGCGAGTGGAGCGAGCGACGAGGAGCGTGGTTCGAGAGAGCAAAGCTCTCTCGTTATCACGAGACGCCTCCGGCGTCTCGAACGACAGCGAGCGCACCGAACCCTCGCGACTGAGTCTTTGGAGCTGTTCACCGTCGATCGTTCGTCAGTCAGGTACAGCCGAGCGACTGGGGTCTGGAGGTGTTTTCCGCCGATCCACAGCTGGCCGATTGTACCAATTCGGCTGAAATCTCTGCGCAACCGACCCCACCGTCTCACACCGATACTTAAGAGACGAATTTCAGTAGGTCGTCGCGGTTGTGGTCGTGGAAGCGCGTTCGGAGACACTCCTCCAGCGCCTCGATGTCGCCGCGCTTCGCGCAGATCGGAGCCACGCGGTCGGACCACTGCTGCCACGGCGGGTAGAGGCCGAGCCGGTCGCAGATCGCGTCGAGCCGCTCGTCGAGGTCGTCGATCTTGTCGGTCTTGTTGACGGCGATGATCGGCTCGACTCCCACGTCTTCGAGGAACCCGAACATCTCCACGTCGTGCGGAATATTCCCCCGCTCGGCGTGACGGTCGATGATGTCGACCGCGGCCTTCCCGTCCATCACGACGACGCCAGCGAGAATGGAGTCCGCGTTGTCCTCTAGGTAGCGGACGATGTCGGTCTTGATCTGCTCGCGGTGCTCCTCCTCGACGCCGGACATGAAGCCGAAGCCGGGTAGGTCCGTGAACATGAAGCTCTCGCTGGCCCAGTCGAAGTGGTTCGGCTGGCGGGTGACGCCCGGTTTGCCGCCGGTCGAGAAGTCGTGGCCCGTCAGTTCGCGCATCAGCGTGGACTTGCCGACGTTCGAGCGCCCCACGAGGACGACCTCGGCGTCGCGGTCCGGCCGGTCTTCGAACATACGCGTACGTGGTCGGTAGAGCGGTTTAAAAGGCGCGTCGCGGCGGCGCGGTCTCAGGCGGTCGCGGCGTCGCCGACGCTCTCCCTCCCGGCGTCGATCCCGTCGGTCCGGTCCGCGAACGCCGCGCCGAACATCCGGAACACGGCGACCTGTCCGTAGAACTGGACGAACGGGACGAGCACCGACCCGACGACGGTCACGAGGAGCACGACGGAGACGACGAACACCCCGATCGCGACGAGAATCGGTGCCAGTACTGCGAGGAGGTAGTCGGCGCTGAAAAGCGTGGGTTTGAGCAGGTCGACGTCGAACGCCGCGCCCGCCCTGCCGCGGACCGCGTACGCCGTGAGGGCCGCCGGGACCGCGTAGTAGACGAACAGCAGCACCGGGAGAAACGCCAGCGCGAGCAGCGCGCCGGTCACCCCGATGAGCGCACCCAGATCGCCGCCGACGCCCGACCCGATCCCGGCGACGACGGTGACGAGGACCACGTAGAGGACGACCGGGACGACCGAGTACGCGAGCGCGATCAGCGCCCCGACGACGCCCTTCGCCAGCAGGTCGCCCCAGTCGTCGAACTCCGGCGGCTCGTCGTCCCCTGCGACGGTGCGCTCCAGCACCCGCACGAAATATCCGAACACGAGGAACGTCGGGATCACCAGCACCGAGAGCAGCCCCAATACGCCGCCGACGACCATCCGCCCGACCCAGTCGCCGCGCACGGGATAGGAGAGTCCGTCTTCGATCATACGCCGTGATGACGGCGATCGGGTATATAACTCCCCGCCGTTCGCCGCGTCGCCGACTACTTGTCCGCGAGGGCCGACCGACTCCCATGGACAAAGAGGCTGTCCGCGAGGCGGTGTGGGACGCGTTCGACGAGGGCGATCAGTCGCGGTTCCCGTTCCCGCCGCACGACCGGATCCCGAACTTCGCCGGCGCGGACGCCGCGGCGACGCGGCTCGCGGAGACCGAGGCGTGGGAGTCGGCCGCGACGCTGAAGGCCAACCCCGACGCGCCGCAGCTGCCGGTCCGTCGGGCCGCGCTCCGCGCCGGGAAGACCGTCTACGTCGCGCAGCCGCGGCTCCGCGACCCGAACCCGTTCCTCCGCCTCGATCCGGCCGAGATCCCGCCCGACGAGATCGACGACGCGACGACCGTCTCCGGCATCTCCGAGTACGGGACGCCGACAGCGCCCGATGGCGTCGCGCGCGTCGACCTGATCGTCGTCGGCTCCGTTGGCGTCACGACGGGCGGCGCCCGGGTCGGCAAGGGCGAGGGGTACAGCGACCTGGAGTGGGCGGTGCTCCGCGAACTCGACGTCGTGGATGACGACACGACGGTCGCGACGACGGTTCACGAGCTCTCCGTCCTCGACGGACCCGAGTCGGCGGTCGGAGCCGATGTCGACCTCCAGGAGCCCGACGCTCACGACGTGCCGCTCGACCTCGTCGTCACACCGGAGCGAGCGCTCCGGACGGAGACGCCGTACGCGCGACCCGACGGCGTCGACTGGGACGCGCTCGACGCGGAGAAGCTGTCCGAGATACCGGTTCTCGCGGAACGGGCGCCGGAAGAAGGATAACGACGGCTGCGACCCTCGCCGCGGGAATCAGTCGGCGTGCTGCGGCGTCGGTGCTGATCGCGCCGACCGGTGGTCGGCGACGTGGCCGCACTTCGGACAGACGAGCGTTCGCTCGTCGCCGTCACTGACGACGAGCCACCCGTCCGACAGGGGGCTTTCGAAGCGACACTCCGGACAGAAGAGGACCGACTTCCCGCGGAAGGGCGGGGAACCGCTGGCGTCTGCGTTCATGTTCTACTGTACGGGTCCGAGGTATAAGGGCCTTGTTCGACCTGATCGTTCAGTATGATCGACTTTACCACGCCGATTTGTGACTCGCTTCCGAATATTCTAGGCCGTACGTTTACTAAATGAGGAAAATGTTGATCGGCATCGTTCACAATCGTTCCGCGGAGACCGGCGGGGGATCGGCGGGTCGCGTCCGGGAGTTTGGCGGGGGCTGTGCTCGCGCGAGGGCGCTCCCCTGCCCGCTCTGGGTCGACGCGCCGACCGCGCTTACCGCGCCAGCGGCCTGTTGTAGCTCGTCTCCTCGTCCATCACGTACTCCCAGGTGGCCTCGCACTCGCAGGACACCTGCTCGAACACGCTCGGGTCCTGCCGCCTGTCGAAGTCCTTGATCGCGGTCTGGACGCGGTCGTCGCACTCGCCGCAGTTGTGCGCGCCGCGGTCGGAGCCGTGCCCCACGGGATCGGAGACGACGATGGCGTCGACGTCGGCGGTCTCCTCCAGTACGTGCGCGACCGACCAGAGCCACGGCGGCCGGTAGCCCCCCTCGAAGAACAGCTCGTCGACCATCGTGTACCGCTGGACGTTCGTCGGGTTCATCGAGACCGTGTGACAGCCGTCGACGGCCGCGCAGCGCCGGATCGAATCGATCATGTCGGCGGCGGCCTCGGGCTCCGCGAGGAAGGGCGGCTTCATCAGGAGGTACGCTTTGATCCCCACGTCGGCGGCGAACTCGCCGTCGGCCGCGGCCGCCTCGGCGCAGGCGTCCTCGAAGTCGGCGAAGTCGAAGTACTTGTTCACGCAGTCGTGACGGACGCGGTCGGTCGCCGTCTCCAGCCCGACCGCCACGTCGGTGGCGATCTCGTGGTCCGCGAAGTCGGCGATCTTCTCGCGGTCGACGAAGTCCGGCAGCGACTCGACGACGATCCGGTCGCGGTCCGCGAACGTCTCGGCGATCGCCCGCCGCGTCTCCGCGGGGACCTCGCGCTCGTCGAGGAAGGACCCGGAGGTGTAGATCTTGATCAGCTCGGCCGGCTCGTCGGCCTCCTCGGCCTCGTGATCGAGGCACACGTCGATCTGGGTCATGAGGTCCTCGTGCGCGACGCTGCCGCCCTCGACCGACTCCGCGACGTACCCGCACATCGTACAGCCCCCGGCGCGCGCCCACCGACAGCCGCCGGTGTTCAGGATGATCGTGAGGGAGTTCACGACGCCGTCGGGCGTGTTGTCCTCGTCGATCCAGACGCGGGTGGGCTCCGTCGGGTCGTACGTCTCCGAGCGCTCGGCGCGGATGTCGCGCATCACGGCGTTGTGCGCGTCCATCCCGCGCCCCTGCTCGTACGCGTCGGGGCTCGGCTGGCTCATTGTCGGTGGAAGCGGGCGAGCGCGTAAAGCGGTGTCGTCATCGCGGGAACGGCCGGCGCGTCGCTGCGGGTGTGATCGCGTCTGGCCCGCGGGGACACTCTTCCGCGCGCCCACCGCGGTCGAGTCCCTCGCCGACCCGTCTCAGAAGGGTTGTTTGTGAAAGATTCTCAAACATCGCGAATTGATAAATATATACTATTTCATAGAAAGATTTTATACACATCACTAAGTGAAATAATTCGATGTCACGGGACCGTGACTACGGACGGCGTGACGTGTTGCGAGCGGGTGGAATCGTACTCGGCGGGTCGCTCGTCTCGGGATCGGCGACGGCCGCCGACGGCGACGGCGCGACGACGCTCACAGTCCTGTCGTACAACGACATTCAGACGGCTGCGGCGGAGGACAAGAAGTTCCCGCGGCTGGTGACGCTCATCGAACAGCGCCGGGCGGCGGCCGACGGGCCCGTCGTCGTGGTCGGCGGCGGCGACGAGGTGGGGCCGCACGCGCTGAGCCCCGTCTCGCAGTGGCGCGCGCCGGTGGACGTGCTCAACGAGGTCGAGCCGGACGCCGACGTGATCGGGAACCACGAGTTCGACTACGGGCTCGACCCTATCTCGGACGTGACGGCCGACTCCGAGTTCCCGTGGCTCGCGACGAACCTCGTCGACAGCGAGACCGGCGAAGCGTTCGACGGAACGGAGTCCGTCCGAATCGTCGAGCGAGGCGGTGTCAAGGTCGGTCTGATCGGACTCGTCGACGAGGGCGCGACGTTCGGAAAGACGAACATCAAATTCAACGAAGAAGGATTGACCCTCGAAGAGTACACCGAAACCGGCCCCGCCGAAGCGAAGCGGCTCAAGGAGGACGAGGGCGTCGACGCCGTCGTCGCCCTCGCGCACACGGGCATCGGCGACGCGGAGGCGCTCGCCGAGGCCGACGCGGACGACGACATCGACGCGATCGTCGTCGGCGACGACGAGCAGTTCTATCCGCCCGAGGAGGTCGACGGATCGATCGTCTCCGAGGCTCGGGCCCGCGCCCGTTACCTCAGCGAGATCGAACTGACGATCGACGGCGGCGAGGTCACCGCGTTCGACGGGGAGCTGATCGAGGTCACCGACGACATCGAGAAGGACCCGACCGCGTCCGACATCATCAACGAGTACCGCGGAGAGGTGAGCCTGGACTCGGTGATCGTGGAGACGGAGACGCCGCTCGACGCCACGTTCGGCTCGAACTACCACCGCGAGACGAACTACGGAAACGTGGTCACCGACGCGATGCGCGAGCGCGTCGACGCCGATGTCGCGATCACGAACGCCGGCGGCATCCGCTCCGACTCGGTGTACGGGCCCGGCGAGATCACCGGCGGAGACATCTTCAACACGCTTCCGTTCCCGAACACCGTCGTCTCGCTTGAGCTCACTGGCGAGGAGCTCGTCGAGACTTTGGAGAGTCAGGTCGTCACGCTGGAGAGCGACACCGGGCAGAACTTCGGCGAAGAGATCTCTCAGCAGACCAGCGGCCTGCGCTTCGAGTGGGTCCCCCACAACGACGCCGACGAACCGATCCGCGACGTGTACGTCGACGGCGAGCCGCTCGACCCCGAGGAGACGTACGAAGTGGCCGTCAACAGCTTCATCGCAAACGGCGGGAGCGGCTACCCGCTCGACGACAAGCCCGTCGAGGCCACCGGCGAACTCCAGGCGACGACGGTCGTGAACTACTTAGAGGAGAAAGATACCATCGCTCCGACCGTCGAGGGGCGGATGCAGCGCGTCGACCGCAACCTGCCCGACGCCGCCGTCACCGTCGACGGGAACGGCAAGGTGGTCTCTCAGTTCGACGCGCCCGACGACGTCCAGTCGGTCGCCGAGGACACCGTCGCCGTGTGGACGCCGGAAGGTGACCACGTCGACGCGGAGAAGGTCGTCTTCGACGAGGAGGACGAGACTCTCGTCGTCCGGGTCGACGACAGCAACTTGGCGGACACGATAGAGGACGCGGACGACGGCGACGAGGTCGCGCTCGACATCTACGCCGAGTACGAGTCTAGCGAGTACGACCACATCTACTTCGAACGCTCTCGGCTGAACGCGGACGTGTCGGCGACCGTGCGCCGCCGCGGTCGGGGCCTCGGCAGCGCCGGTCCGCCGGGACGCTGAACCCAAGCGGGTTTAGCGCTCGTCGTCGCGGTCGCCCGCCGTCTCCGGTCCGCGCCCCTAGGCGACCGCGATCGCCGCTCCGATGACCGCGCCGACCGCGTTGACCGCGGCGTCCCCCCACGCGAAGGAGCGCCACGGGATCGGCGCCTGGACGAGTTCGATGCCGAACCCGAACGCGACCGCGGCGGCGGCCGCGAGGAAGGGACCGACCCGCCGTCTTCCCGTCGTCGGAACGAGGAGGCCGGCGAGGACCGCGTACCCGACTACGTGGAACGGATCGGTGAGTCCGATTTCGGCGGGGAGAGCGTCGAGGACGCCGCCGAGCGCGCTCTCGCCCCCGCCGGACGATCCGGGCACCGGGACCACCGACGCGACGAACACGGCGAGCGCGAACCCGAACGCCCTCGCTCGCTCACGCCTGATCGACCCTAAGCGGCGCCTGATCTCCCCCGGACGCCGAGCGGTCGCCTCTCCCCGTCCGCCTCGGTCGGTCACGGTCATGCTTCGAGTCGCCGGCAATTATGGACTGCGTCTTCGCGATATTCGGCGCCCGACCCGTAAGACCGACCGAAACCGGTCGTTTACACTACGCCGCTACCGGACGCTGTGAATCCCTCACACCGCGCCGGAGTCTCCGGATATTCGCGCGGTGAACGCTCGGGCTACTGATAAACGTCGCACCTCGGCGGCGTTCACTTTTGTAACGCTTTACGGTTTCGTACGGAGGTCAACAACTAACACGCTGTGGTCCTTCTATAATGATAGAGCATTACATGACTGAAATGGGCGGCTACCGCGACCGTGTGGCACAGGTCGACCTCAGCGGCGGGGAGGTCAACTACCACGGGATCGACGACGAGGACGCGGAGAAGTACATCGGCGCGCGCGGACTCGGCGTCAAATACGTCTTCGACAAGGGGCCCGACGTGGACCCCCTGGGACCGGAGAACCGACTGGCGTTCATGACCGGACCGCTCACGGGTACCCAGACCGTGATGAGCGGCCGGATCGCCTTGGTGACGAAGTCCCCGCTGACGGGGACCGTCACCGACTCGCACCACGGCGGCTGGTCCGGCGCCCGGCTCAAGTGGGCCGGACTCGACGGCGTCCTCCTCGACGGAGAGAGCGACGAGCCGGTCTACCTGTTCGTCGAGGACGGCGACGTGGAGGTGCGCGACGCCTCCCACCTCTGGGGACAGGGCGTCCACGACACGATCGACCAGATCGGCGAGGAGGTCGACGGGAAGGTCGGCCGCGACGTCTCCGTGATGGCGATCGGGCAGGGCGGCGAGAACCAGGTCCGCTACGGCTGCGTCATCAACGAGGACGACCGCGCCTCGGGCCGCGGCGGCACCGGCGCCGTGATGGGCGCGAAGAACGTGAAGGCGGTCGTCGTGAAGTCGGGCACCAACATGCCGAAGCCCGCCGACCCCGAGACGTTCCAAGAGGGGTACCAGCAGGCGATGGAGGTCATCCGCGAGTCCGACGTGACCGCGCCCAACGAGGGCGGCCTCTCGATGTACGGGACGAACGTCCTGATGAACGCGACCGAGGAGATGGACGGCCTCCCGACGAAGAACGCGAAGTACACCTCGACCGAGGCGTACCACGACGCGGAGGGCGCGGACATCGAGGCGGAGCAGGTCTCCGGCGAGAACGTCCGCGAGAACATCCTCGTCGACGAACCGACGTGCCACTCCTGTCCCGTGGCGTGTAAGAAGGAAGTCGACGTCAACGTCACCCACAAGGGCCAGGAGATGAACGTCCGCACGGAGTCGTACGAGTACGAGTCCGCGTGGGCGCTCGGCCCGAACTCCGGCCACTCCGACCGCGACGAGATCGCCCGCATGTTGGAGCAGTGTAACGACCTCGGTCTCGACACCATCGAGGCCGGCAACATGATGGCGATGGCGATGGAGATGAGCGAGGAGGGCAAACTCGACGGCGTCGGCCACCTCGACTGGGGCGACTCGGAGACGATGATCGACCTCATCGAGGAGATCGGTCACCGCTCGTCCGACCTCGGCGACCTCCTCGCGGAGGGTCCCGAGCGCGTCGCCGACGCGAAGGACGCGCATGGCAACAAGCTCTCCGTGAAGGGCCAGACGATGGCCGCCTACGACCCGCGCTGTATGAAGGGGATGGCGATCGCGTACGCCACCTCGAACCGCGGCGCGTGCCACCTGCGCGGCTACACGCCGGCCGCCGAGATCCTCGGGATCCCGGAGAAGGTCGATCCGTACGAGTGGGAGGGGAAAGGCGAGCTCACCGCCACCTTCCAGGACCTCCACGCGGTGTCGGACTCGTTCGATATCTGTAAGTTCAGCGCGTTCGCTGAGGGGATCGAGGAGTACGTGCTCCAGTACAACGGTGTGACCGGCCAAGACCTCTCGGAGGACGAGCTGTTTGAGGCGGGCGAGCGCATCTACAACCTCGAGCGCTACTACAACAACCTCGCCGGCTTCGAAGGCGCGGACGACACGCTGCCGAACCGGTTCATCGAGGGCCACCCGGACGCCATCCCCGGCACGGGCGCCAGCGAGGGCGAACTCGTCGAACTCGACCAGCTGAAGGCCGAGTACTACGAGAGCCGCGGCTGGGTCGACGGCGTCGTCCCGGACGAGAAGCTCGCCGACCTCGGCATCGACGTCGGCCCCGGCACCGGCGTCTCCGCCGGCGACTCCGCGGCCCCCGCCGACGACTGAGCGGGAACGCGTCCCGAGCGAGGGCGAGAGCGCTCGCGCGTCGACGCCTCTCGCCGCTTCGTGTTTATTTTTAAGTGAGCTCCGCCGGAAGCTCCGCGTATGGCACACGACCCGCTCTCGCTCTCCGAGGCCCTCCGCACGCGCGTCGGCATCACGCTCGCCGCCGTGAGCCTGTTCGTGTTCGTCTACTCGCTGCTGATCCTCGGACAGATACTGCTCGGCATCTGGACCGTCCTCGTCCTCACCGTGGGACCGTACCTCTCGTACCGGCTGTTCGCCGCGCTCGACTCGCTCGCCGACGCCGCCCAGCGGATCGCCGCCGCCCGCGAGCGCGAGGTCGACCGCGACGCCCGGTCCGGCCGCCCCGTCGACCGTGAGAGCCCGGACGGGAGCGAGCGCCGGTCGGAGCGCGCGACCGAGCGCGATCGCTGACGGCGGCCTCGCTCGTCTCTATTACTGCCCGCTCACGCGAACACGACGAACCGGAAGACCCACAGCGTTCCCATCCCGGTCGCGATGGTCGCGAACACGTTTTCGGTCCGCCACGCGACCGCGCCGGCGACGGCGCCCGCGATCAGCCGCTCGTCGAGGAAGGTCGCGGTGACGGACGGCCCGAGCGTCACCAAATCGGGGAGGACGAGCGCCGCGAGGACGGCCGGCGGGACGTACCGGAGCGGCCGCTGGAGGCGCGTCGGGACGCCGTCGATCCGCCCGAACAGGTGGATGAAGGAGAGCCGGATCCCGTAGGTGATGACGCCGATGACCGCGATTGCGACCCAAGCGCGCGGGGAGGCGGCGAGGGCGCCGAGACCACTGCTCACGACACCCTCACCTCCGTCACGAGGCCGGCCGCGACCCCGCACAGCGCGCCGACGAGCAGGCCGAGGTTGAGCGGGAGCCCGGCCGCGACGACCGCGACCGCGCCGCCCGCGACGCCCGCGACGGTGGTCGGTCGGTCCTTCATCGCGGGGACGAGGAGCGCGAGGAAGACGAGCGGCACCGCGAAGGTGAGCCCCCACGCGTCGGGGACGCCCGCGCCGAGGACGACGCCGACGACCGTCCCGATCTGCCAGACGATCCACAGCGACGCGGCCGCGCCGAGGTAGTAGCGCCACCGGCTCCGGTCCGGGTTCTCATCGAACTCAGCGACCGAGAGGGCGTACGCCTGGTCGGTGAGGAGGTAGGCGAGCCCCGCGCGGAGCCGGCGACCGTAGTCGGCGAAGTGCGGCGCGATGGAGGCGGAGTACATCAGCATCCGGAGGTTGATCACGGCCGCCGTCCCGACGACGACGGCGAGGGGCGCGTTTTCGCCGAGCAGTTCGAGCGCCGCGAGCTGGGAGGCGCCGGCGAACACGATCACGGACATCCCGACCGCCTCGGCGAGACCGAGCCCGGCGTCGACCGCCGCGATCCCTGCGACGAGGGCGAACGGCGCGACGCCGAGCATGAGCGGCGAGACGTCGCGCACGCCGGCTAATAGGTCCTCGTCGAAGACGCCCCCGCCCACGGCTACTCCTCCCGCGGGTACGGCGGCTCGTCGTACTTCGCCGCGAGGTGGTCGGCGTGGTCCAGCTTCGCGTTCGCCTTCCGGAAGGCGCCGAGCAGCGAGTGGATCTCACGCTCGGTCGGGTGCGCGCGCCCGAGCAGCCGGCGCATCAACAGCGCGTTCTTCTCGCGGACGTGGTCGCGCTGCCCCGTCGCCGCGAGGAGCTCGTCGAAGAACTCGTGGAAGCGCTCGAGGTCGGCCTCCGGAGCACGGGTCACCTCCGTGTCGGGCAGCTGCGTCTCCTCGACCGTGAGATCGCGAAGCTCGTACAAGAGGACCGTCGCGGCCTGCCCGAGGTTCAAGACGGGGTAGTCGTCGTCGGCCGGGATCGAGCACACCTCGTCGAGCCGCGAGAGCTCCTCGTTGTTGAGCCCCCGTCCCTCGCGGCCGAAGACGATCGCGGTGGGCGCGTCGACCGTCTTCAGCGACTCGCGCAGCTCGACCGGAGTCTTGAACGGGAACCGCTCGTGGCTACGGTCGTCCTCGCCGGTGATCGCGGTCGTGCCGACCGTGTGGTAGTGCGCGACGACCTCGTCGAATGTGACCTCGTCGGCGTTCGGAAGCACGTCCTCGCGGGCGTGTCCGGCGAAGCCGTACGCCTCGCCGTCCTCCGCGATCTCCGGCGGGTTCACGAGCTTGAGGTCCGTGAGCCCGAAGTTCTTCATCGCTCTCGCGATGGTGCCGACGTTGCCCGGCGTCTCGGGCTCGACGACGACGACCACGGGCTTCCGTCGACCGCTCGCGGGCGTTTCGACCGCGTCGACGTCCGACTCCTCGTCGCTCATCGGTCCGACGGGTAGTCGGTCGAGAGGTCGAGGTCGGACTCGGCGAGCTCCTCTTCCGTCAGCTCCTCGTCCGAGCGCTCCTTGCCGGCGAGTTCGACGATGTCGATCCGCTCGCCCTGGAAGTCCTCTTCGAGCCGCTCCTGGACCTCCTGCTGATCGGGCAGGTCCGGGAGGCCGTCGGGGTCCTCGTCGACGTGCTCGACCGAGCCGTACCCCTCCGGCGCCTCGTTGCCGGCGGCGACCCACTCGTGGAACCGGTCGGCGAACTCGACGGACCCCTTGTACTCGCTGCCGCCCGCCTCGCGGAACCAGTAGAGCAGGTCGGGTTCGTGCTCGGCGCAGAGCAGCACCTCGCCCTCCGGTTCGCCGTACACGATCTCCGCCTGCCTACAGCGGTTGATCTCCTCGTCGCCGTGCTCGAGGTAACAGACGTCGCAGGGCTCTTCGACGAGGGTGACGAGCCGCACGAGTCGCTCTCGCGGATCTTCGGGGATCTCGTCGAGGGGCTTCAGCTCCTCGTCGTCGGTGAATATCTCGTCCTCCTCGAAGCGCCACCCGCGGAGGCCGATGCTCACTTTCGCCATGTCTCACGCTACGCTCCGGCGGCGATAAAAGCGCGTCCTTCCCGGCACGAGGGGTCGCTACGCCGCGGCGAGGTCGAAGCGGCGGCCGCGAGCGAGAGTTAGACCGCGACGGGGAGTGGACGGAGAGTTCATACGGGTCGTGGGCGCACCGAGTGACATGCCCCTCCCCGGACCCGTGACGGCGCGACGCCGACGCCGCCGTTTATCACTCCGGCCCCCCTCGGCGCAGACATGAGACGGCGGCGACTCCTCGGGCTGGCCGCGGCCGCTACGACGGGCGCCGCGGCGGGCTGTCTCGGGGGCGACGACGCGACGAGCGACGGCGGCGATTCGACCGACGGCGACGCGGGTGGCGGGCCGGACGGCGCGAACGGCGGAGCCGACGACGCAGACTGGCCGACCGGAACGTACGCCGACTACGAGACGACGACCGTGACCGTCGAAGGTCCGGACGGGGGAGCTCGGGGGTCGGTGACGGCGGCAATCGCGGACACCCGTGACAAACGAATCCTCGGCCTCAGCGGCGCCGAGTCGCTGCCCAACGGGGGCGGGATGTTATTCGTACACGACTCGCCTGGCCCCCTGACGTACGTGATGCGCGAAATGGACTTCGGCATCGACATCGTCTACGTCGACGGCGACCGAGAGATCACCTCGATCCACAACGCGCCCGAACCGGGACCGAACGAGGACGGTGAAGATCAACGGTATTCCGGCTCCGGGCAGTACGTGCTGGAGGTCCCCTACGAGTGGACCGACCGCCACGAGGTCGCGGTCGGCGACTCGGTGCGGTTTAATCTATAAATGGGGTTCGGAGGCGTGTGCGATCAGTTATAACCAGCCGATCGTGGCCCTGCGACGAACACCTCCAAACCCCCAGTCGCGAGGGGGCGCACGCTCGCTGTGTTCCTCGGTCGCTCACTCCGTTCGCTCCCTGCGGTGCTTGCGTCGCCTGCGCCCCCTCGCGACTGCCCCTTCGAGTCCCACCCGACCGCGACCGCACCTCACGCCTCCCCAGCCTCGTCGCTCACGCCTTTCGGGCGTTCGCGACTCCCTCGCGCGTGCCCCTCGCGGCCTCCGCTTCGCTCCGGCCGCTCGGTCGCACGCACCACCGCCCGCCGACCATTTATAAGCGATTGCGAGGGCAGTTCTCCGGCGAGCGCCTCGGGTACTCGCCCCGTTTATGTCGCTCGCGCCCGTGGTGATCGTATGCGAAACGTGGACGCCGCGGGGCTCGGGATCGGCGACGACCATCCGCCCCGGATCATGGGCGTGCTCAACGTCTCAGAGGAGTCGCCGTACGACCCCAGCGTGTACGACGACCCCGGCGAGGCCGCCGCGTACGTCGACGAGGAACTGATCGGCGAGGGCGCCGACATCGTGGACGTGGGGCTTGAGTCGGCGAACAAGGACCTCGACGTGCTCTCGGCCGAACAGGAACTCGACCGCCTCGACACCGCGGTCGAGACCCTCGAATCGACCTCCGGCGACGCCGTCTGGTCGATCGAGACGCGCTATCACGAGGTCGCGGACGAGGCGCTCTCGCGCGGGTTCGACATGGTCAACGACATCTGCGGGTTCGCCGACGCCGAGATGCCCCGCGTCTGTCGCGAACACGACGTGGCGGTGTCGAAGATGGCCTCGCCGCCGGACCTCGAACGCCCGGGCGCGGTCGAGGACGTCGACGACATCTACGAGGCGCTCTCGATGAACGGCCTCACCGACAAGACGATCCTCGACCCCGCGTTCGGCGGCTGGTCCGAGGCCAAGACCCACGAGGACGACCGGGAGACGTTCCACCGGCTCCGGGAGTTCCGGGGGTACGGCCGCCCGCTGCTCGTCTCGATCAACCGCAAGAGCTTCCTCAAGACCATCGCGGGCCGCAGCACCGAGGAGGCGCTGCCGGTCTCGCTCGCCGCCACGTCGATGGCGGTCGAGCGCGGCGCGCACGTGATCCGCACCCACGACGTGGCCGAGACGCGCGACGCGGCGCTCGTCGGCGCCGAGTTCGCCCGCGACCGACACGACTCTCGCGGCGACTCCGACGCGGTCGGAGTCGAGGAGCTCGACGTGACGACGGTCCGCGAGGCCGAGCGTCACCTCGACCGGATCGGCGCGCCGGAGGCCGCTCGGGGCGACCGCGGCGCCGCCGACACCGCCGTCGTTCGTACCTACAAACTCACCGGGCTCGACGACCCCGCCGTCGGTGCCCTCCGCGCCGCGACCGTCGGCGGCGACGCGACCGGCGCGACGTTCGCGCTGGGCGATCCGAACCGGGCGGCCGCGGCGACCCTGTCCGCGACCGACGGCGGCACCGGCGGGGCGTCGTCAGGCGGTGACGACCCCGCTGACGGCCGCCGCGGGCTCCTGATCGCGACGCCCGCGGCGCTCGACTCGGTTAGAGAGGCGGTATCCGGCGCTTCACGGGCGCTTGACGCCGCGATCGACGGTATCGACCGACACGTGAGTTAAGAGAAAGTTTATGCCCTCGTGTAGACAACCGATCGACCGGACGCCGGAGGGGCACGCGGGTAGGGGTACTCTGTGCCACTCCGGCCCATACCATATCTCGCCCGCTGAGCGGCGGCGCCGATCGACGGGCGCCCAGTCGCGCGTCCCGAGGGGGGCCCGCACGTGAACTTCGCGACCTTCGAGCCCGTCTACGAGGCGATCCTCGCCGACTTCGGGTTCGACCGGGCCGACGACGAGCGCGTCCGCGATACTGCCGCCGACCTCGCGACTCCGTTCCCGCTCGGCCGCCTCGGTGACTGGGCGGACGAGACGGTCGCCGTCGCGGGCGCGGCCCCCTGTCTCGCCGACGAGGTCGAACTCGCCCGCGACGCCGATGTCGTCGTCGCGGCCTCGACCGCGGCGGACGCGCTCGCTGACCGCGGCGTCGCGGTCGACTGTATGGTGACAGACCTCGACAAGAACCCGGAGACGGCCGCGGAACTGACGCGCGATGGCGTCCCAGTCGCCGCGCACGCCCACGGCGACAACCTCCCGGCGGTCCGCGAGTGGCTCCCGCGCTTCGCCGACGAGTGGACGCTGGCGACGACGCAGGCGGCGCCCGTCGGGCCGCTCCGCAACCCCGGCGGGTTCACCGACGGCGACCGCGCGGCGTTCCTCGCCGACCACCTCGGGGCCGGCAAACTGGTCTTTCCGGGGTGGGAGTTCGACGACCCCACGGTCGACCCGATGAAGGCGCGGAAGCTCGACTGGGCGGCCAGACTGCTGCGCTGGCTCGAACGCCGCCGCGACGAGCGGTTCGCGGTGCTCGACGGGCGGCGTGCGGACGCCGACGCGGCGCTCCGAGAGATACTCGGCGAGGCGTTCGCCCGAGACGCGGCCGACCAGTAGCCCGCGTCAGTCCGACCGCTCCACGCGCGGCTCAGGGAACAGCTCGCTTTCGTCGCGCTCGCCGATCCACTCGGCCAGCTGGACGAGCTGGTCGGCGGCCGCCTCGAACAGGCGCTCGGCCTTCTCCGGCGTCACGTCGGTCGGGTCGCCGAACGCGCCGTTCGCTGAGTTGTCGACCGCGTCGTAGAAGGTTCGCGCGCCGTGGACGGTCGTCTCGGCGCTTTCGAGGTCGACGAGCCCGCCGTCGCGCGCGTCCTCGAGCCGGTCCTCGCGGACGAGGTCGGGCGCGAGGTGGGTGACCATCGCCGTCTCCTTGGGGCCCGCGTGGGGGCCGTTGCGCTCGAAGAGGTCGTCGACCAGCTCCGGGATCGACTCGTCCCACATCCACTCGACAGCGTAGGCGACCTCATCCTCGTGGAGCCGGCGGCCGACCTCTCGGAGGTGCTGGACGTTGCCGCCGTGGGCGTTCACGAACACCACGCGGTCGATCCCGTGGTACGCGAGGTTCCGGGCGAACGACTCGACGTAGTCGCGGAACTCCGGCGGGTCGACCCACATCGTCCCCGGGAACTGGCGGTGGTGGGGACTAACGCCGACGTTGATCGTCGGCGTCCGGAACGCGTCGGATCGGTCCGCGGCCGCCGTCGCCAGCCCCTCGGCGATCAGGTGGTCGGTCCCGAGCGGAAGGTGCGGGCCGTGCTGTTCGGTCGAGCCGAGCGGGACGAGCGCGACGGAGCCGGGAGCCAGCGCGTCGCCGAGCTCCGGCCAGGTGCGGTCCGCGAGGTACATATCACCGCCTCGCGCGCGACACGTATCAACCCCGCTCTCTCGGTCCGGTTCGCCGCGATCGGGACCGGCGAGCGTCCGCGACGCGCCGTTGCTTCGACCCGTGTCGACACCCTTTTTGTGTCGTCCGGCCGAACCGGTGACCATGTTCGGAGGCGGCGGCATGAACCCGCGGAAGATGAAACAGATGATGAAACAGATGGGGATCGACGTCGAGGAGCTCGACGCCGAGCGGGTCGTCATCGAGACGGCCGACGGCGACGACCTCGTCTTCGACGGCGCGCAGGTCACCAAGATGGACGCCCAAGGGCAGGAGACGTACCAGATCGTCGGGTCGCCCGACGCGGTGGCCGACGCGGGCGGCGCGGCCGCAGTCGAGGGCGGTGCGGACGCGAGCGCGATCGAAGCCGAGGACGCGGCCGACGAAGACGATGGCATTCCGGAGGAGGACGTCCGGCTGGTCGCCGAGCAGGCTGGCGTCTCGAAGGACGACGCCCGCGAGGCGCTGGAGGCGGCCAACGGCGAGCCCGCGCGGGCGATCTCGGACCTCCAGTGACGGACGCCGCGTACCTGCTCGTCCACGCGGACCGCGAGTACCTACTGGAGCCGGGCGAGGAGTTCGGCACCGACCTCGGCGTGATCGAGGTCCCCGAGGACGTCTCGGCCGGCGACGAGGTCGAGACGCACCTCGGCACCGTCTTCGAGGTCCGCGCGCTCCGCGGCCCGGACCTGTTCAACCACCTCGAACGCACCGGCGCGCCGATGATGCCCCGCGACGTGGGCCTCGTGATGGGGCATACAGGCGCGTCCGGCGGCGACCGCATCCTCGACGCCGGCACCGGGACCGGGATCCTCGCCGCGTACCTGGGGCGCGCCGGCGCCGACGTGACCACCTACGAGATCGACCCCGAGTTCGCCGACGTCGCTCGCGAGAACATGGCGACGGCGGGCGTCTCCGACCGCGTCGACGTCCGGACCGGCGACCTCACCGACGAGCTGGACGCGCTCGCCGACGGCGAGCCGTTCGACGCCCTGACGCTCGACACCGGCGACGCTCCCGCGGTCGTCGAGCACGCGGACGACCTGCTCGCGCCCGGCGGCCGCCTCGCCGTCTACTCGCCGTTCGTCGAGGGGACCCGCGAGGCGGCGCTCGCGGCCCGTGAGGCCGGCTTCACCGAGGTCGAGACGTTAGAGACGATCCAGCGCGAGATGGACTTCTCCGACCGCGGCTCGCGCCCCTCCACCGCGGGCGTGGGCCACACGGGCTACCTCGTGTTCGCCCGGGCCCCCTGACCCAGCCGCCGACACCTCTCTACTCCCGACCCCGGTCGGCGCAACGCTCTTTCGGATCGCGACGGTCGAAACGGTGTGGGCGCGGACGACGCTGAACCCGAGGCCGACGCAGCCGCCGGAAGCGACGGGTCCGGGCCGTCACGCACCCCCGAGGACGCCGGAAGCGACGGGTCCGCCTCGGCAGGTGCTCCTGCCGCTGCCGACCCCGACTGCGTCGGCGACGCGACGGAGGTCGCCGACGCCCTTCCGCGTCCCGACGACCCCCTGACCGAGTCGGTCGAGGCCGCGTTGGCGGGGCGTTCCGGGGTCGTCGCGGTCGGCGTCCCGCTCCGACTCCTCCCGGCGGTGCTCGCGGCCCGCGAGCGATCGCCGGGACCGCTGTGGCGGGTCGCGTGTCGCCCCGGCGTCGTCGACGCGCTCGCTCGCGCGCCGGTCCTCGGCACCGCGGTCGCCGAGGCGGTTGAACGCCCGTCCCCTATACACATCTCCGAGCCCACGAGACTCGAAGTCCACCCGTATGCCGGCCTCTGCTTGAAAAAAAAAAAAATCCTCCACAACACCCTTGTCACATTCGCATCACGTACACCGTCGCCACTTCTCATGTCCACCTCTCAGCCCGCTACCAGGACACTCCATCTTT